>NZ_JAJGQG010000011.1:0-131010 GCF_020783795.1 Xanthomonas sp. NCPPB 1067
TCGGCGCCGTTGCCGCAGAAGCTGTGCCAGTAGGCCACGGCAAAGCGCAGGTGCTCGGCCATGGTCTTGTCGCCGATGGTCTTGTTGGCGTCGTAGACCTTGAACGCCAGCGGGTTGTCCGAGTCGCGGCCTTCGAAGCCGATCCTGCCGATGCCGGGGAAGTATTCCTTGGCGCCGATGTACACGGTGTTGCTCATGGGGTGACTCCTGCACGAACGAAGAGGGTGTTGGCGCGGATGCGAGGGGCGCTGCAGCGTGGATGCGGGATGGCTGGATGCATGGTCACGACCGTGCCGCGTCGCAGGTTTTGCCGGATCGCGACGCCGTTGGCGTGAATGTTAGCGCTACCACAATCGCGACCGAAAAAAGCCGCGCCTTGTAGCGAAGCTGAAAGTGGCATGCCCATCCCAGGCCGAGCGTTGCTGCCGACTTTACCCAGCCGGCCATCGAAAGGCTTGCTGCGCTGCGAGATGCGGGCGTGCCAGCGGGCCCTCACCCGCCCTTCGGGCACCCTCTCCCGCAGGCGGGAGAGGGACGATCAACAGCGGGAGAGGGCTTGCCCCCTTCCCCCCGTTCACGGGGGAAGGTGCCCGAAGGGCGGATGGGGGCAGCCACCGCTGACCTCACGACCCAATCCCACTCCGATCCAAATCCAACCGGCACCTACAGTGGGCGGCTAACGACCAGGGCTTGCTCCCTTCCCCCGTTCACGGGGGAAGGTGCCCGAAGGGCGGATGGGGGCAGCCACCGCTGACCTCACGACCCAATCCCACTCCCAATCCAAATCCCCCGGCAGCTACGATGGGCAGCTCACGACCAGGGCTTGCTCGCTTCCCCCGTTCACGGGGGAAGGTGCCCGAAGGGCGGATGGGGGCAGCCACCGCTGACCTCACGACCCAATCCACTCCCGATCCAAATCTCCCCGGCAGCTACAATGGGCAGCTCATGACCGCCGTCCTGCCGCTGCCGCAACCCCTGGCCGATCCCGCGCCGCGCGACCCGCGCCAGCGGCGACTGCGCCTGGGCAAGCGCCTGCAACGCCAGGTCGGCCAGGCGATCGCCGATTTCGGCATGATCGCCGCCGGCGACAAGGTGATGGTGTGCCTGTCCGGCGGCAAGGACAGCTACACCTTGCTGGACATGCTGCTGCAGCTGCAGCGCAAGGCGCCGGTGCCGTTCACGCTGGTGGCGGTGAATCTGGACCAGAAACAGCCGGACTTTCCCGCCGACGTGCTGCCCACCTATCTGCGCACACTGGGCGTGCCTTACGACATCGTCGAGCAGGACACCTATTCGGTGGTCAGCCGGGTGATTCCGGCCGGCAAGACCATGTGTTCGCTGTGCTCGCGTCTGCGGCGCGGCGCCCTGTACGCCTACGCGCAGGCGCACGGGGTGACCAAGATCGCGCTTGGCCACCACTGCGACGACATCGTGGCCACGTTCTTCATGAACCTGTTTCACCACGCGCGCCTGGCGGCGATGGCGCCCAAGCTGCGCAGCGACGATGGCGCGCACGTGGTCATCCGCCCGCTGGCCTATGTGCGCGAGGCCGATATTGCCGCCTACGCACAGGCGCGGCAGTTTCCGATCATTCCCTGCAACCTGTGCGGCAGCCAGGAAAACCTGCAGCGCCAGCAGATCGGCCGCATGCTGCAGCAATGGGATCGGGAACAGCCCGGGCGCGTCGAGCAGATCGCGCGTGCGCTGGGCGACGTGCGCCCCGAGCAGCTGGCCGACCGCGCCCTGTTCGATTTCCTGGCGCTTGGCCGCCGCCCCGATGCCGGCGCGCCCGATCCCGCTGACTGGCACGCTGCCGACGACGGCAGCCACGATAGCGACTGACGCGCCCGCCCGGTCACCGTCGGTCTTCCACCTCCACGTTTCCCCTCTTTGGTCTTATCCATGTTCTTTCGCAATCTCACGCTGTTCCGTTTTCCCACCACGCTGGATTTCTCCGAGATCGAGACGCTGCTGCCACAGGTGCAGCTCAAGCCGGTCGGCCCGCTGGAAATGAGTTCGCGCGGCTTCATATCGCCGTTCGGACGCGACGAGCAGGAAGTGCTCTCGCACCGTCTGGAAGATTTCCTGTGGCTCACCGTCGGTGGCGAGGACAAGATCCTGCCCGGCGCGGTGGTCAATGACCTGCTCGAGCGCAAGGTGGCCGAGATCGAGGAAAAGGAAGGCCGCCGCCCGGGTGGCAAGGCGCGCAAGCGGCTCAAGGACGACCTGATCCATGAGCTGCTGCCGCGCGCCTTCGTCAAGAGCTCGCGCACCGACGCCATCCTGGATCTGCAGCACGGCTATATCGCGGTCAACACCTCCAGCCGCAAGAGCGGCGAGAATGTGATGAGCGAGATCCGCGGTGCGCTTGGCAGCTTCCCGGCATTGCCGCTCAACGCCGAGGTCGCCCCGCGCGCCATCCTCACCGGCTGGATCGCTGGCGAACCGCTGCCCGATGGCCTGAGCCTGGGCGAAGAATGCGAGATGAAGGATCCCATCGAAGGCGGCGCGGTGGTCAAGTGCCAGCATCAGGAGCTGCGCGGCGACGAGATCGACAAGCATCTGGAAGCCGGCAAGCAGGTCACCAAGCTGGCGCTGGTGCTGGACGACAATCTCTCGTTCGTACTCGGCGACGATCTGGTGATCCGCAAGCTCAAGTTCCTGGACGGGGCGTTGGACCAGCTCGAACATAGCGAAGACGACGGCGCGCGTGCCGAACTCGATGCGCGTTTCGCGTTGATGAGCGCCGAAGTGCGCCGGCTGTTCGTGCTGCTGGAAAGCGCATTGAAGCTCAGCAAGGCCGAGTGATCCGGTTTGGCGACCGGGCGCATGCACGCCCGGTCGCCCGCCTGCCGTGGCGCAACGCGTGAGGTTGGCGCCTGCTCCCAGCCGGGATGCGGACAGGCCGCCGCAGTCGATGCTGGCAGACACTCCATGCAAGCGCGATCGCGCCTTGCCGACATCGTCAGCGCCGCTGTCTGCCGCGCGCTGCTGCTCATCGGCCCTGTCGCAATGCGTACCGGCAGCGCCGTCGGTCGCAGGACATCGTCGGCGTCGGTCGGCTCCGCACGCGTCGCTGGCTGCGCCAGCACATCGCGCGCAAGCTCTCACCACCTGACACATCGCAGCGCTATCCTGTGCCCATGTTCAAGCCCGTCCGCCGTCTGATTGCACCCGCTCCGCAGGTCGTCGAACGCGACTGCTTGCGCGTGCAGCTGGATGGTGCCGAGATCGAGGTGCTGCGCGTACGCGATCCACGCGCGCGCCGTATCAAGCTCAGCGTGGACGAGCGCGGCGCGCGGCTCACCCTGCCGCTGCGTGCGAGCCTGGTGGCCGGCGAGCGCTTCGTGCACGCGCATCTGGATTGGCTGGGCACCCAGCTGTCGCGTTACCAGCAGGTCGATGCGTTTCCCGCGCTGCAACGCGGCGTGCCGGGGGTGTTGCCATTGCGCGGCGCGCTGCTGCCGCTGGCCTGGCACGAAGCGCGCTACGCGCGCATCGACCTCGACGACACGGGCGCGCATTTCCATGTGCCGGCGCGTTTGGGCGAAGCGGGCCTGCGCCGCACATTGAAGGAATTCTACGAGGCGCAGGCACGCGCCGATGTCGGCCGCTGGTTGCCCACCTATCTGCCGGGGCTGCCGCGCCCACCGGCGCGCGTGCGGCTGAAGGTGATGTCCTCGCAATGGGGCTCGCTCGCGCCGGATGGCTCGATGGCGCTGGATCTGGCGCTGGTGCTGGGCCGCTCATCGGCGTTCGAATACGTGCTGGTGCACGAGCTCTGCCATCTGCTGCAGGCCAACCACTCGCCGGCGTTCTGGGCCGAAGTGGAGCGGCGGTTTCCCGCCTGGCGCGACGAGCGCAGCTACTTCCACGAACACGGCCGCCAGCTCAAGGCGCAGCTGCGGCGGTTGCTGCAACCGACCTAGCCGATCGGTGTGCTGCGCAACGCGCGGTACCGCCAGTGCGCAATGCCGAGTGCGTCAGGTTTGCAAAAGGCCAGACGCGTCCTCGCTCCGGCACAAGGGCGTCGCATTGCGCGGCAGATTGCCGTCGCACTGCGTCCGCCACGCGCTCGCGCTAGCGCCATTGGTAGGACGCCGCCCTGGCAAGTTGCCTGCAGGCCAGCGGCGACAGCCAGGCGTAGCGCTGGGCCAGCGCCGTCTCGGCGGCTGCAGCGCCCGCCTGGAGCGTGCACGTCGTCATCCAATGCTCGGCATCGCAGGCCACCGCCCAGAGTGCGTCCAGCAACCGGCGATCGTCCGCATCCAGTGGTGGTGCCGAACGCACGGTGTCAAGGAAGGCCCAGGGCGAATTCCACAGGTCGAAGCCCTCGATCGCCGCGATCAACTGCACGGGCAGACGCATCACGCGATTTCCCTGCCGACTTGCTGCCATGCAAGTGTCCCGTCGCCGCCCAGCGCGCACCTGCAGCCATCGGGCGCGCCGAGGGATGGTGCAGCTGCCGCGTCAGCCAATGGCAGCATCACCGGCGCCGGTGCCAGCGCACGTACACGTCATGCCCTCGCTTCATGCGCGTGGCGATGGCACTGGCAACGATGCCAGAAACGCGTCGATCACCGCCGCCACCGGTTGTGGCGTCTCCATATGCACATGGTGCGTGCCCGGCAGCAGCGCCAGGCGTGCATCTGGCACCAGCGCCACGCGGTGATCGCGCAAGGTATCGGAAAAATACGGCTGCGCCGGCGTGGCGAAGATCGCCTGGGTCGGGCACACGATGGACGTCAGCAGCGCATCGATCTGAGCCTCGGTCATGCGGACGGCGGTGGGCAGGGTCAGGCGTGGATCGGTGCACCAGCTATAACCACCGTCGACTGCGCGCAGGCCGCGTTCCACCAGCAGCCGTGCGGCCGGCTCGGTGAGCTGATTGGCCATCATGCGCGCGCGGATCGGCGCTTCCATCGTGCCGAACACCCGCAGCGGCCGCTGCGCCAGGCCGCGCGTCGAACGCACCGAATCGCGCAGGCGCTCGGCGGTGTTTTCCGCCGGTTCGGCCAGGGCGCCCAGCGCCTCGATGACCACCAGCGCCTCGATGCGTTCGGGTGTGGCCGCCGCCATCAGGCTGGCCACGCCGCCGCCCAGCGAATGGCCGAGCAGGGTGAAGCGGTCCCAACCCAGCGCATCGGCCACCTGCAGCAGATTGTGGATGGCACTGCTGAGGGTGTATTCGGCGCCCACCGGCAGCCACGCGCTGTGACCGTGACCGGGCAGGTCAAGCAGCACCAGGTCCAGATCCGGCGCCTGCAGATGTGCGCTCAACGGCAGGAAACTGGCTGCGTTATCGAGCCAGCCATGCAGCGCCAGCACCCGTCGCCGACCGCGTTCGGCGCTGCGCAATCCGGTGACGCGGCCGATCGCCAGCGTGCAGTCGAACGGTTCCAGCCTCACGCGCGCCGCGCCAGTGCGGCCAGTGCCTGCACGTGTGCCGCTTCGGCATTGAGGCAGGGGATGTAGCTGAGCGTGGCGCCGCGTTCGGCCAGCGTTTCGGCAAAACCCAGCGCCACCTCTTCCAGGGTTTCCAGGCAGTCGGTGGCAAAGCCCGGGCACACCAGGTCGAAACTGCGCACGCCACCTTCGGCCAGTTTCCATAGGGTGGGCTCTGCGTACGGCTGCAACCAGCGCTCGGAGCCGAAGCGCGACTGGTAGCCCATCTGCCACTCGTCCGCGCCCAGGCCGAGCGCGGACGCGATCGCCTGCGCACTGCGCTCGCATTGCTGAGGATACGGATCGCCCGCATTGGCCACGCGCTGCGGCAGGCCGTGGAAGGAGAACATCAACGTCTCGCTGCGCCCATGTACCTGCCAGTGCGCGCGAATCGAATCGGCGATCGCCGCCACCCAGCCGGCGTCTTCGCAATAGTCGCCGATCACCTGCACCGCGATCTCCGGCGCGTCGCGGTGCCAGGCATCCACCACGTCCTGGATCGAGGCGGTGGTGGTGGTCGAATACTGCGGATACAGCGGCAGCACCACGATGCGTTTGATACCGCGTGCGCGCAGGTCATCGAGCGTCTTGCGCAAGGGCGGCGCGCCGTAGCGCATCGCCCAATCCACCTGCCAGTCGGGCATGGCCTGCTGCAGGCCTTCGGCAAGGCGGCGGGTGTATACCGCCAGCGGCGAGCCATCGGGCAACCACACCTTGGCGTACTTCTCCGCCGACTTGGGCCCGCGGATCGGCAGGATCACACCGTACAGCAGCGGCTTCCAGAACAGCGGCGGGATCGCGACCACGCGGCGGTCGCTGAGAAATTCGGCCAGGTAGCGGCGCACGGCCGGCGCGGTGGGCGCATCGGGCGTGCCCAGGTTGACGACCAGCAGGGCGGAATCGGGGGGCATGTTCATGCGGGCCATTCTGGCAGAGCCGGGCGGCGCTGCCGACCACGGCGCGCCGATCCGCTGCGTCCTGCACGTCGGCTGCGCTCACCACCGATTCATTGCTCCACCACTAACGTCGCGCCATTGCTATCTTTGACCGATCGCCCCGTGGAGTTTGTCATGCCCCGTCTGTCGCGCCTGGCCCTGTTGTTGTCGCTGACCTTGGTTGCCGGCCATGCCGTCGCCGGTCCGGAAGAGGATCAGCGTGCGCGTAACGCGGTGCGGGTGCTGGACGAGATCATGAAGATTCCCGAGCAGGCCATCCCCGACAAGCTGCTCGACGAGGCACGCGCCATCGTGGTCATCCCCGATACGCTCAAGGCCGGGCTGGTGATCGGCGGCCGCCGTGGCCACGGCCTGATGTCGATGAAGAATCCGGACGGCAGCTGGTCGCAGCCGGTGTTCGTCAAGCTCACCGGCGGCAGCATCGGCTTCCAGGCCGGCGTGCAGTCCTCCGATGTGGTGCTGGTGTTCCGCAACGACCGCAGCCTGGACAACATCGTCAACGGCAAGTTCACCCTGGGCGCCGACGCCGGCGTGGCCGCCGGCCCGGTCGGTCGCAATGCCGCCGCCGCCACCGACGGCCAGCTCAAGGCCGAGATCTGGTCGTGGTCGCGCGCGCGCGGCCTGTTCGCCGGCGTGGCGCTCGACGGCGCAGTCTTGCAGATCGACGATGCCGCCGACCTCAATGCCTACGGTGGCGGTGCCACGCCGCGCATGATCTTCGAAGGCCGCACCAACGAGCGGCCATCCACCGACGTGATCGCCTTCCGCGATCGCCTGGAGGAGGCCACCTATACCGCACGCACCAATCGCAACAGCGACGGCGACAGTGCAGGCGCCGCGCCCGCACCGCGTGCACACAGCGCCACGCCGGTTCCAGCGCAGTCGCCGCCGCCGGCCAACGAGGCCAGTACGGTGCCGATGCAACCCACCACCACACCGCCAGCGCAGCAGGGCTTCCAGCCGGTGTCGGAGGGCGAAATCCGCACCGAGTCGCTGGACGGCAACCGCTGACGGCCTGTCATCCCCCTGCGCGGTGCGCTGGGGTATCCTGCGCGTTCCTTCTTTTCAGCAAGCGAGCAGATCATGGGCGGTTTCAGCATTTGGCACTGGCTCATCGTGCTGGTGATCGTGCTGCTGGTGTTCGGTACCAAGCGGCTGACCAGTGGCGCCAAGGATCTCGGCAGCGCCGTCAAGGAATTCAAGAAGGGCATGCACGACGACGACAAGCCAGCCGGCAAGCTGGGCGACGACTCCCGTGCTGCCGAGCAGGCGCGTGAGGCGCAGGCCGAGCGCGACCGCGACGCGCGCTGATTCGGAGCAGCGTCGGTGTTTGACATAGGTGTTGGCGAACTGACGCTGATCGCGATCGTTGCGCTGGTTGTGCTTGGCCCCGAGCGCCTGCCCAAGGCGGCCCGCTTCGCCGGGCTGTGGGTGCGCCGTGCGCGTGCGCAATGGGACTCGGTCAAACAGGAACTGGAGCGCGAACTGGAGGCCGAGGAACTCAAGCGCAGCCTGCAGGACGTGCAGGCCTCGTTGCGCCAGGCGGAAACCGAGCTGCGCAGCACGCAGCAGCAGGTCGAGCAGGGCGCACGTGCGCTGCACGACGACGTGAGCCGCGATATCGACATCCGTGCCAGCGCCACGCCGCTGGAACGGGCGCATGCGGATCTGGCGCCGGGCACCGGTGCCGACGCTGCGACCAGCACCATGGATGCTGCTGAAGCCGCACCTGCCGCACCGGTCATCGCGCAAGCGCAGCCGATGGCGCCGGCGCCGCATCAGACACCGATTCCGGCCCCCCATGACAGCGTGGTGCCGGCACCGCACGCCGCGCACCTCACCCGCGCGCCGGTGCCGGCGACCAGTGCGCCCATCGATGCGACCGCACCGGCTGCGCCAATGCCGACCGAGCCGAGCAAGATCCAGGAGAACCAGCCGTGAGCCTGTTCGACGACGCACAGGCCGAAAGCAGTCTGATCGAGCACCTGGTGGAATTGCGCGCCCGCCTGGTGCGCGCGCTGATCGGCCTGGGTGTGGTGCTGCTGATCCTGCTGCCGTTCTCGCGGGCGATCTATTCCTGGCTGGCCGCGCCGCTGATCTCGCAGCTGCCGCTGGGGCAGACCATGATTGCGATGAATCCGGCCGGCGCGTTCTTCGCTCCGTTGAAGCTGACCTTCTTCCTGGCGGTGTTCATCAGCGTGCCGTGGCTGCTGTTCCAGGCCTGGGCCTTCGTGGCGCCGGGGTTGTACCAGCGCGAAAAGAAGCTCGCATTTCCGCTGCTGGCCTCGGCGGTGGCGTTGTTCTACATCGGCTGCGCGTTCGCCTATTTCCTGGTGCTGCCGGCGGTCTTCCACTTCCTGACCACGTTCAAGCCCGACGTGATCGCGATCACTCCGGACGCCAATTCCTACCTGGATTTCGTGCTGGCGATCTTCTTCGCCTTCGGCGCGAGTTTCGAGTTGCCGGTGGCGCTGGTGATCCTGGTGCTGCTGGGCTGGGTCAGCCCCAAGCAGCTCAGCGAAGGCCGCGGTTACGCCATCGTCGGCATCTTCGTGCTGGCCGCCGTGCTCACCCCGCCTGACGTGGTCTCGCAGCTGATGCTGGCCATCCCGATGTGCCTGCTCTACGAACTGGGCATCATCGCCTCGCGTGCGGTAGGGCCGAAGGCGGCATAGCGCGGGCGGCGGCGCGCGCCTGACGCGCGGCCGAGACTCTTCCAGAAGCCGAAGCCGGCATACGAACCGGATTGCGTCGCAGGAGCGCAGCCGTGCGTGAGAGGCTTTATCGGTAACGCTTCATCGCGCCCGGGTGCGCCATCACGGATCGGCGGCCCCGGGCCAGCCGGACTCAGGCCGCAAACACATCCGGCCGCGACGGCGGGGTGGGCCGTGCGGCGGCGCTGTCATGGGTGAACATCTGCTTCCAGGCCGCGTACACCGAACCGGCGAACACCGGCATCAGCACCGCCATCAGCAGCAGCTGGGCCAGCCACATCGCCACGGTCTGCCCGGCCACCAGGCCGACGATCAGCGCCACGATCATCACCGCGAAATAGATCGCGAAGATGGCGATGAACGCCAGCACGAAGAACACCAGCATCGCCGGCAGGTTGTGCAGACTGGCACGCAGGCTCTCGCGCAGCGCGTGGCCGCCGGTGCTGCGGTCGAACATCACCTGCGGGGGCATCACGAACAACGCCAGCGTCATCGCCGCGAAGGTGGCGATGGTCAGCAGCAGCCACAGCAGGATGCGCCCGGCCGGCAGGCTGGCCGCCAGTTGCTCGATCTGCGCCGGGTCCGGCTGCGCGCCGGACTGGCTGATCTGGTTGATCTTGATCATCACCTCCGACAGCTGCTGCAGCCCGCTGGAGCCGATCATCACCAGCAGCAGCACGCCCAGCAGCAGGCCGGCGATCAGCTGGGGCAGCAGCGACACCAGCAGATGCGGCGCGCGGCCATCCTGCAGGCCGTGCAACAGGTGCGCGGGCCTGGCGATGCGGCCTTCGTCCACTTCGCGGATCGCCCACAGCAGGCCACCCATGAACAGCGGGCCGGCCAGCACCAGCAGGAACTGCAGTGCCGGGCCCAGCAGCGGCACCAGTACCGACAGCGATACCGCCAGCGAGGCGGCCACGCTCCAGATCACCCCCAGCGAGCCAAGCGCCAGCGGCGCCCGCTTGAGCAGTGAGAAACCGGTCAACAGCCATTCTGCGCCGGCAGACGCCGGCACCTTGCGGATTTCGCTCATTCCCATTCCGGATCGATACGCGCGCCGGACCACCCGGCGTCCCGCGATTATCGCCGCTTTTACGTGTGCGCGGCGGGACGAGCGTTCACTGTCTGCAGGCCGCGGGCATGGTGCACGAACCGGCGCAGCAGCTTGCGGGCGACCGGCGCAGCGGTGACCTCACGGGCCACGGTCCGGGCGCAGCGGCCGTGGCGGGCGATGCACTCCGCGCGCGCCTGCACGTAGCCGCGCATGTGGTGGGTGGCGAATTCGGGATGGAACTGCACGCCCCAGGTGGCCTGGCCCCAGCGGAAGGCATGGCAGCGGTCCTGGCGCGAGTGCGCCAGCACGATGGCGCCGTCCGGCGCGCGTACCACCGTCTGCAGGTGGGTGGCATGCGCAGGAAACTGCCCCGGCAGGCCGGAAAACAACGGATCCTGCTCGGCCGGCGGATGCAGTTCCAGCGCCACCGTACCGGACTCGCGTCCGGCCGGGTTGTAGTCGACCTCGCCCCCCAGCGCATGCGCCAGCAATTGGTGCCCGTAGCAGATGCCCAGCAAGGGCTTGCCCTGGTGCGCGGCCTGGCGCAGCCAAACGGCGCTGCGCTCGCTCCATTCGGCGCGGTCGGTGACGAAGGCGGCCGAGCCGCTGACGATCGTGCCGGCAAAGCCGGCCGGGTCGGGCAGGGCGTCGCCGTTGGCGACATCGATGGCCACCGTCTCGTGTTCGGCCAGCCCGGCCGCCACGCGGATCCAGTGGCGAAAACGGCCGTATCGCTTCATCTCCGGCACGGGGCAGCCGGTTTCGATGATCAGGAACGGCAGAGCGGACATGCGCAAGGATCCGGACACGACAGATGTCCTCGATTGTAGGCGGCAGTGGCCGGTTTTTTTCAAGCTGCGTGCCGCCGCAGACGCTGTGGGTCATGGCCGATTGGCATGTGCTGATTCCCTCGAGACTGGATGGCTGAAGGCGATGGCGACGGCCCATCGCGCTGGCATGCCTGGATATCGGCCGACAGCCGCGCGACTGGACCATGGACGCATGCGCCGGGCCGTTGGCCTCGGACGGGCAGCTGGCCGTCCTGGCCAGCAGCGGGTGGAGCGGATGCTGCGGGCGCCCGCGGCACCGGACGACGTTGCGGTTACTCCCGCGGCGGCAACACCGACAGCACTTCTTCGATGGTGGTGAGCCCGGCGGCGACCTTCTCCAGGCCGGTGCGGCGCAGCGTGCGCAGGCCTTCGCCGCGGGCGGCCTGGCTGAAGCTGGCCAGCTCGGTGTCGGGGCGGATGAGGGTACGCAGGCGTGGGGTGACCGGCAGCAGTTCGTACAGGCCCACCCGGCCCAGGTAGCCGGTGCGGCGGCATTCCAGGCAGCCGACCGGCGCGTGCACGTTCAGCGGTTCCGGCAGTGCTTCGCCCGGCTCGCGCAGGGCCGCCCAGTCGGCGTCGCTGAGCGTGTGCGGCCGCTTGCAGTGCACGCACAGGGTGCGCACCAGCCGCTGCGCCAGCACGCCGTTGAGCGTGGAGGCCACCAGATAGTGCGGCACGCCCAGGTCGAGCAGGCGGGTGATCGCCGAGGCGGCGTCGTTGGTGTGCAGCGTCGACAGCACCAGGTGGCCGGTGAGCGAGGCCTGCACCGCCATCTGCGCGGTTTCCAGGTCGCGGATTTCGCCGATCATGATGATGTCCGGGTCCTGCCGCAGCAGCGTGCGCACGCCGCTGGCAAAATCCAGATCGATGTTCTGCTGCACCTGCATCTGGTTGAATTCCGGCGCGATCATCTCGATCGGGTCTTCCACGCTGCACACGTTCACGTCCGGCGTGGCCAGGCGCTTGAGCGTGGAATACAGCGTGGTGGTCTTGCCCGAACCGGTGGGGCCGGTGACCAGCACGATGCCGTGCGGGCGCTCGACCAGCGCGCTCCAGCCGGCGGCCTCTTCCGGGCTGAAGCCGAGCTGCTCGATGCTCTTGAACGCCGAATCCGGGTCGAAGATGCGCATCACGCACTTCTCGCCGAACGCGGTGGGCATGGTGGACAGGCGCATTTCCACTTCGCGCCCGCCCGGCGAGCGGGTCTTGATGCGGCCGTCCTGCGGGCGGCGGCGTTCGGCCAGGTCCATGCGGCCGAGCACCTTGATGCGGCTGACCACCGCGGTCATCACCGAGGGCGGCACTTCCAGCACCTTGTGCAGCACCCCATCGATGCGGAAGCGCATGCGCCCGGCCTCGCGGCGCGGCTCCAGGTGGATATCGCTGGCGCGTTGCTCGTAGGCGTACTGCAGCAGCCAGTCGACGATATGCACGATGTGGTGATCGTCGGCATTGACGTCGCCGGCGCGGCCCAGTTCCACCAGCTGTTCGAAGCTGGGCAGGCCCGCATTGGATTCGGTGCTGCGCGCATCGCCGCGCGCGCCACGCACCGACTGGGTGACGCCGAAGAACTCCATCGTGTAGCGATGCAGGTCCAGCGGGTTGATCAGCGCCAGCTCCACGCGGCGGCGGCTCAGGTGCTGCACGTCGGCCAGCCAGTCCAGCGCCAGCGGTTCGCTGGTGGCGATCAGCACGCGCTCGGCATCCAGCGCCAGCGGCAGGATGCGGTGGCGGCGCGCGTAGGCGTGCGAGACCACGCCAGTGACCGCGGCCACATCGATCCGGGTGGGGTCGATGCGCAGATAGCGCAGCCCGGTGCGGGTAGCCAGCCATTCGGTGAGCCGTTCCAGGCCCAGCTCGCCGGCCGGCGGCTGCGCAGCGTGAAGCTTGAGGTTGGCCAGCAGCACCAGCGGATGCACGTCGCTGGCGGTGCGCACGCCGGCACCGGAGAACTGCACGCGCTCGTGTTCGTGCGGCACCACCATGCCATCGGCGAGCAGGGCGGCCGCCACGGTGTCGAACATCAACCGGCCGCGCGGCAGGATCGCCGCTACGCTGTCCGGGTCGGCGCTACGCCGCTGTTCCATGCTGATCGTCCCTTGCGGCAATCGCCCGCGGCAAAGCGCCGCGGGTGGGCCGGTATACTAGCGCACCCCTTCCGCACGGCCCTTGCTGCATGTCCGATTCCTGGCGCGTTCCAATCACTTTCCAGGGCCTGATCCAGACCCTCAACCAGTACTGGGCCGAGCAGGGCTGCGTGCTGATCCAGCCCTTGGACCTGGAAGTGGGCGCGGGCACGTTCCACCCGGCCACCTTCCTGCGCGCGCTGGGACCGGAGCCGTGGAATGCGGCCTATGTGCAGCCCTCGCGCCGCCCCACCGACGGACGCTACGGCGACAATCCCAACCGCCTGCAGCGCTACTACCAGTATCAGGTGGCGATGAAGCCCAACCCGGACAACATCCAGGACCTGTACCTGGGCTCGTTGAAGGCGCTGGGCATCGACCCGCTGGTGCACGACCTGCGCTTCGTCGAAGACAACTGGGAATCGCCCACGCTCGGCGCCTGGGGCCTGGGCTGGGAAGTCTGGCTCAACGGCATGGAAGTCACCCAGTTCACCTATTTCCAGCAGGCCGGCGGACTGGAGTGCAAGCCGGTGCTCGGCGAGATCACCTATGGGCTGGAGCGGCTGTGCATGTACCTGCAGAGCTGCGACAACGTCTACGACCTGGTGTGGACCTACGGCCCGGATGGCACGCCGGTGAGCTATGGCGATGTGTACCACCAGAACGAAGTGGAGCAGAGCGCCTACAACTTCGAACACGCCAACGTGGCCGAGTTGTTCCACCGTTTCGATGCCTGCGAAGCCGAAGCCAAGCATCTGGTCGAAGTAGACTTGCCGTTGCCCGCCTACGAGCAGGTCACCAAGGCCAGCCACGCCTTCAACCTGCTGGATGCGCGCCGCGCGATCAGCGTGACCGAGCGCCAGCGCTACATCCTGCGCGTGCGCGCGCTGGCCCAGGGCGTGGCGCAGGCCTACTACGCGCAGCGCGAGAAGCTGGGGTTTCCTGGAGTGAAGAAGTAACCGAGCCCCTCTCCCGCCGGGAGAGGGGTTGGGGTGAGGGTACGGGGCGCAGCCCTCGTGCACCCAAACTCCATAGGCTTCGGCCGTACCCTCATCCGCCCCTTCGGGGCACCTATTCCCGCAGGGAGAAGGGACCAAAAGCCCCTCTCCCCTCGGGAGAGGGGTTGGGGTGAGGGTACGGGGCGCAGCCCTCATGCACCCAAACTCCACAGAGCTTCGCCCGTACCCTCATCCGCCCCTTCGGGGCACCTTCTCCCGCAGGGAGAAGGGACTACGCAAAGGTCCACGTCATATGAGCGAACAACTTCCCCTGCTGATCGAACTGGGCACCGAAGAGCTGCCGGTCAAGGCGCTGCCGGGTCTGGCACAGGCCTTTTTCGATGGCGTGCTGAACGGCCTGGAAAAGCGCGGCGTCGCCGTCACCCGCGGCGATGCCAGGCCGCTGTCCACGCCGCGTCGCCTGGCGGTGCTGTTGCCGGGCGTGGCCACCGAGCAGCCGGAGCAGCGCTCGGAAGTGCTGGGGCCGTATCTCAACATCGCGCTGGATGCGCAGGGCCAGCCGACCAAGGCACTGGCCGGCTTCGCTGCCAAGGCCGGCATCGACTGGAGCGCGCTGGAGCGCACCAGCGACGCCAAGGGCGAGCGCTTCGTGCACCGCGCAGTGACGCCGGGCGCGCGCACCGCGGATCTGCTGCCGGAGATCCTGCGCGACGCCATTGCCGCGATGCCCATTCCCAAGCCGATGCGCTGGGGCGCGCACGAATACGCCTTCGCACGGCCGGTGCAGTGGCTGGTGCTGCTGTTCGGCAGCGAGGTGATTCCGGCCGAATTGCTGGGTGTGCGCGGCGATCGCGTGACGCGCGGTCACCGCTTCATGCATGAAGGCGCCGTGTCGCTGGCCGCTCCGGGCGACTACATCGACGCACTGCGCGCCGCGCACGTGCTGGTGGATGCCGACGCGCGCCGCGCCCGCATCGTCGAAGAAGTGGAAGCCGCCGCACAGCAGGCCGGCGGCAGCGCGCGCATCAGCGACGACAACCTGGAGCAGGTGGTCAACCTGGTCGAATGGCCGTCGGCGGTGCTGTGCAGTTTCGAGCGCGATTTCCTGGCGGTGCCGCAGGAAGCGCTGATCGAAACCATGGAGATCAACCAGAAGTTCTTCCCGGTCCTCGATGCCGGCGGCAAGCTGACCGAGCAGTTCATCGGCATCGCCAATATCGTCTCCAGGGACGTTGCCGAAGTGGCCAAGGGCTACGAGCGCGTCATCCGCCCGCGTTTTGCCGACGCCAAGTTCTTCTTCGACGAAGACCTCAAGCAGGGGCTGGAGGCGATGGGCGACGGCCTGCGCACGGTGACCTACCAGGCAAAGCTGGGTACGGTGGCCGACAAGGTCGCGCGCGTGGCGGCACTGGCCGAAGCGATCGCGCCGCAGGTGGGCGCCGACCCCGCGCAGGCGCGTCGCGCAGCGGAACTGGCCAAGAACGACCTGCAATCGCGCATGGTCAACGAATTCCCGGAACTGCAGGGCATTGCCGGGCGCCATTACGCCACCGCCGCCGGCGAGCCCGGCGAAATCGCGCTGGCCATCGACGAGGCCTACCAACCGCGCTTTGCCGGCGACGACATCGCACTCTCGCCGCTGGGCAAGGTGCTGGCGATCGCCGAGCGGCTGGATACCTTGGCCGGTGGGTTTGCGGCCGAGTTGAAGCCGACCGGCAACAAGGATCCGTTCGCGTTGCGGCGTAATGCGTTGGGATTGGCGCGGACGGTGATTGAGTCGGGGTTTGACTTTGACCTGAAGAAACTGATCCAGCAGGCATCAATTCAAGTGTGGGTAAAAATCAATTCGAAGGCGACCCTGGAGCAAGTGGCTGAAGTGCTGCTCGCGTACACGAAGTGGGATTTCAAATCAAAATTGTCATTGAGCCAAAACATTGATATCGATCCTTCTGAGTTGTCCAAAGACTTGGCCGTCCAAGACCAGTTCGACTTCATCCTAGATCGCCTACGCGGCTACTACGCCGACAAGGGCGTACCGGCCACGCATTTCAACGCGGTCGCCGCATTGTTCTCTGCCTCGCCCGAAGCCGTGCCGACACCGGCCGGCGTAGGAGCGCACCTGGGCGCGACCCACGGCTCCCTCTACGACTTCGACCGCCGCATCGACGCCATCGGCAATTTCGCCACCCTGCCCGAGGCCGAAGCGCTGGCTGCGGCCAACAAGCGCATCCGCAACATCCTGCGCAAGGTGGAAGGCGAGATCCCCGGCGACATCGATCCCATGCTGCTGCGCGAACCGGCTGAACAGGCCCTGGCCGAAGCGGTGGAAGCGGCCATCGGCGACACCGGCGATGCCTTGCACCGCCACGACTACGTCGCCGTGCTCGCACGCCTGGCGCGCCTGCGCCCGCAGGTGGATGCGTTCTTCGACGGCGTGATGGTCAATGCCGACGATCCGCAGCTGCGTGCCAACCGGCTCGCCCTGCTGAAGAAACTCGGCGACCGCCTCGGCAGCGTCGCTGCCATCGAGCATCTGTCCAGTTGAGGGCACGATGCATGCCGGGGCCAGGCACGGCACCTAGGCAGCGCGGCGGGTGGTGTGAGCCGAAGTGGCGGACACACCCACGGATCGCTCCAGGGTGGCGACCTGCGAAGCCGACCAGTTCATGCCGAGCGCGGCGATGCCAGTGGCATCGCTGCGGGGCCCCCGAGGCGGGGTCCGCAGCCGGTCAGTCCCGCGCGCGCGGTGATAGCGCTTCGTCGCGTCCTCTTCGCTCGCTGGATGTCGGATAGCCGCGTGCATCCGCGCGTGACAAGCGACATGGCACTCTCGCCTTCTAGACGTCCCATTAACAGACCCGAGCGGTCCTGCCGGTATCCTGCGCCGATGCGATTCATCTTCCGGGTCCGCCCCGTCCTGCTGCTCTTGTGCGTCCTGGCGGGCCCCGCCTTCGCACGCGCAACCATCGACAAGATCGAGATCAAGGGTCTGGACGAAGGCGACGATGCCGAGATGATCGAGAACATCGAGGTCTCGTTGTCCCTGTATGAGGCCGTCGGCAAGGAGCAGGGCGAGTCGCGGCTGGAATACCTGCTGGCGCAGGCCGAGCGGCAGACGCGCGAGGCGCTGGAGCCGTTCGGGTACTACTCGCCCACCATCGATCTGGCGGCCCCGCGCAATGGCGACCGGGTGACGGTGGTGATCACGGTGGAGCGCGGCGAACCGGTGCGGGTGCGCACCTCGCACATCTCCATCACCGGTTGGGCCGAACAGGACCGCTACCTGGGCCAGGACCTGAAGCAGTTCGAGCCGCGCCCGGGCCAGGTGTTCAGCCACCCGCAGTACGAATCCAGCAAGGTGCGCATCACCCGTCGCCTGGCCGAGCGCGGCTATTTCGACGCCGACCTCACCCGCCGCCGGGTCGCGGTGACGCGCGCCGAGCAGGCCGCCGACATCGATCTCAACTGGGACAGCGGCCGGCGCTACGACATGGGCAAGGTGCGCTTCGACTACGACTACTTCCGCCCGGGACTGTTCGAGCCGTTGGTGTACTGGGAAGAAGGCAGCTACTACCACGAAGGCAAACTGGATCGGCTGCGCGAGTCGCTGACCAAGCTGGATTACTTCAGCACCATCGATATCCAGCCCAAGCCCGAGGAAGCCGATGCCGATGGCCGCGTGCCGGTGGACGTCAAGCTCACCCGCGCCAAGCGCACCATCTACACCTCCGGCCTGAGCTACGGCAGCGAGAGCGGAGCCGGCGTGCGCGGCGGGGTGGAGCGGCGCTATGTGAATTCGCGCGGCCACAAGATGGACACGCAGCTGGACTATGCGCAGAACCGCAAGAGCCTGACCTCCAGCTATCGGGTGCCCGCCTTCCGTTGGCTGGACGGCTGGTACACCGCCTCGGTGCGGCTGTACGACGAGCAGACCGAATACATCGACCTGCGCAACATCAAGCTTACCGGCAGCCGCAGTGGCCAGATCAACGAGCGCTGGAGCGCGATTGCCTCGATCAACGCCTTGCGCGAGCGGTGGCGTTTCAGCAGCGGCGACGACTTCGAAGGCGCGGTGTACGAGACATCCACGCTGATCTATCCGCAGCTGCAGGCCAACTACGTCAATGTCGACGACCGCCTGTTCCCGCGCAGCGGCGTGTCGGGGCAGATGTTCATCCGCGGCGGCGCCGAAGGGGCCGGTTCGGATACCAATTTCGGCCAGCTGTACGGGCAGTTGCGCTGGTTCCTGGGCGCCGGCGACAACGGCCGGCTGATCCTGCGCGGCGAAGGCGGCACCACCTGGACCAGCGACTTGGTCGCGATGCCGCCGAGCCTGCGCTTCTTTGCCGGCGGCGCCAACAGCATTCGCGGCTATGCCTTTCGCGAAGTCGGCCCGCGCACGCCCAGGCCGGACGAATTCGCGCTCGGTGCCAAGAACGTGGTGACCGCCAGCGCCGAATACGAGCATTACCTCAAGGGCGGCCCATGGGGCGGGGCAGTGTTCGTCGATGGCGGCAGCGCCTTCGACGACCGGCCTGACTGGCACACGGGCATCGGCTTCGGCCTGCGCTGGCGCTCGCCGGTCGGCCCGGTGCGAGTGGATATCGCGCATGGCCTGAACGATCCCGACTCGCAGTTCCAGCTCTATATCGATATCGGGGCCAACCTGTGAGCACACCCACGCCGCCCGCCGTACCGCGCCGCGCGCGTTTCTATCGCCGGCGCCGCTTCTGGGTGGGCTCGGGGCTGACCGTGCTGGGACTGGTGCTGCTGGCCCTGATCGCGCTCTATTGGCTGCTGCAGACCGTGGCCGGGCGCGATGTATTGCTGGCGCAAGTGGTGGCGCGGTTGCCGGTGGGCGCCAGCTTCACCTATGCCAGCGTCGAAGGCCCGGTGGCCGGCCCGCTGACCTTGCGCAATGTCGACTTCAAGTATCAGGACATCCACTTCACCGCCGAGCGCGTGTATCTGGAGCCGGACCTGCGCCCGCTGCTGGGGCGCAAGCTGCAGCTGGATGCGGTGCAGGTCAGCAACGCCTCATTGAATCTGGGCAAGAGCGACGAACCGTTCAAGCTCCCCAGCTGGCCCGAATCGCTGCCGCAGATCACCGTGCCACTGGCGATCCAGGCCGACAGGATCGATGTGCAGAACCTGCGCATCACCCAGCTGCAGCAACCGATGGTCGTCCTGCACAGGGTGCAGGGCGGGCTGGAAGTGGCCACCGGCGAACTGCGTACGCGCGCGCTGGTGATCGATACCGACAAGGGCGATTTCCGCCTGCACGGCGATTACGTGCCCAACGACGACTACCGCGCCGATCTCACCGCCACCGCAGTGCTGCCGGCCCCACGCGGGCGCACCCCGGCCAGCCTGGGGCTGGTGGCGCGCGGGGATCTGGACAAGATGGAAGTGGCCATTGCCGGCCGCGCGCCGGCACCGTTGCAGGCCAGCCTGGTATTCACCGGCCGCGACGACCCCAGCTGGGCGTTCAAGGCGGTGACCGAGGCGTTGGACACGGCGCTGTTGATTCCCGCCGCCGAGGGGCAGACCGCTCCCCCCGCCACGCCGATCGCACTGAACCTGCAGGCCTCCGGCAAGGGCGGCAACGCCGATCTGCAGGGCAGCATCCGCCAAGGGGAACTGAGCGCTACCCTGCAGCCTTCGCATCTCCGCTTGGCCGACCAGGTCCTCACGGTCGAACCGTTGGTGATCGAGACCTTCGAAGGCCGCACGCAATTGCGCGGCACCGCCGATTTCCGCGATCCCCAGAATCCGAGCTTCCGGTTCGCGGTCAATGCCGGCGGCCTGCGCTTCACCCCGGCCCCGGACCCTGCCACACCCGATGCGCCGGTGGTCCCGGTGGAGCTGAGCGAAGCGCGCCTGGGCGTGGCCGGTACCCTGAAGGCATGGGCGGCGATCGGCCGCGCCACCGTGGAGCGCGACGGGCAGCAGGCCAAGCTGGTGTTCGACACGCGCGGCAACGACCAGCGCGCCCAGCTCAAGCAGGTGCAGGCCGCCACCCCGGGTGGCGCGCTGGATCTGACCGGCGAGGTGGGCTGGACGCCGGAACTGCACTGGGACCTCGCCGCACAACTGTCCAAGTTCGATCCGGGCTATTTCGCGCCGGGCTGGAACGGCAACCTGTCCGGCACGATCGCCTCCAAGGGCCGCCAGCTGCCGGCCCCCGCGGGCGGGGTATCGCCGGGCCTGGAAGCCACCGCACAGGTGTCCAGTCTGCGTGGGCAGCTGCGCCAGCGCGCGCTATCGGCCGACGGCAAGTTCGCGCTGCGCGGCGAACAGGGCGAAGGCGAGCTGCAACTGGCGCTGGGCGCCAGCCGCATCACCGCCAAGGGCAAGGTCGGCGATCAATTGGATATCGCCGCGCAGCTGCAGCCGCTGCAGCTGGACGATGTGCTGCCCGGCGCCACCGGCGTGGTGCGTGGACAGTTGCAGATCGGCGGTAAGCGCAATGCGCCGGACATCACCGCCGATATCGCCGGCAACGGCCTGCGCTGGAACAGCTACAGCGCGCAGAGCATCAGCCTGCGTGGCCGGCTGCCGTGGCGCGGCAGCGATGGGCAACTCGCATTGCAAGGCACCGCCATCGAAGCCGGCGTGGTGCTGGACAGCGTGCGCGTGCAGGCACGCGGTGCGGTGGAGGCGCTGCGCCTGGAGGCCGACATCGCCAATGCCATGGCCAGCCTCGCCCTGCAGGGCGATGTGCGTCGCAACGGCGCGCGCTGGCAGGGCCAGCTGGCCACGCTGCGCATCGCGCCGGTCAAGGGCGATGCCTGGGCGCTGCGGCAGCCGGCGCAGTTCAGTACCGACGGCGCCGCCTTCACCCTGTCCGATACCTGCCTGGGCGCCGCCACCGGCGGTGCGCTGTGCGCCAGCGCCAACTGGCCGCGCGACGGCATGGTGGTGCATGGCGATGCCTTGCCGCTGTCGCTGGTGCAGCCGTGGCTGCCCAAGCAGGAAGGCCGGCAGATCTATCTCCGTGGCGAGCTCACCGTCGATGGCAGCTTCAAGCCACGCGGCAATGCCTGGGAGGGCAGCTTCCGGGTCGCCTCGCCGGAGGGCGGCATCCGCCTCGGCGAAACCCGTTACGCCGCGGTGGCCGGCAACCCCAATCGTGGCGAGTTGCTGCGCTACGACCAGTTCAGCATGCAGGCCGATTTCACCCAGCAGCAGATCCAGGCCAAGCTGGGCATCGGCTTCCAGGGCGCCGGTTTCGTCGATGCCAAGTTCAACACCGGCTGGGATGCGTACGCGCCGCTCAACGGCGAGCTGTATCTCAATATGTCGCGGCTGTATTGGCTGGAGCTGGTGGTGGCCGACGTCGTGCGGCCCAAGGGCCTGGTCGAAGGCCATGTGAGCCTGCGCGGTACCCGCGACAAACCGCTGCTGGGCGGCGATGCCACCTTGAGCGATTTCACCGCCGAGTACCCGTCGATGGGCCTGACCCTGAGCGAGGGCAAGGGCCGCTTCGACGCGTTGCCGGATGGCTCGGCCAAGATCACCGCCTCGGCCAAGTCCGGTCCCGGCACGCTCACCATCGACGGCGGGCTGTCGTGGTTCGGCAGCAGCACGCCGCTGCTGCTCAATATCCGCGGCGAGAACGTGCTGGCCTACAACACCAGCGAACTGCGCATCATCGCCAACCCGGACATGCAGTTCGGCATTGCCGACAACACGATGCAGCTGCGCGGCAAGGTCACCGTGCCCGAAGCGGATATCGACCTGGAACGCCTGGACCGTGGCACTTCGGTGTCCGAAGACGTGGTGGTACTGGACCCGGTGGATCCGGAAGAAACCCCGGCCTCGCCGCTGGACATGGACCTGGCCATCGTGCTCGGCGACAAGGTCAACATGAGCGGCTTCGGCCTCAAGGGCGGGCTGAGCGGGCAGATGCAGATCCGCGCCCGCCCCGGCCGCGAGATGACCGCCAACGGCGGGCTGGATGTGCGCGGCCGCTACAAGGCCTATGGCCAGGACCTGACCATCAGCCGCGGCCAGCTGACCTGGAACAACAACATCGTCTCCGATCCACGCGTGAGCCTGCGTGCCGAACGCAAGGTGGGCGACGTCACCGCCGGCATCGACGTCAGCGGCCGCGCCGAATCGCCACGTGCCGATGTGTGGTCCGAGCCGGCAATGTCGCAATCGGAGGCGCTGTCGTACCTGGTACTCGGCCGCGGCCTGTCCACCGCCAGCAGCGACGAAACCCAGCAGGTCAGCGCCGCCTCGGCCGCGCTATCGGCCGGCAGCAGCCTGATCGCCTCGCAGATCGGCGCCAAGCTCGGCCTGGACGACGCCGGCGTCAGCCAATCCAGCACCCTGGGCTCGGTGGTGGGCTTCGGCAAGTATCTCTCGCCCAAACTCTACGTCGGCTACGGCGTCTCGATGATCGGCAGCGGCTCGGTGCTCACCCTCAAATACCTGCTCAGCCGCGGCTTCGACATCGAAGCCGAATCCAGCACGGTGGAGACCAAGGGTTCGATCAATTGGCGGCGGGAGAAGTAGGCGGCCCATAAACGCCGTCTCGGCAGTGCCGCGCGTCGAAGCTCCGGCGCACCGCCGCCGGCCGTGGTGCGCCGGACCATCGATGGCCCGGCACGAAGCGGCGCCAGCGCAGGCATCGACGCTGCCGCCGCCTGCCGTTCGAGACGGCAGGCTGGCATCGATGCGCGCCAGGGTCGGTCAATGCGCTGCGTTTCTGCGCGCACTCCAGTGCGAGATCAGGTCCGCACCCCAGGCGATCGCAGTCCCCAGCAACGCGATCTGTGGAAAGAGGATCAGAAAGCCGATGCCCACGAAGACGCCCTTTGCGCAGATCGCCGCGGCCCACACCCAGCCCCAGCTCCACTGAAACCGGAATGTCTTGCCGCCCCGACGTATCCAGCGCAGCAGTGCGATCAACAGCAAGGGCAAGGCGATGAAGGTTGCGGCCTGTTTCAGGCCGACGGCGATCAACGCCCCCGCAAGCACGCCGATGGCAGGAATGAACAGACGTTGCAGCCAGGGATGCTCCACCCGCGGGTCGGTCTCCGGCCGGCATTGCCAACGCAGCAGGGAGGTCAGGGCGTACCACGCGACCCAGCCGGCGACACTGATCACTGCGCCCCAGAGTCCGACCTTCAAGACCGGAGACATGCCCGGTGTCGGATTGTGGTCGACCATTGCCAACAGCAGGCACAGCAGCAGGAACGCCACACCGACGATGGCACTGCGCATCAATCCCAGCGCGGCGATCATCGGGTTGAACATGTCCCGCTGGCTGGCCATATACCAGCGCAGAGCGCTTTCCCGATCCACTGGCGGTGGCGGCTTGCTGCCGCCCGGGACATAACCGATCAGATCGAGCAGGCGGCGGACCCGGCCGGCGCGTCCGGGCCAGAGCATCGTGGCAAGGGCAGTACCTTCCGGCTCTGCTGGCGCCAGCCATTCCAGCATCCTGCGTACCTGAGGCACCGATGCGGAGGCATCGCCGCAGCGCTGCAGCTCCCTGGCCAGTTGGGCGTGACCGGCCGGCTGTAGCAACCACCGGCGATGCATACGTGTACGCACCTGTTCGACCAGATAGGGATCGGGCGCATCCAGCGCCTGCTCCCAGTCGAAGAAGCCCGCCAGCACATCGTAGTTGTCTGCGATAAGCGCGTGACTCTCGCCAAGCAGAGAGCGCTGTAAGGCGCTGCCGATCTGTGGCTTGAATTCCAATGACCATAGTTCCGGTTGCGTCAGCAGCCATCGCTGCAGTTCCTGCGCGTCCACCGCGCAGGCTTGCTGCAGGATGCGTCGCTGCACCTGCTCCACGTCGACATCCGGCTGCCGTGCTTGCGGCGGCGCGCTCCAGTCGGCAGCAATGTCCGGGACGGGTCGGGGTGTTGCATCCGGCTGCGCGGACTCGGGCCAAAGCGCGTCAGCGGGCTGGACGTCCGGTGTGGGAGAGTGCGCGGCCAGCGGCGACGCGGCGGGCCGAACACTGCCCACGCCAGCATCAGACATGCCGTCATCCTGCGGCTCATCGGCTTCCTCGGCCGCCGCTGTCTCCGCGCGGTAACGCGACCAGGCGAGCGCGGCCTGATAGGTCTCATGCAACTGCTGGAACCCGGCCGGATCGTCGTCCGGGCGGGTGAGCTTCAGGCGTGCCGCGTAAGCCCGCTTGATCGCACGCGTGTCTGCATCGTCATCCAGCCCCAGCGCATCCAGCGCCCAGTTCATGCACGCGCCTCCAGTTCGTCCAATGCTTGCGCGAGTTCGTGGCGGTGGCGCTCGATGCGTTCCAGATCCTGGCTCTCAAGCACCTCCCGGAACTGCACCATCCACTGTTGTACCAGATGCCGCGCGTCGATGTATTCCTCGTAGACGCGCTCGCTCCGTGCCATCAGTGCGATGTTCTGCTGCTGGTCGCGTGGATGCACCTTCAGGTCTTGCAGGGCCTGCAGCCGGCGCACGATTTCTTCGCGATCGAGCAGTCCGGGATTCTGTTCCAGCACCAATTCGTGCCGCCTACCGGTGGCATCTTCGATCACCTCCACCTGCAACAGCCCATCCACATCATAGGTAAAGCGCGTCAGCACGCCTTGCTCGCTGCGCGCGCGCTTGGGGTCGAGTGGAACACGTAGTTCGCCCAGTTTGATGTTCTTTTCCACCATCGGGTTTTCGCCCTGGTAGACATCGATGATGACCTGGGTCTGCTGCTCGTTGATCGGGTAGAAGCGGTCCTCGCGGCTGACCGGCACCACGCTGTTGCGCGGGATGATGGGATGGAAGTAGCCGGAGCGCACCTGGCCGTCGTTGCCCTGACGTGCGACCTGCGTGCCCAGTGTGTATGGGCAGACATCGGTGAGCACGACTTCGCGCAGGCTTTCGTCGCGGCTCTTCAGGCCCGCGGCGACCACAGCCCCCAACGCGATGGCGTGATCCGGGTTGACATGACGCAACGGCAGGCGACCAAGCATGCGCGTGGCCAGCCGGCTGATCATCGGCATGCGCACCGCTCCGCCGACCAGCACGATATCGTCCAGCTCCGACGGCTTGAGTTTGGCATCGCGCAAGGCGCGCTCGATCGGTGTGCGCATCCGCTGCAACAACGGCTCGGCCAGTTGCGCAAAGCGCGCTTCGTCGATCTCCCAGGCATAGCTCTGCCCTGCCATGCTCAGGTTGATGGCACCCTGCGTCTGGGTGCTCAGTTCGCGCTTGAGCTGTTCCAGACGGCGGCGCAGCTGCGCACTGTCGCCGGGGGCAAGCTTGCTCGCATCGAGGCGATGCTCGGTACAGAAGCCCTCCAGCAGTACCTCGAGAAAATCTTCGCCTCCCAGAAAATTGTCGCCTGCACTGGCATGGACTTCGACCACCCCGTCGAACATCTCCAGCAACGACACGTCGAACGTGCCGCCTCCCAGATCCAGCACCAGTACGCGGCCTTCGCCGCCGCGTTCCTGCAGCCCGTAGGCGAGCGCGGCGGCGGTGGGCTCGTTGATCAGCCGTTCGACCCGGATTCCCGCCAGTTCACCGGCCACGCGCGTGGCTTTGCGCTGCGCATCGGAAAAGTACGCCGGTACGCTGATGACGGCTTCTTCGATCTTGCTGCCTAGTGCCGCTTCGGCGTCGGCGATCAACGAGCGTAGGATCAGCGCTGATAACTCTTCCGGACGGAAACTGCGCCCACCCAGCGTGGTCTCGCGTGAGCTACCCATCCAGCGCTTGAACGCCGCCACGCTGTGCTGTGGATGCGTCACCAGGCGCTCGCGGGCCGGTTGGCCGACCAGCAGGCTGCCATCGTCGGCGATGCTGATCACCGACGGTGTCAGCAGGCTGCCGTGCGGGTTGGAAAACAACCTCCCACCCTCGGCATCATGCACTCCGATCAGCGAGTGGGTGGTGCCGAGGTCGATGCCTACGATCATGACGGAATCCTTTAGCGTCTATGAAGTTCTAGTTGAGTACGGACAGGTCGTCGTGCTGCGCGTCTTGGACAAGCGACACCAGCCAAAGGAATAGCGCGACGGCCAATCCGGGCCACAGGCTCGCACCCATTGCCGCCGATGCGAGTCCGATAGTCCCCGACATGATGAGCGATTGTGGCGCCTTGACTGCCGGTGGCGGAACCATGCGCCCCATGACGCGGTACAGCGCCATGCAGATCAAGGCCGCGCCCATGGCCGCCCCCACCACGCCATCGCCCAATCCACCTGCTATGCCGGCAATGCCCGCAGTCATTGTCGCAGGCAACAACCAGCGGTGCGCGATGTGTTTGTGCGTGCCGGGCGTGAGTCTACGCACCTGCCACCGCGCACCCAGGTGGACGAGTACCAGCGCACTCCAGCCCCCCAAACCCCATCCAATGCTACGGAACGCCCAGGTTGCGTTCTCAGTGTCGGGATGAACGGTCGAAAGGATCGCCAACAAGCCGGAGCCGATGGCAAGCAGGGCGGCAACGCAAAGCCCTCGCGCCAGGCCCAAGCCCAACTGACGCCCGTGTGGGCGCTGCGGGTTACCGATCTGTATCCAGAAACGCAGATTCTGCGGATGCACTGATTCGGGTAACTGGTGTGGAAACCACCGCTGCACGATGCTGCAGAAGCGGTACATCCATGCAGGCCTTGCCGGTAGGAGCGCGGTCGCCAGGGAGCGCCATGGCGAGGGTGGCCGTGCCAGACGTGAGCGCAGTGCAGCCGCCCACTGCGGCGTCATCCCGTCCCATCCAGCCACCGTCAACTCATAGGCAAGCACTTCGGCATCGCCATCGAGTGCCAGCGCCGACTCCCGCCTTAGCGCCAGTTCCTGCTTGCGTGCAGTCCTGCGTGCTGCCTGAAGCCAGGCGACGTTGTCATCGTCCTCTTGCGCCTGCCAGCCGAAGGCCTTCATCAGCGTATCGATGGTCGCCAGGCGTAGCGATGGGCGCTGAGTACCGAGCGCGTGCGCTACGTGGAGGCTGATCATGAAGCGCTGGTAGTCTGACCAAGTGTCAGCATGGCTCTGCATCCAGAGTTCTAAGGAGTCTGGCGGCTGGTCCAGGGCAACATCGAGCAAGCGCGCGGACCACAGCACATGGGAGGCATCCGCGTCGGGATCATCTCCGAAACTTGTGATCAGCAGATCGAAAGTCGCATCGGTGACTGGTAAGCATCGGCTCTTGATGAGGTCTGCCAGAGCCTGGCCAATCTGCGGACGCAGCTCCAGCGACCACCACTCCGGTAGCTCGCTCAACCATGCGGAAAAACTCTGGTCGGGCATGTCTTGCGCTGCGGCCAGGATGCGTGCCGCGCAGTCCGGTACGTGCGTGCTCTCGCGCCAGCGCTCGATCTCTGCCTCAAGGGCAGGGTCGTGGACATATGCAGCCAGCGAGCGCGGTGCTTGATTCCTCTGAGACTGGCTTGCTGGTAGCGCTTCTGCCGTCGATGCGGCGGTCTGCGCGCCTGCCCACGTCTCGTCAGCGTCAACTTCGTCAGCTCGCTCGATGCATGCTGCGTAAGCCAATGCGGCCTGGTAGGTTTCGTGCAGTTGCTGGAATGCCGCCGGATCATCGTCCGGACGAGTTGTTTTCAGGCGGGCGGCATACGCGCGCTTGATCGCGCGCGTATCGGCATCCGCTGACAGACCCAGCGCTTCCATTGCCCAGCTCATCATTGCAACCCTGCAACCCCGATGGGGTGATCGCGTTCCATCCTGACCTGCTCCCGGCTCCAATCACGCGTTATCGACCGGTGGCTTCCAAACTTTACGGTGCTGCCTACGGGGTGGATAAGACTTGAATGAACTGATGAGTGCAGCCATTACGCACTCTTTATGCCACACCCTGAGGCGCGAATAGCTCCTTTATGCCCTCCAGACCTACCTTGGCACTCCCGCACCATGGTGCGTTGAGCCCAACACGATGTGTATCCTGATTTTGCAAGGCCCGCAGGCTGATCCGGCGCAACGGGCGCCGATGCAGGCCGAATGCGCCGGACGTGTGTTGCGTACGCTGGCCTGCGCCGATGTGCAGACCTTGATTGCCGGGCTGCACGCAGCCGGCCGCGATACCGAGGTGGAGCTGGTGCTGCTGGACTCTGGCGATCTGCCGTTGTCCGAGCGCAGCTGTGCCAGCGCCTTGCGCGCGGCGGTGGATGCGTTGCCCACGCCTTACATCGAACTGCATGCCGATGCGGGGCAGGAGCTGGAGCCGTGGCTGCATCCGCAGCATGCGCCGCTGGCGGTGGTGATCGCGCCGCACGATACGCCGCGCGCGTATGCGGTGTCGCTGGGGATCGCGGCGCGTTGCCTGCCGTCGTTGCACGCGCCGCTGCGCGTGGCGGCTTGAGGGCGCCGCCATGTCGATCATGATCATACGTGGGCCGGAGGCATCGTCGCCGCTGGTGCGTGGGCCGCAGCCGCTGCCGCGGGCGGTGATCCGCCAGCTGGTGCAATGCGCCGGCGATGCGGGCAAGACCGTGGCCCTGCGTGCCTGCGGGTCGGAGCAGGAACTGCTGGATGCCCTGCGCGTGGCCGGGCAGGCGCGGATGGAGATCGCGCTGATCGATCCGGGCAGTTGCGTGGAGAGCACGCGCCTGCACCGTCTCCTCGGCGCACTGCCGTACCCCTTCGTGGAGGCCCACGACGACAGTGTGGACCGGCCCGAACGTTGCCTGCCGGACGGTTTTACCCAGCGGGTGGCCACGGTGCGCGGTTATTGCGCGCAGAGCTATCTGCTCGGGCTGGAGATCGCGCTGGAACATCTGGGCTGCACGGAGATCCAGGGCGATGTCCACGTCGGAACCTGAGTCGCGCCAGCTGCATTACTTCGTCGACTACGAGGGCTATTGCGACGGTCGGCCGGTGCTGTGGGGGCAGCTGGCCCACAGTGTGGACGTGCGCGGCGGCGAGCTGGACGCGGCAGGGCTGGTGTACGCCTTGCGCCGCCGTGCCGCGGAGGTGCATGGACTGGAAGCCGGGCAGATCCGGCTGTGCCAGGTGACGCGCTTGTAGGGGCATGCCGCTACCGCTGCGCGGCCGTTACGTGCCGCTGTCGCCGTTCCCCATCAGCACGCAGCTACCCGTCGTCCACCGCATCGTGCACGGCCATCCTGAAAACCGCGGACACGACGACGCCACCCGAAGGTGGCGTCGTCGTGCTGGGCGAACTGCGCATCGTTGCGCAGATCAGCGGTGTTGAGGCTTACCTGCCCGCACTGCCGTTCGGCACGAACTTGATCAGCTGGTTGCTGGTGGCCGGAGTGCCGAAGTTGAAGCGGCCGTAGCCGGCGCCCCAGTACAGCGCACCGTCGACGGCGGCCGGGGAGCTGATCACCGAGCCCGCGGCGTCGTAGTTCCACAGCGTCGCGCCGGTGTCGGTGTCCAGGGCGACCATGTTGCCCGCCATCGAGCCGGCATAGAGCAGGTTCGGCGACACCGTCAGCGAGCCCTGGCCACCGGCCGGTACGTTGGGGTTGACGCGGTTGATGCCGGGCACCTTGACCTGCCACTTGATCTTGCCGGTGGCCGCGTCCAGCGCCGCCCACGAACCGCCATTGTGGCTCTGGACATTGGCAGGTCCCAACGTATAGGTGGCGTTGGAGCTGTTGTTGATGGCCACATACACCTGCGACTTGTACGGGTCCACCGCGGTGCCCCATTCGACGCCGCCGGTGGTGCCGCCCGGGCCCACCTGGGTGGACCACACGGTGGCCCCGGTCTTGGCATCCAGTGCGAAGTAGATGCCGCTCTTCTGCCCGGCGCCGACCAGCTGCTGCAACTTGCCGTTGCGGCGGGCGGAGAACAGATTGACGCCGGCGCCGCCGAAGTCGTAATCCGGGCCGGTGAGGTTGCTGGCCTGGGTGTTCGGGCACAGGCCGTTGGTGGGAGCGACGATGCACGACAGGTTCCAGGCATCGTAGCCCTGCAGGCGGTGCGCCCAGGCCAGCTTGCCGCTGTCCAGGTTCAGGGCGATCACCGAATCGACGTAGTTGTCTGGCGCCATGCAATCCAGTTCGTCCTGCACGGTGAGCTGGCCGCCGCGATAGGAGCGCGCATTGGAGACGCAGTTACCCACCCCTTGCGGGATGTTGTAGTTGTTGCCGGTGCCGAAGTACAGGCGGCGGCTGATCGGGTCGATGGCGACCTGCCCCCAGACCGCAGCGCCGGTATAGCCTTCCGGCACGGTGTAGAACTGCCACAGCTTCTTGCCGGTGTTCAGATCCACCGCCACCACGCTGCCGCGGAAGCTGAAGGTGTGGTTCGGCTGCAGATTGCCCCAGTCGCCGGACGAGACGCCGACGTAGATGCGGTTGCCGTAGATGACCGGCGAGGAGGTGATGCGTGCCTGCAGGTTGGCCTCCACCGTGGTCTTCCACAGCAGCTTGCCGGTCTTCTTGTCGATCGCCAGCAGGGTGCCGGCAGCCTGGTCGCCGACGATGATGCTCCTGGCACTGATGGCCGGGGTATTGCGCGTGACCGAATTGGTATTGCCGGTGTAGTCGGACAGCTTGGCCTGCCAGTTCGGCTTGCCGGTCTGCGTATCCACGCTGTAGAGGCTGCCGCCCCAGTCGGGAACGTACAGGGTGCCGCCCTCGACGCTGGGCGTGGCCGAGATGTCGCCGGTGGTGGTCAGGGTCCATGCCGGCTTGAGCGAGCCGACAGTGCTGCGGTTGATCTTCCATTCGCCGGGCGCGAAGCGCGTGTTGAAGTAGCCGCCACCGGCAGTGGCCCAGTTGGTGGGGCTTGCGAACGGGAGGTCCTTGCCGAAACTGCGCCAGACCTGGCCGGAGCGTGCGAACGCCTCGGTGTCCAGTGACGACACCGGCGGCTGGGCGGCAGTGGCGGTCGTGGCGGTCGTGGCGGCGGACTGGGCAAAAGCCATTGCGCTGGCGAGCAGGCAGGGAGCGAGCGTCAAACTGCAAAACCACATGCGGCGATTGGAGTTGGTCATCACGGCGTGTCCATTGATGGAAGGAAGCGCTGGATCCCCCCGGATCTGCGCCCATGAAGATCGCCGATTGCGGTGACCGAGCAAGCGATGCGCGATGCGCGCGTTCACGAAACGGTCGGGTCTGCCTGCATCTGGTTAAACCAGCTCGGAAAATTTTTGTTCAGCTCGTTCGTTAATCGCACAAATGGTGATGATTCATCACTATCTGCAGCCATTGCGATAGGAAAAATGATTGGCCGCGGTGCACGCGTATCTGCCCGAAAATCAATGGTATGCAAAAAGTAACCAGGAAATTTTGCGCCACCTTGTGGGGTTGGCCACTGTGTTGAAACCACCCCTCTCCAGCGGGACGAGAAGGCACGGTTTGCGCGCCACCGGGGCGTGCCTTGGAGCGCCCGCGTTGCAAACGCGTGGCGCGGAGCGGGGGTTGGGGTGAGGGTAGGGGGCGGAGCTTCTGTGTCGTCAAAATGCACGAGGCTTCGCACGTACCCTCATCCGCCCCTTCGAGGCACCTTCTCCCGCAGGGAGAAGGGACACGAGGCTTCGTACGTACCCTCATCCGCCCCTTCGGGGCACCTTCTCCCGCAGGGAGAAGGGATTAGGCATGTACGGCTGCGTTATCAGGCGCGTTATGCGCTTTGAGGCGAGGGCGCGGCGGTATGCGCTGCAGCGGGAGCGATCAGCGCCAACTGCGCGATCGCATCCTGCACCACTTCCGCCACCGTGGCATCCACATCCACCGAGACCACATCGGCTTCGTCCAGCGGCAATTCCAGCGTCTGCAGCTGACTGTCGAGCAAGGTCGCGGGCATGAAGTGGCCGGCGCGCGCGCTCAGTCGCGCGGCGATCACCTGCGGGGCGGCATGCAGGAACACGAAGCGCATCGGCACGCCGCTGCCGCGCAGCAATTGCCGGTGCGAGCTGCGCAGGCCGGAAAACGCCAGCACCACCGATTCGCCGGCCTGCACGCAATCGCGCAAGGTGGCCGACAGCAGTTCCACCCATGGCACGCGCATGGCGTCGGTAAGCGGCTGGCCGGCAGCCATCTGCGCGCGTGCGGCCACGCTGTGATAGTCGTCGGCATCCAGGAAGCGGAAGCGGTAATGCGCCGCCAGGGCCTGGGCGATGGTGGTCTTGCCGCTGCCCGACACGCCCATCACCACGATGGCCAGGGGCGAAGCGGACGCGGGTGTGGCGAGTGCGGCGGTGTCCATTACGTCAGGTTATATCTCCGGATCGATTCGGCATTTGAGCGGATTTCACGTTGGCGGCAGCCGATGCGTGGTGTAGCGTCGGCGCTCCTTGCCAGGTGAGCGGGCACCCAGCGTAACGGCGTGCCCGGCCGGGTACAACGCATCCGAAGGTCTGTCGATGACGTCATCACCCGCACCGTCTCCCGTATCCGCACGCCTGCGCTGGCGCGAAAAACTGGGCTACGGCGCCGGCGACCTGGGCCTGAACCTGTACTGGGCCAACATCGGCTCGTTCCTGCTGATCTTCTATACCGACACCATGCATCTGCCGGCCGCGGCCGTGGGCACGATGATCCTGCTGACCAAGATCGCCGATGCGATCGCCGATCCGGCCATGGGCGCGCTGGCCGATCGCACGCGCAGCCGTTGGGGCAAGTTCCGTCCGTATCTGCTGTGGGGCGCGGTGCCGATGGCGCTGACCGGCGTACTGGCCTACACCACGCCCGACCTGGACCAGCATGGGCGCATGTGGTGGGCGACGCTCAGCTTCCTGGTGATGATGCTGGCCTATACGGTGGTGAGCATTCCGTACTCGGCGTTGTCGGGCGTGATCACCGCCGACAGTGGCCAGCGGACGAGCCTGATCAGCCTGCGTTTCATCGGGGCCTTCGCCGGCACCACGCTGGTCAACTACTGCACGCTGGACCTGGTGGCCTGGTTCGGCGGTGGCAACGATGCGCTGGGCTGGCAGCGCACGATGATGCTGTACGGCGCGGTGGCGGTGGCCTTGTTCGTCACCGTGGCGCTGACCACGCGCGAACGCGTGCAGCCGCCGCCGCAACAGCGCACGCCGATCGGCCGCGACATCGCCGACCTGGTGCAGAACAAGCCATGGTGCGTGCTGTTCGTGCTGTCGCTGATCATCATGATCACCATCGTCATGCGCGGCGGCGCCGGCGTGTACTACCTCAAGTACTACGTGCAGCGGCCCGATCTCACCGGCCTGTTCCTGGGCAGCTATTCGGTGTCGCTGGCGGTGGGTGCGGCGATCACCCCGCTGCTGACCCGGCATTGGGACAAACGCCGCCTGATGGCCGTGCTGATGGCCGTGGTCGGCGTGTTGAGCTGCCTGATGTTCTTCGTGCCCGCCGATGCGGTGTGGGCGATCTTCGTGCTCAACGCGCTGATCGGCGTGGCATTGGGGCCGAAATCACCGCTGGCATTCTCGATGTACGCCGACAGCGCCGACTACACCGAATGGCGCACCGGGCGGCGCGCGACCGCCATGACCTTCGCAGCGGCGACGTTTTCGCAGAAGCTCGGCGGCGCGCTGGCATCGGCCGGCATCGCCTGGGTGCTGGCCGGCATGGGCTATGTCGCCAACAGCGCGCAGTCGAACGTCTCGCTGACCGGCATCGTGCTGTTGCTGACCGTGATTCCCGGGGCGGTCGCGCTGCTGGCCGCATGGACCATGCGTTTCTATCCGCTGGACGACGGCCTCCTGCACCGCATCCAGCAAGAACTTGCCGCGCGCAAGCGCGATGAACCGGAGCATTCCTGATCGTGTCCGCAACGCCTTCCGCCGAGTCCGACGACCTGTCCACCCTGCTGGCGCCCAGCGCCGATGGCGCGCGCTACGCGCTGTACAGCCCCACCGCCATGCCCAATGCCGGCGGCTTTCTGTGGAACCGGCGCATGATGCTGCAGCTGACCTGCCGCGGATATGCCACCGGGCAATTCATGCAGCCGGAACCGGCCAAATACGCGCATGCGCCGATCCTGGAAGCGCGCAACTTCATGATGCCGGAGCAGCCGTATTACGCGCATCATCCCGGCCGCTTCTTCTATCTCAAGGACGAAGACAGCGGTGCGCTGTATTCGGTGCCGCACGAACCGGTGCGCGCGCCGCCGCAGGCGTTCGAGTTCTCTGCCGGCAAGCGCGATGTGCGCTGGACGGTGCGCCATGACGACATCGTGGTGGAGCTGTGCGTGGCCCTGCCCACCGACGATGCGGTGGAGCTGTGGGAATGCCGCGTGCACAACCGTTCCGGACGCGCGCGCCGGCTCAGCCTGTACGTGTATTTTCCGGTCGGCTACATGTCGTGGATGCATCAGGCCGGCGGTTACGAGCCGGCACTGGGCGGCATCGTGTGCCGCAGCGTGGCGCCTTACCAGAAGATCGAAGACTACTTCCGCCAACGCGATTTCAAGGACTGCACCTTCCTGTTGCACGAGCAGCCGCCGGTGGCCTGGGAGGCGCAGCAACTGGCCTTCGAAGGCGAGGGTGGGTTGCATGCGCCGTCGGCGATCCAGGCCGAGCAGCTTGGCAATCACGAGGCGCACTACGAAACCCCGGCCGCCGCGTTGCAGTATCGCCTGAGCCTGCAGGCCGACGACGCCCGCGTGTACCGCTTCGCGTTCGGGCCGGCCAAGGACGATGCCGAGATCGCTGCGCTGCGTGCGCGCTATCTGTCGCAGGAGGGCTTCGCCGTGGCCGCACGCGATTACGCGCTGTATCTGCAGGGTGGACGTGGTTGCATGCAGATCGCCACTCCGGACCCGGCGCTGGACAACCTGGTCAACCACTGGTTGCCGCGGCAGGTGTTCTACCACGGCGACGTCAACCGCCTGACCACCGACCCGCAGACCCGCAACTACCTGCAGGATCACATGGGCATGGCCTACCTGCAGCCGGCCACCGCGCGCGCGGCGTTGCTGCACGCGCTGTCGCAGCAGGAGCCCAGTGGCGCGATGCCGGACGGCATCCTGCTGGTGGAAGGCGCCGAGCTGAAGTACATCAATCAGGTGCCGCACACCGATCACTGCGTGTGGTTGCCGATGTTCCTGAGTGCTTACCTCGCCGAAACCGGCGATGCCGGCATCCTGGATGCGATCGTGCAGACCCACGACGGGCAGCGCCTGCGTGTGGCCGAACGCCTGGATGCGGCCATGCAGTGGTTGCTGGACGCACGCGATGCGCGTGGCTTGAGTTTCATCGCCCAGGGCGACTGGAACGATCCGATGAACATGGTCGGCTGGCGCGGCAAGGGCGTGTCCGGCTGGCTCACCGTGGCCACCGCGTATGCGCTGCGGCTGTGGTCGGACATCTGTGCTGCGCAGGGACGCAGCACCCAGGCGCAGCGCTTCGGCGAGGCGGTCGGGACCATCAATGCCGATGCCAATCGCGAGTTGTGGGACGGCAACTGGTATGCGCGCGGCATCACCGACGACGGCGTGCGCTTCGGCATCGCCGACGATGTGGAGGGTCGCATCTATCTCAATCCGCAGAGTTTCGCGTTGCTGGCCGGCACTGCCGATACGCAGCAGCGTGCGGCGCTGCTGGAGGCGGTGCGCGAGCAGCTGCATACGCCGTACGGCCCGGTGATGCTGGCGCCGGCGTATACGCACATGCGCGACGACGTGGGTCGGTTGACCCAGAAATGGCCTGGCGCTGCGGAGAACGGCGCGGTGTACAACCACGCGGCCGCGTTCTATCTGTACAGCCTCTACCAGATCGGCGAGGCCGATCGTGCCTGGGAGGTCCTGCGTTCGCTGCTGCCTGGCCCGAGCCGCGAAGACGTGTTGCAGCGCGGCCATCTGCCGGTGTCGCTGCCCAACTATTACCGCGGTGCCTGGCATCAGTATCCGCGCACGGCCGGGCGTTCGAGCCAGTTGTTCAATACCGGCACGGTGGCCTGGGTGTATCGCTGCGTGCTGGAAGGTCTGTTCGGCCTGGTCGGTGAAGGCGATGCCCTGGCGATCCGTCCGCAGCTGCCCTCGCACTGGCCTCGGGCCCAGGCGACGCGGCAGTTCCGCGGTGCGCAGTTCGAGGTGCAGCTGCAGCGCGAGGCCGGACGCGTGGCGACCGAGGTACTGGTGGACGGCGTGGTCAGCGCGGATCAACGCGTGCACGCGGTGACTGCCGGGCGGGTGTACCGGGTGCAGGTGCGGCTGCCGGGCTGAGCGGCCCTCACCCGCCCTGCGGGCACCCTCTCCCGCACGCGGGAGAGGGGGAGCTTGCTGACATCGGGTTGGCTGTTGTCTTGGAGGTGCTGGTGGACGGTGTGGTCAGCGCGGACCAGTGGGTGCACGCGGTGACTGCCGGGCGGGTGTACCGGGTGCAGGTGCGGTTGCCGGGCTGAGCGGCCCTCACCCGCCCTGCGGGCACCCTCTCCCGCGGGCGGGAGAGGAGAGCTTGCTGACATCGGGTTGGCTGTTGCCTTCCAGCGCTGCGCCAGCTGCGGTGCCGCTTCCCGGCGATCCATTCTGTCCGGCGCTGCTCCCTTCCCCCGCCTGCGGGGGAAGGTGCCCGCAGGGCGGATGGGGGGCAGCCTGCCTCCCGCATGCTCCATTCCCCTGCCGCCACTGCGTACACTCGCACGCTGGCATTGCCCGAAGGAGCGCCGTTGGTTTCGAGCTGGATCCTGCTGCTGGTGTCCGTGGGCTATGCCGCGCTGCTGTTCGGTGTGGCGTGGTGGGGCGATCGCCGGCCCATGTACACGCAGCGACCGTGGCTGCGGCCTGCGGTCTACAGCCTGGCGCTGGCGGTGTACTGCTCGTCGTGGACCTTCTACGGCGCGGTGGGCTCGGCGGTGCGCAATGGCATCGGCTACCTGCCGATCTATCTCGGCCCGCTGCTGTTGCTGCTGTTCGGCTGGCGCATCATCGAACGCCTGGCGCTGATCGCGCGTGCCGAGAACACGGTGTCGATCGCCGACTTCATTTCCTCGCGCTACGGCCGTTCGCGGCGGCTGGCCGCACTGGTGGCGGTGATCGCGCTGGTCGGCATCGTGCCTTACCTGGCATTGCAGTACAAAGCCGTGGCAATGAGCCTGGAGGTGTTGACCGGGCATAGCAGCGCCGGGCGCGGCATCCTCGCCGATCCGGCGCTGTACGTGGCGCTGTTGATGGCGCTGTTCGCCACCTTGTTCGGCACCCGCCAGGTCGATGCCACCGAACACCATCACGGCATGATGCTGGCGGTCGCGCTGGAGTCGGTGATCAAGCTGGTCGCCATCGTGGCGGTCGGCCTGTTCGCATGGCTGTGGTTGAGCGATCACCAGCTGCACATCGCCGATTCGGCGCGCACCCTGTTCGAACATACGCCATCGGTGGGCTTCATCTCGCAGACGCTGCTGAGCTTTCTGGCGGTGATCTGTCTGCCGCGCCAGTTCCATGTGGCCGTGGTGGAATGCAGCGATGTGGGCGATATCCGTCGCGCCCGCTGGTTGTTCGGCGCGTACCTGGTGGTCATCTCGGCGATGGTGGTGCCGATCGCCTCGGCCGGTATCGCCCTGTTCGGGCAGGGCAGCACGGTGGTCGACGATGCGGTGGTGCTGGCACTGCCGCTGAGCCAGGGCAATAGCGTCCTTGCGCTGGTGGCCTACGTCGGCGGATTCTCCGCAGCCACCGGCATGGTGATCGTGGCCAGCATCGCCCTGGCCACGATGGTCAGCAACGATCTGGTGGTGCCGGTGCTGCTGCGCCGCCGCGTCAGCGCCGATGCGCGCGCAGCGGTGGCCTCGCGGGTGCTGTGGATCCGGCGCGTGGCGATCCTGCTGCTGGCCCTGATCGCCTATGGCTATCACCGTAGCGTGGCCAACGACACCACCTTGGCGACCTACGGGCTGATGGCGTTCGCGGCGGTGGCGCAATTCGCGCCGGGACTGATCGGCGGGCTGTACTGGCGCGGTGCCAGCCGCAAGGGCGTGGAGACCGGCATGGTGCTCGGCTTCATGACCTGGATCTACACGCTGCTGCTGCCGGCGGCCACGCGCGCCGGCTGGCTGCAGCCGGAGTGGCTGGTGGATGGGCCGTTCGGTATCGCATGGCTGCAGCCGCAGCAGTTGTTCGGCATGCGCGGCTGGGATCCGCTGGCGCATGGCACGTTCTGGTCGCTGCTGATCAATGTCGGGGCGATGATGCTGGTCTCGGCGCGCTGGCGCCCGGGCGTGGACGAACGGCTGCGCGCCGCGCCGTTCCTGGATCCGTATGCGCAGCGCCCGGCAGTGGCCGGCGAGTGGCCCGGGCACGTGCGTGTCGGCGATCTGCAGGCGCTGGCCGAGCGCGTGGTGGGCGAGCGGCATGCGCGTCGCGCGTTCGTGGAGCAGGCGCAGTTGCTGGAGCGCGAGCTGCAACCGGCGGCGGTGGCCGACCGTGCCTGGGTGCAGTTCACCGAGCGCCTGCTGGCGGCCTCCATCGGTGCAGCCTCGGCGCGGCTGGTGCTGACCAGCCTGTTGCGCGGCTCGGGCATGGAGCTGGGCGAAGTGGTGGCGGTGCTGGACGAGGCTGGGCAGGAGCTGCGCTTCAATCGCGAAATCCTGTCCACGACGCTGGAAAACATCAGCGCCGCAGTCAGCGTGGTCGATCCGGAGATGCGCCTGACCGCGTGGAACCGGCGCTATCAGCAACTGTTCGGTTACCCGGACGGCATGTTGTACGTCGGCCGCCCGGTGGCCGACCTGATCCGCTACAACGCCGAGCGCGGCGAGCTGGGCGAGGGCGACATCGAGGACCAGATCGACCGCCGGATCCGGCATATGCGCGCCGGCTCGCCGCATGTGTTCGAGCGCACCCGCAGCGATGGCAAGGTGATCGAGATGCGTGGCCAGGCGCTGCCCGGCGGCGGCTATGTCACCAGCTATAACGACATCACCGACTACAAGCGTGCCGAGCGCGCGTTGCTGGACGCCAACGAGAACCTGGAGCAGCGCGTGGCCGATCGCTCGCGCGAAGCCGAGCTGGCGCAGCAGTCCAAGACGCGCTTTCTGGCCGCGATCAGCCACGACGTGCTGCAGCCGCTCAACGCCGCACGCCTGTTCGCCTCGGCACTGCGCGAAAGCCACCGCAACAACGATGAACAGCGCCATCTCGCCGAGCGTGTGGATGCCTCGCTGCGTGCGGCCGAGGAACTGCTCGATGGCCTGCTCGATGTGTCGCGCCTGGATGCGGGCGGGCTGCGCCCCACGGTCGAGGATTTCGATGCCAGCGCGCTGATGCACGAGCTGGCCGCGCAGTATGCGCCGGTGGCGGCCAGCCGCGGCCTGCGGCTGCAGGTGCACACCCGGCCGATCTGGGTGCGCAGCGACCGCCGCCTGTTGCGCCGGGTGATGCAGAATTTCCTGGCCAATGCGCTGCGCTACACGCGCCAGGGCCGTATCGTGCTTGGGATGCGCGGGCGCGGCACGCAGGTGGAACTGCAGGTCTGGGACACCGGCCCGGGCATTCCCGAACACCACATGCGGCAGATCTTCGAAGAATTCCGTCGTTACCAGCAGCCGTTCGACTGGGGCGAACAGGGGCTGGGGCTGGGGCTGTCGATCTGCCAACGCATCTCGCGCCTGCTCGATCACGATTTGAGCGCGCGCAGCCAGGTTGGCCGCGGCAGCATGTTCTCGATCCTGCTGCCGCGCGTCGCGCCGGTGCCAGTGGCGCCCCTGCTGCCTGCGCCGGCCGCGCGCGCGGTGTCCAGCGGCGAATCGCTGGCCGGCCTGCGTGTGCTGTGCGTGGACAACGACCGCGAGATTCTCGACGGCATGCGCGCGCTGCTGGGCCGTTGGCAGGTGGAGGTGATCACCGCCAGTACCGTGGACCAGGCACTGGACTGCGCGCGCCAGCAACCGGATCTGATGCTGGTGGATTACCACCTGCACGATCGTCTGGATGGCCTGGACACGCTGGACGCGCTGCAGGCCGCCGCGCCGTCGCCTATCGCCGGCGCGCTGCTCACCGCCGACGGCCGCGACGAACTCAAGCAACTCGCGCGTGATCGCGGCTATCGGTTGCTGACCAAGCCGGTCAAGCCGGCATCGTTGCGCGCATTCCTGAGCGCGTATCACGATGCGAAAACGCGCTGAAGGTGTCACCCGACGACAGCGTCGGACATGCCTGCGCGCGGGGAAGCATTATCTTTAACGCCCGGTCGCGCAGGCACGCTCCTGCCAGGGGAGGCGCTTACGCGACGCCGCTGAGGTGTTCGTAGAGGATCACGCTGCCGACGATCACCAGGATCAAACCACCGAGGATTTCGGCGCGCTTGCCGATCAGCCTGCCGAGCGCGCGGCCCAGCATGATGCCGGCGGTGACCATGCTGAAGGTGCACAGGCCCACCACGATCGCCACCACGCCGATGTGCACGTCCAGGAACGCCAGGCTCACGCCCACCGCCATTGCGTCGATGCTGGTGGCGAACCCGGTGGCGGCCAGCGCGAGCAGGCCAGTCTTGTTCGTGCCGCTGCCCGGTTCGTCGGTCAGATCGGGATCGGCGCGCAGGCCGGCGACGATCATGTGCACGCCCAGCGCGCCCAGCAGGCCGAAGGCGATCCAGTGGTCGAAGGATCGCAGGTGGCTGGAAGCGGCGCGGCCCAGCAACCAGCCGATCACCGGCGTGACCGCTTCGATGCAGCCGAAGATCGCACCCGCGCGCAGCGCATCGCGCCACTGCGGCTTGCGCATGGCTGCACCCTTGCCGATCGCCGCGGCGAACGCATCGGTGGACATGGCAAAACCGATCAACACGATGGAAAGCGGAGACATCGACACGCTCGGGTTGGGCACGGACACAACGGCATGCGCCCGCGCCAACCGTCGTCGTACGCGCATGCCGCTGGTCTCGCCAAACCACGCAAGGTTGCCTGCACCACGGCGCAACGGCCGAGTATGTTGATGCAGGCGCGTCCGACGATGCGGACGCAGGCTACTCCCCAAGGGGCGCGCAGTGTAACAACGCAATACCGGTTTTCGAGCGATCTGCCTGCACGCGAAGGTCGGTCTGATCTTCATAGCCTTGGCTATTGCGGTGCCTTGTCCGCGCCATGCATCGAATGCCGTGGCGATTGCGGTGCAGCGTCACGCCGGGGGTCGGTGCTTGGGCGCGCCTTGCCCCCGTCCGCCCTGCGGGCACCTTCCCCCGTGAGCGGGGAAAGGGATGTGCTGACGCGCGATCGCTGCACGCCGTGGCAGTCGACCGCCAGTGCCAGCCAAGGACCACCAACAGGCGATGGCCGGATCAGCTTCCCAGCGCGCGTGGTGGGTGATACATCAAGGCGTCGGAAATTTCGGCGGTGGCGGCGCACAACGCCTGCAAGGCGGCCTGGGGACTCACCAGTTCGGGGCGGCGTTCGATGAAGGGCACCGTGAGCGTATAGGTGGCGCTGCCGTGCTGCAGGATCGGTGCGGTCAGGTCGACCACGCCGACCACCGCCTCGCTGGCGTGCATCGCATACCCATCGCGGCGGGTCTGCTGCGCATCCTTCAGGAACCGGGCACGGTCGTAGGGCACGGCGCTGGCATCGAGCGCCTCCAGCCAGCGCGCCTGCACATCCGGTTGCTGGAAGGCGAACAGCACCAGACCGGAGGTGGAGTGGGCCAGCGGGCGGCGGTGGCCGGGGCGCACCACCAGGCCCAGGTCGCTGGGCACGTCCATCTGCGCGATCACCACGATCTGGTCGCCCGACGGTGCCACCAGATGGCAGGGCTGGCAGATCGCATCGGCCAGCCGCCGCATCACCGGCAGTGCGGCTTCGGTGACGTTCTGCACCTGCGGCTGCTGCATGCCGAGCATGAACAAGCGATTGGTCAGCACATAGTCGCCATCGGCATCGCGCATCAGGTAACCGCGTTCTTCCAGGACCTGGAGCATGCGGAAGATTTCTCCGCGCGAGCGCCCCACGCCCTGCGAGATCGCACCCATGCTCAGCGCGCGTGCATCGCGTGCCAGCAGCTCCAGGATGTCCAGCCCCTTGTCCAGGGCCGGCGCGCGGTACTTGGCGGGTTCGGTGCTCATCCGTTTGCGGTTCCGGGCAGGGGCGGCGCGCCAGGGTACAGGCAACGCGGGCAGGGGTCAGGTGGGGAGTGTGAGTGCAAATATAAACAAAGATTTTATATTTGCATGGAGTAGGCGCGCGCAGTACGCTCGCTCGATTGCAACGCAAGCGCCACAGCCTTGGGAGGGGAACGGTCGCATGCATCACAGTGACATTGCCGCGTCACCGCGTGGCAACCTGGCGCGCACCGCCATGGTCCCCCTGGTGTTGATCGTCAGCCTGTTCTTTTTGTGGGGCATGGCCAACAACCTCAACGATATCCTGATCAAGCAGTTCAAGAAGGCGTTCGAACTGACCGACCTGCAGGCCGGTTTGGTGCAGAGCGCGTTCTACATGGGTTATTTCGTCTTCGCGATGCCGGCAGCGATGTTCATGCGCCGCTACAGCTACAAGGCCGCCGTGGTGCTGGGCCTGCTGCTGTATGCGTGCGGCGCGTTCCTGTTCTACCCGGCCGCGCAGGTGCACACCTATTGGCTGTTCCTGCTGGCGCTGTTCGTGATCGCCAGCGGCCTGGCGTTCCTGGAAACCACCGCCAACCCGCTGGTGACCGTGCTCGGACCGGCCGATGGCGCGGCGCGGCGGTTGAACCTTGCGCAGGCGTTCAACCCGCTGGGCTCGATCACCGGCGTGCTGGTGGGCCAGCACTTCATCTTCTCCGGTGTGGAGCACAGCCCCGCGGAGTTGGCGGCGATGGCGCCGGCCGCGCGCGAGGCGTTCTTCGCGGCCGAATCGGCGGCGGTGCAGACGCCGTACCTGATCATCGGCGCGGTGGTGGTGCTGTGGGCGCTGCTGATCGCGCTGGTGCGCTTTCCCGCCGGTGCGCCGGACGCAGTGGCGGGCGAAGCGCCCAAGCGTGCGCGTTTCGGCGAGCTGCTGCGCAACCGCCTGTTCGTGTTCTCGGTGGTGGCGCAGTTCTTCTATGTGGGTGCGCAGGTCGGGATCTGGAGCTACCTGATCCGCTATCTGCAGGACGCGGTGCCGGGCACGCCGGAAAAGACCGCCGCCACGTACCTGACCATCTCGCTGGTGTTGTTCATGGCCGGGCGCTTCATCGGTACCGCGCTGCTGCGCTATCTGGCGCCGGCCAAGCTGCTGGCGAGTTTCGCCACGATCAATCTGCTGTTGTGCGCCGTCGCGATCGCGCTGCCGGGATGGACGGGCTTGTACGCGTTGGTGGCCGCCAGCGTGTTCATGTCGGTGATGTTCCCGACCATCTTCGCGCTGGGCCTGGACGGCATGCATGACGATGCCCGCAAGCTGGGCTCGTCGCTGCTGGTGATGTCCATCATCGGCGGCGCGTTGCTCACCGCGCTGATGGGCGCGGTCTCGGACATGGCCGGCATCCACTGGGCCATGCTGGTGCCGGGTGCGTGCTTCGCGGTGATCCTGGTGTTCGCCTTGCGCGCGCCGCGTGCGGCGCCTGTCGTGACGGGAGCCTGAGCATGCCGCGTCTTTGCTATGTGCTGGACCTGCACGACGATGCCGCGCTGATCGCCGAATACGAGCGTTGGCATCAACCCACCGAGGTGTGGCCGGAAGTGGTGGCCTCGCTGCAGCAGGCCGGCATCCAGGAACTGGAGATCTTTCGCAGCGGCGATCGGTTGGTGATGCTGATGGATGTGAGCGAGGACTACGATCCGGCCGCCAAGGCCGCGCGCGATGCGGCCGATCCGCGCATCCAGGCGTGGGAAGAGTTGATGTGGAGGTTCCAGAAGCCGCTGCCGGGAAGTGCGCCCGGCGAGAAGTGGCGTGCAGCTGGGCAGATCTTCGCGCTGAGCCAGGCGATCCGGGCGCAACGCTAGAGCCCCCTCATCCGCCCTTCGGGCACCTTCTCCCGCAGGCGGGAGAAGGGCGTGTTCGGTGTTGGCGGTGGCCGGGCGGATGCATGCGCCGCGGTGTCCTGCGCGTGCCGCCTGGCTCCTGTGACGTGTGGTCTGACCAGCCGCCTGTCCTTCTTGGAATGCGGCAGGAGACTCCCTTCTCCCGCAAGCGGGAGAAGGTGCCCGCAGGGCGGATGAGGGAACGCGGGCTCAGGTCTTCGCGCTGGCCGCCAGATCCTCGACCCAGAAACGCCCGCCCGGATAGCTGAACTCCGCAATCGAGGCGGCATGCATCTGTGCGGAGAAGCCCGCGGCGTCCGGGGCGAGGTAGCGGCCGTGGCGGATGCGCACCGGATCCAGGAAGTGCTGATGCAGGTGGTCGACGAACTCGATCGCGCGGTCTTCCATCTTGCCGGTGATGGCGACGAAGTCGGCCATGGCCAGATGCTGTACCAGCTCGCACAGGCCCACGCCGCCGGCATGCGGGAACACGCGCACGCCGAATTTGGCGGCCAGCAGCAGGATGGCCAGGTTTTCGTTGACCCCGCCCACGCGCGCGGCATCGATCTGGATCAGATCCACCGCGCCGGCCTGCAACAGCTGCTTGAACACCACGCGGTTCTGGGTGTGTTCGCCGGTAGACACCGGCACCGGGGTAATGCCCTGGCGGATCGCGGCGTGGCCCAGTACATCGTCCGGGCTGGTGGGTTCCTCGATCCAGGCGATGTCGAATTCGGCCAGCTGGCGCATCCAGTCGATCGCCGGGCCCACGTCCCAGCGCTGGTTGGCGTCCACCGCCATCGCGATATCCGGGCCGATGGCTTCGCGCGCCAGCCGGCAGCGACGGATATCGTCCTGCACGTTGGCGCCCACCTTGAGCTTGATGGTACGGAAGCCGTCGGCCACGGCTTCTTTTGCCAGCCGCACCAGTTTCTCGTCCGAGTAACCGAGCCAGCCGGGCGAGGTGGTGTAGGCGGGGTAGCCCTGCTCGATCAACTGCGCGATACGCTGCGCGCGGTGCGGCTGCGCGTCACGCAACATCGCCAATGCCTCGTCGCGGGTGAGCGCGTCGGTGAGGTAGCGGAAGTCGATGGTGTCGACCAGTTGCTCGGGACTGAGTTCGGCGATGTAGCGCCACAGCGGCTTGTTGGCCGCGCGTGCGGCCAGATCCCAGGCGGCGTTGATCACCGCGCCGATCGCCATGTGCATCACACCCTTCTCCGGGCCCAGCCAGCGGAGTTGCGAGTCGTTGTTGAGCCGGCGCGCGAAGGCGCCCAGGTCCGCGATGATCGCTTCCACCTGCAAGCCGATCACATGCTCGGCCAGCGCGGCCACCGCCGCGGTCTGCACGTCGTTGCCGCGGCCGATGGTGAACACCAGGCCATAGCCGGCCAGGTCATTGGGTGCATCGGTGCGCAGCACCACATAGGCTGCCGAGTAATCGGGATCGGGATTCATCGCGTCCGACCCATCCAGCTCGCGCGAAGTGGGAAAGCGGACGTCGTGGGTTTCGAGGGCGATGATGGTGCTCATGAAAATCCTGGGCGATGAAGGGTGGAATAAGAGCGGAACGGCAAGAACGGAAACAGGGAATTGCTTTAGCCCCTCTCCCGCCGGGAGAGGGTTGGGGTGAGGGTATGAACGCGTAGCGCCGGTTGCGTTGACGCATGGCGTCGCCCGTGCGTTTGCAACTCAAATCACTGACTCGATTGCACGACCAACTGCGTATCGCTATCGACGCGCTGCAACGTTTGGACATTCAACGCAGCCGCTCACCCGCTGAAGACATGCTGATGATGCGTTAGCACCAGCACCGAGGTAGCACACCAACCAACAGCGGCATTGCGTCGATTTGCGCGACGACGTGGTGCCGTACCCTCACCCCAACCCCTCTCCCAAGGAAGAGGGGCCTAGGTTGCGTCGAACGAACGACTGCCGCTCGCCTTCGCCGCATCTCGCTCTCGTGGCGAGCCAGGTCCCTGGGGAGATGAGGGCCTCAACCAGCATCGCGCGGATGCGCCACCACCGGCTGGCGCTGGCGACCCAGGCCTTCGATCTCCAGCTCCATCACGTCGCCAGGTTTGAGATACACCGGCGGCTTCTGCCCCAGGCCCACGCCCGGCGGGGTGCCGGTGCTGATCACATCGCCGGGCATCAGCGTCATGTAGCGGCTGATATGGCTGACCAGTTCGGCCACGCCGAAAACCATCGTGCGCGTGCTGCCGTTCTGGTAACGGTGGCCGTTGACCTCCAGCCACATCGACAGGTTCTGCGGGTCGGCCACTTCGTCGCGGGTGACCAGCCACGGCCCGATCGGACCGAAGGTGTCGGCGCTCTTGCCCTTGACCCACTGGCCGCCGTGTTCGAGCTGGAACTCGCGCTCGGACAGATCGTTGATCACCGCGTAGCCGGCCACATGGTTCAGCGCTGCGTCCACCGATACATCGCGCGCCACATCGCCGATCACCACGCCCAGTTCCACTTCCCAATCGCTCTTCACCGAGCCGCGCGGAATGATCACGGTGTCGTTGGGGCCGCACACCGCGGTGGTGGCCTTCATGAACAGGATCGGCATCTTGGGGACTTCCATGCCTGATTCGGCGGCATGGTCGGCGTAGTTCAGGCCCACGCAGATGAACTTGCCGATGCGGCCCACTGCGGCACCGTAGCGCACGTCGCCTTCGATCACCGGCAGCGTGGAGACGTCCAGCGCCCGTAGTTTGTCCAGGCCGGCATTGGTGAGGTGCTCGCCGGCCACATCGTCGATCACACCGCTGAGGTCGCGGATGCGGCCGTCGTGATCGATCAGACCAGGGCGTTCGTGGCCTTCGGCGCCAACACGTACGAGTTTCATGCAGTCTTCCTTTGCAGATGAGGAATGGAGTGGCTATCGGGACTGGCGCGCGTGCAGCGGCTCACGCAGATCGCTCCCTCGACAACGCAGCGCAGGAACGGCAGCGCTGCGCCGCATCGCGCGCGGCTTGCAACGCGCAACGCGGCGTGTGGCGCGTTCAGTTGGACCAGCCGCCATCGATGATATGGGTCTGGCCGGTGGTGAACGACGATTCGTCCGACGCCAAATACACCACCAGCTGCGCGATCTCGCGCGGATCGCCCAGGCGGCCCATCGGCTGGCGGTCGGTGAAGCTCTTCCACACCGCCTGTTCGTCGCCGCCCAGGGCTTTCACGCGCTGGCCCAGCGAGGGCGTCTTGATGGTGCCGGGGCAGATCGCGTTGCAGCGCACGCCCTGGGCGACATAGTCGGCGGCGATCGCCTTGCTCAGGCCGATCACCGCGGCCTTGGTCACGCCGTAGACGAAGCGGTTCGGCACGCCCTTGATGCTGGACGCCACCGAGGACATGTTGATGATGCTGCCACGGCCGCGTTCCAGCATGCCCGGCAGCACCGCCTTGCAGGTGTAGTACATCGCATCGACATTGATCGAGAACGAGCGGCGCCAGGCCGGCTCGTCGCACTCGAGAATGCTGCCCTGATGCACGAAGCCGGCGCAGTTGAACAACACATCGAACGGACCGTGCGCATCGATCAACGCGGTGATCGCCGCGGCGTCGGTGACGTCGAGCAGCTGGGTGGTGATCGCCTCCGATTCGGCGGCCAGTGCCTGCAAGGCCGCGGCGTCGATATCGGTGGCAATCACCTGCGCACCGGCGCGTGCGCAGGCCAGCGCGCTTTCGCGGCCGATGCCGGCGCCGGCGGCGGTGATCAGGCAGCGCTTGCCGTGCAGGCGGTCGGTGGGGGTCGAAGCGATCGAGACAGTCATACCGGTGAGGTTCCGTGGGTGGGTGCCGCCGGCCGTGGCAGACGATAGAACGCGCGGGCGTTGTCGGCGAAGACCGCATCGGCATCGCCAGCGGCATGGCGGGCGACCAATCGGTCGGCGATCTCGACCCACTGCGCGTAATCCGCACGCAGCGTCAGTACCGGCCAGTCGCTGCCCCAGAGCAGACGCTGTGCGCCGAAGCGGGCGAACAGATGCGCCACATACGGCTCCAGCGCGTCCACGCCGGCGCCGCGCGCGGCTTCGGTGAGCAGGCCGGAGAGTTTGCAATGCACGTTGGGATGCTGCGCCAGTGCTGCCATGCCGGCCGCCCAGGCAACGAATTCGCCGGCCGCGATCTGCGGCTTGCCGCCGTGATCGACGACCACGCGCAGCGACGGATGGCGTTGCAGCCGCGTCTGCAGCGCCGGCACGTGCACCGCGCGGATCAGGGCATCGAAGGCCAGATCGTGCGCCAGCATGGCGTCGAATGCGGCGTCGAGCGCCGGATCGGCCAGCCACCGGACATCGGCGATGTCCTGCACCATCGGGCGCAGTCCCTTGAGCAGGCCGTCGCCGGCGCGCACCAGCGCACCGATGCGTGCGGCGGCATCGGGTGCGGCGAAATCCACCCAGCCGACCACGCCGGCGATGCGTGGCTCGTCGCGCGCCAGCTCGAACAGGTAGCAGGTCTCGGCTTCCGTCGCGGCCGCCTGCACGACGACCAGGCTGGCGACGCCGGCCGCATCCAGCGCCGCGCTCGCATCGTGCAGGGCGAAGTCGCGGTACAGCGGCGCGAGCTCAGGCGTCAGCCAGTCGTAGTCGCCGCGGGCCAGGTGCCAGAAATGCAGATGCGCATCGACGCGGTTCATGGCGTGGGCAGGTCCGCATCGAGCAGGCCGCCATCGCGCAGGCGTTGCCACAGCGCGGCCGGAACGGGGGTGTGCAGGCGGGCGGCGGCCGCGTGCACCTCGGCCACGCTGCGCATGCCGGCCACCACCGTGGTCACCGCCGGATGCGCCAGCGGGAACTGCAGGGCCGCCGCGCCGATGTCCACCGCGAACGCCGCGCAGGCCGCATACAGGCGCTGCGCCTGCTGCAGGGTGGCGGTGTCTACCGGCGCGTAGTTGTAGGTGGCGCCCGGCCCACGCGCATCGCTGAGCAGGCCCGAGCTGTACGGACCGGCCGACAGGATGGAGACGCCGCGCTGCTGCGCCTGGTCCAGCAGCGCACGCGCGCCGTGCTGTTCCAGCAGGGTGTAGCGGCCGGCCAGCATCACGCAGTCGAGCGGGAAGCGTGGCAGCACCTCCAGCGCCACCTCCTGTTCGTTGACGCCCAGCCCGATCGCCCCGCATGCACCGGCGGCCTTCAGTTCCGCCATCGCCGGCAAGGCCTCCTCCAAGGCCTGGCGCAGCACATTGGCGTGGTTGTCGCCGTGGGTCAGCGCGCCGATGTCGTGCAGCAGCAGCACATCGATGTAGTCGGTCCCCAGGCGCTCCAGGCTGGAGGCGAAGGCGCGGCGCACGCCGTCGGCGCTGTAGTCGAACTCGGCGCGGCGGCCAGCCACCGCAAAGCCTTCGCGGCCGGCAGGCGCCTGTGCATCGTCGTAGACGCAGCGGCCCACCTTGGTCGAGAGCGTGTAGGCATCGCGCCGCACCCTGGCCAAGCCCCGGCCCAGGCGCGCCTCGCTCAGGCCGTAGCCGTAGTAGGGCGCAGTGTCGAAATGACGAATGCCGGCCTCGAGGGCCGCGGCGATCGCCGCCAGCGCCTGGCCCTCGTCGACCTCGGCGTACAGATTGCCGATGGGCGCGGCGCCAAATCCCAGTGCCGGCAGCTGCACGCTGGTGCTGCCCACCGACTGCGGCAGCCTGCTCATGCGTGCCGCTCCACACGCGCTGGCGATGCGGCGCAGGGTGGAGCGTAGTGGTGAGGGCTATCGCTGGGCATCGCAACGTCCGGCAGCCGGCGGGTGCCGGACTGTTCGCATATGAATATCGCAATCATGAGTGAACAGATCACGCTGCGGTGCAGCATGGCGGGAAGGCAGGGCGAGAGGGCACCCCGCGTGGTGCTGGTGCTGCAAGCGCCGAGGGCGCGCCTTGCGAAACCGGATCGCTGCTCGTCGAGGGGTGGCCCGACACCGGCGCCAGTCGATGTGGCGCAGACATGCCGCGATGAGGCGCGCCGGACCCGGGATGCGCGCAGTCGGCGCGTGCCGTCATCGGCCTGCACCGAGAACGGTCGCACCGCCCGGCGCCGCCATCGTTTGTCCAGTTCGCTTGTTCTCGATCGCCCGGACGCCGCACTCCGCCGCCCGCTGCTATGTCGAAATCCACGCCCCGCATCACCAGTTCCTATAACGCGGCGCGCGCGGTTGCCTCGTGCCCGCCGCTGGGGCTAGATAGCCAGCCCTTTCCCAGCGAAGCGCTTGCATGCCAGACACGACCCGGCGCGATTTGTTCAAGGTGTTGGCCGCAGGTGCGTTGGTCGCACCGCTCACTGCGGCGGCGCAGGCACCCGCGCCAGCCATGCAATGCACCCGCACCCCGCAGTGGGCACGCGGCCCCGAGGGCCAGCGCAAGGCCGATCTGGGCAACGGCACCTATCTGAATCCCATCGTGGCCGGCGATCACCCGGATCCCACCATCCTCAAGGATGGTGACGACTACTACATGACGTTCTCGTCGTTCTTCTCGTATCCGGGCATCGTGCTGTGGCATTCCACCGACCTGGTCAACTGGACGCCGATCGGGCCGGCCCTGCGCAAGGAGCTGGGCACGATCTGGGCGCTGGACCTGTGCAAGCACGACGATCGCTACTACATCTACATCCCCGCCAATCCGGACGACAAGGGCTGGTCGATCTTCGTGATCTGGGCCGACGATATCCGCGGGCCGTGGAGCGACCCGATCGATCTGCAGATCGCCGGCTGCATCGACCCCGGCCACGTGGTGGGCGAGGACGGCAAGCGCTACCTGTTCGTCAACGGCATTCGCAAGATCCGCCTGCGCGACGACGGTCTGGCCACCGACGGGCAGCTGGAACCGGCCTACGCGCCGTGGCGCTATCCCGAGGACTGGGTGGTGGAGAACTTCGCCCCCGAAGGCCCCAAGCTCACTTGGCACGAGGGTTGGCTGTATCTGGTCACCGCCGTCGGCGGGACCGCCGGGCCGGTCACCGGGCACATGGTGATCGCCGCGCGTTCGCGCTCGGTGCACGGGCCGTGGGAGCACTGCCCGCGCAATCCGCTGGTGCGCACGCAGTCCGAGCAGGAGCCGTGGTGGTCGCGTGGGCATGCCACGCTGGTGCAGGGCCCGCGCGGCGACTGGTGGCTGGTCTATCACGGCTACGAAAACGGCTTCCGCACGCTGGGGCGCCAGACCCTGCTGGAACCGGTCGAGTGGACCGCCGATGGCTGGTTCCGCGCCACCGGTGGCGACCTGTCCAAGCCGCTGCGCACGCCGGCACGCGCCCCTGTCGGCAAAACGCCGGCCGCCACCGGCTTCGCCTTGTCCGACGACTTCTCCAGCGATCGCTTTGGGACGCAGTGGAGCCTGCACGCGCCCAAGCCTGGCGAGCAGGCACGCGTGCGACGTGCGAACAAGGCGCTCACGCTCGCCTGCGCCGGCAGCTCGCCGATCGACAGCGCGCCGCTGACCTGCGGCGTGCCCGACCGTGCCTATGTGGCCGAGGTGTCGCTGGAGCTGGTCGGCGATGCCGAAGGCGGCATCCTGCTGTTCTACAACCACAAGGCCTTCGTCGGCATCGGCTTTACCGCCGAGGCCATGAAGACCTACGAGTACTCCCAGGAACTGGTGTGGGCGCGCGCGCCCAACACGCATTGTCGCGTGCGCGTGCGCCTGACCAACGATCGCCATGTGGTGGGTTTCGAGTACTCGGTCGACGAGGGGCGGCAGTGGACGCGGCATCCCACCCGCATGGAGGTCTCCGGATTCCACCACAACGTGTTCGGCGGCTTCCTGAGCCTGCAGCTGGGCCTGTATGCCGCGCAGCAGGGCGAGGTGGTGCTGCGCGATTTCCGCTATCGCGCGCTGGGCTGAGGGCGGCCTGTCTGCACGGTCCGAGTGTGTGCCGCGCGCGCGCTGTAGCGGGTGCGATGGATGACAGGGCCGCGTAGGCATTCGCTGCCGGAGCCCGGCAAGGCGGCCACTGCAGTGTCCGAGACACATTGACCCGAACGACGTGTGCAATCCCACGCGCGCCGGGTCGCCACGGAAGCCGGCGGGGCGCGGATGGCCCCGCCGCTGGACCTGCAGCGGCCCACCGACCCCGGCGAGCCAGGGTCAGCGAGAAATGGACGACGCGCTCGAAACCCGAGCGTCCGTGTGGTGCTGCAGATTCAAAGCACCGGCCGCGCCCGCCCCGGCGGTGAGCGCAGCCGCTGTGCCAGCTGCTCAGCCGCAGCAATAGCAGACGTTGCCCTGGCCCAGGTCGCCGCCGAATTCCGGACACTCGGCCTTGCATGCCCACGCGCTACACGATTCGACCTTCGGCTGGGCGTTATCGACCGCCATCACCTGGAACGCACCAAAGCCGGTGCTGGCCAGGAACGTCGCTGCCATCAACGCACTGCGCAAGCTTACCCAACGCTTTTTCATGCATTACTCCCTCAAGGTTGCAAAAGCCGCTGGCGCATCCGTGCGGCCCAAGGCGGCGACCAGGTCCTGCACCCGCTCCGTGGTATCGAAGACGCCAAGATGGGAATGGCGCACACGTCCCTCCCCATCGATGGCCAACAGCAGCGGCACGTTGCGCGCGCGGAACAGCATCAGCGCGCGACGATCGGTCAACGTGACCACCGGAAAGTCGAAACCGTGCTTATGCGCGTAGCGCGCGGCCTGCGCTGGATCGCAATGGCAGACGCCCAGCAACTGCGGTCGCCCCGGCAGGTTGGCCTGCAGTTGCCGCGCCGCGCGCAGCACGGTCGGCGCCGAACGCTGGCAGTACGGGCAGGTGGTGGTGAAGAAGAACAGCACCTGCGCCCGTCCTTGCGGCGCGCCCAGCAGATGCCGCTGGCCCTGGGCATCGGCAACCTCTATTCGCGGTACGTACATGCCCTCGTAGGGTGTGCTGATGCGCGTCTGCAGCCATTGCTGCTGCATGCGCAGTTGCCGGTTCTGCCAGGCCAGTACCGCGATCAATGCGCAGGCCACCAGCAGGCCCATCCAGAGCCAGGGGAAACGTCGCGCCATGCCAGCTCCAAAGCACCGGTGATGGCCGAGCCTTGCCCAGCCATCAGTAAATGGTCAATGGTGATATCGACAACTGCGATACCGCACGGTGCGCGGCTGTGGATGCGATCACGCCTGTGCGCTTGGGCCTGCCAGCGAATCGTTGCAGGCTCCAGCGCGTTTGCGCAGGCGGGGCTGGGCTTGAGCAGCCGGCGCCCCCATCCGCCCTTCGGGCACCTTCCCCCGCGGGCGGGAGAAGGGAAGCGTTGGCCCGGCGCTGCAGCAGTGCTGGTAACCATCACCTTCTCCCGCAGGCGGGAGAAGGTGGCGCGCAGCGCCGGATGAGGGGCATTGGTGCCGTGCGAGTCTCGCCTGCGGGAATGTCGCGAGACTGCTGCCCCCATTCGCCCTTCGGGCACCTTCCCCCGCGGGCGGGGGAAGGGAGGTGTTGGCCTGGCGCTGCAGCAGTGCTGGTAACCATCACCTTCTCCCGCAGGCGGGAGAAGGTGGCGCGCAGCGCCGGATGAGGGGCGTTGGTGCTGTGCGATTCTCGCCTACGGGACTGTCGCGAGACGGCTGCCCTCCCTCCGCCCTTCGGGCACCTTCCCCCGCAGGCGGGGGAAGGGAAGCGTTGGCCTGGTGCTGCAGCAGTGCTGGTAACCATCACCTTCTCCCGCACGCGGGAGAAGGTGGCGCGCAGCGCCGGATGAGGGGCGCTGGTGCTGTGCGAGTCTTGCCTGCGGGAATGTTGCGAGACTGCTGCCCCCATCCGCCCTTCGGGCACCTTCCCCCGCGGGCGGGGAAGGGAACTAGTGGGGCAAACGCAGCGGCGCAGCTTACTCTTCGTCAGGCGGCGGCAGGACGATGCCGTCGGCGTCGATGGCGAGCTTGCCGGCCATCAGGACCGCCTGGGTGCGGTTGGTCACGCCGAGCTTGCGCAGGATCGCGGTGACATGCGCCTTGATGGTGGCTTCTGACACGCCCAGGTCGTAGGCGATCTGCTTGTTCAGGCGGCCGGCGCCCAGCATCTGCAGCACGCGGAACTGCTGTGGCGTGAGGTCCCGCAGGCGCTGGCCGACCTCGCGTTCCTCGCTATCGGTGGGCGGCAGTTTCTGCGCTTCGGCCGGAATCCAGCGCTCGCCATCGAGCACCGTGGCCAGGGCGCGGCCGATGGTGTCCGAGTCGGCGGACTTGGGAATGAAGCCGAATGCGCCGTGGTCGATCGCCCGACGCATCACCGTGGGCTCCTCGCGCGCCGACACCACCACCACCGGCAGCTGCGGGTGCAGCGAGCGCATATGCACCAGCGCACTGAAGCCCTGCGCACCCGGCATGTTGAGATCCATCAGCAACAGGTCTGCATCCGGCTGCGCATCGGCCAGCGTGTACAAGGCATCCACGTTGTCCGCCTCGAACAGCTCCACCCCCGGCATCACGCGCTGCACCGCCCCGCGCAAGGCTTCGCGGAACAGGGGGTGGTCGTCGGCAATCAGCAGGGTGGTCATGGTGGGGCCGGGAGTGGGGATTTGGGATTGGTAAAAGCGCGGGATTCGGGATTCGGATGTTGGGATTCGCAAGAGCAGGGATTTCGAAGAGCGCATCGCGATTGCCGATGCAAGAGACCGTCTCTCTCTGCATCGCACTCAACACTGCATGGACAGGGAGAGAGATGATTGGGCAATGGGAACCCGCTTCTGCGAATTCCCAATCCCAAATCACCAATCCCCGCTCCTTAGCGAATCCCCAATCCCGAATCCCCGCCTCTCAGCGCGCCAGCCGCTCGTTGACCAGCGAATCCACCACCGACGGATCGGCCAGCGTGGAGGTGTCGCCCAGCTGGTCCGGCGCGTTCTCGGCGATCTTGCGCAGGATGCGGCGCATGATCTTGCCCGAGCGGGTCTTGGGCAGGCCTGGGGCCCACTGCAGATGATCGGGCGAGGCGATCGGGCCGATCTCCTTGCGCACCCAGCCCACCAGTTCCTTGTGCAGCTCGTCGCTGGGATTCTCGCCGGCGATCAGGGTCACGTAGGCATAGATGCCCTGGCCCTTGACGTCATGCGGGAAGCCCACCACCGCCGCTTCGGCCACCTTGGGGTGCGAGACCAGCGCGCTTTCCACCTCGGCGGTGCCGATGCGGTGGCCGGAGACGTTGATCACGTCGTCCACGCGGCCGGTGATCCAGTAATAGCCATCGGCATCGCGGCGGCAGCCGTCGCCGGTGAAGTAGCTGCCCGGATAGGTGCGGAAGTAGGTGTCGATGAAGCGCTGGTGGTCGCCATAGACGCTGCGCATCTGGCCCGGCCACGAGTCCAGCAGCACCAGATTGCCTTCGGTGGCGCCTTCCAGAATCTTGCCTTCGGCATCCACCAGCGCCGGCTGCACGCCGAAGAACGGCAGCGTCGCCGAGCCCGGCTTGAGGTCCACCGCGCCGGCCAGCGGCGAGATCAGGATGCCGCCGGTTTCGGTCTGCCACCAGGTATCCACGATCGGGCAGCGGCTGTCGCCGACCACCTCGTAGTACCAGCGCCAGGCCTCCGGGTTGATCGGTTCGCCCACGCTGCCGAGCAGGCGCAGGCTCTTGCGCGAGGTCTTCTTGACCGGCGCCTCGCCGTCGCGCATCAGCGCGCGGATGGCGGTTGGCGCGGTGTAGAACAGGGTGACCTGGTGCTTGTCGATCACCTCCCAGAAGCGCGACACGCTGGGGTAGTTGGGCACGCCTTCGAACATCAGCGCGGTGGCGCCATTGGCGAGCGGGCCATAGACGATGTAGCTGTGGCCGGTGACCCAGCCCACGTCGGCGGTGCACCAGTAGATGTCGTCCTCGCGCAGGTCGAACACCACCTCATGGGTATAGCTGGCGAACAGCAGGTAGCCGGCGGTGGTGTGCAGCACGCCCTTGGGCTTGCCGGTGGAGCCGGAGGTGTACAGGATGAACAACGGGTCTTCGGCGTTCATGCGCTCGGGTTCGCACTCGGCCGGCTGGCCGTCGACCACGTCGTGGAACCAGCGGTCGCGCGGGGCCTGCATCTCCACCGCGCCACCGGTGTGGCGTACCACCAGCACGGTTTCGACGGTGTTCGTGCCGGGAATCTTCAGCGCCGCGTCGACATTGGCCTTGAGCGGAATCTTCTTGCCACCACGCAGGCCTTCGTCGGCGGTGATGATCAGCTTGCTCTGGCAGTCGATCACGCGGTCGGCGATGGAGTTGGCGGCAAAGCCGCCGAACACCACCGAATGCACCGCGCCGATACGCGCGCAGGCCAGCATGGCCACGGCCGCGTCGACGATCATCGGCAGATAGATGGTGACCCGGTCGCCCTTCTTGACGCCCAGGTTGCGCAGTGCGTTGCCGAGCTTGCACACGCGCTCGTACAGCTCGCGATAGGTCACCGGGTAGGAGGCCGCATCCGGGCTGTCCGGTTCGAACAGCAGCGCGGTCTTGTCGCCGCGCGTGGCCAGTTGGCGGTCCAGGCAGTTGACGCTGGCGTTGAGCTCGCCATCGCCGAACCAGCGGATGCGGAAGTCGTCCAGCGCGTAGCTGACGTCCTTGACCTGGGTGGGTTGCTTGAACCAGTCCAGCCGCTGCGCGGCCTTGCCCCAGAACTGTTCCGGGTGCTCGATCGATTCGCGGTACAGCGCGGCGTACTGCTCGCGCGTGACGCGCGCATCGGCAGCGAACGCGGGATCGACGGGGTACACATCAGCCATGGCAACCTCACTTGCGATAAGCGTGTCGGGAGAGGGCCAAGCCGCTGCCCTCGGTAGGCAATCAGTGTGCCGTATCCATTCTGTCCCGGCGGTCAACGTCGCCTTAGACCATGGTCGTAACCCGGCAAGTGCGCCAGCGCACACCCATTGCGGGCGCTGGAGCAGGCATCGCGCAGCGGCTGGAATGCTGCGTTGCAGCTACGACCAAAGGCGAATAGGCTGCAAACCGCGGACTGCCTCACGCTCCGCACAGCATCGCCATCAAGCGCGAGGCCTTCACCGGGGAGAGGGTTCCATGAAACACCGTACTGCACCGCTGGTGCGTCATCCGCTGGCTACCGCATTGCTGGTTGCCAGTTTCCTGCCGGGGGTCGCGTTCGCGCAGACGGCAAAGGAAAAGGCACTGGAAGCGCGCATCGCCGAGCTGGAGCGTCAGGTCCAGCTGCTGGTCACCGCGCAGCAACAACAGCAGGGCCAGATCGCCCAGACGCAGAGCCAGGTCACCGAAGTGCGCACCTTGCAGGCGCAGACGCCGGCAGCGGCGCCCGCACCTGCGATCCCGGCCGGCAAGCGGCCGATCCAGGTCACCAGCATCACACCGAACGCAGCGGCGGGGACAACGTTCCGTTACGGTGGTTTCATCAAGGCCGACTTCATGACCACCCGCACCAGCGATGGCGCATTGCCCGAAGGCGCGGTGGGACGTTACCTGTACATTCCGACCCAGACGCCTGTCGGGGGGCAGGCGTCGAGCACCGACACCGACTTCCACGCCAAGTTCTCGCGCTTCAATCTGGGCGTGGACACGGTCACCGAGAACGGCGACAAGCTCACCGGCTTCATCGAACTGGATTTCTTCGGCAACGCGCTGGCCAACCAAGTCAACAACCTGTACGGCGGCACCTTACGGCATGCGTACATGAGCTGGAACAACTGGCTGGCCGGCCAGACCTGGTCCAACTTCATCGATGCCACCATCCTGCCGGAGGCGGCCGATATCGTCGGGCCGACCGACGGCGCGTTGTTCAGCCGTCAGAACCAGATCCGCTACACACGCGGCGCCTTCAGCGTCTCGGCCGAGAATCCGGAAACCCTCACCACCCCCTACCAGGGCGGCAACACCATCCTGGCCGCCGACCACGGCGCGATGCCGGACCTGACCGCGCGCTACAACTGGAAGGGCACCTGGGGCACCTTCGGCCTGTCGGCGATCGCACGGCAATACCGCACCCGCAGCGCGCTGAGCAACGACACCGCGTTCGGCGGCGCCATTGCCGGTGGTGGGCGCTGGATCATCAATTCCAGCAACGACCTGCGCTACCAGCTGGCCTACGGCGAAGGCCTGGGCCGCTACCTCGGCCTGGGCAACGGCTCGGACGTGGAGCTGGACGTGGACGGCAACATCCACGCCGTCGGAACCTGGGCCGGCTGGCTGGCCTGGCGCCACGACTACAGCCCCAAGCTGCGCAGCACCATCATGTATTCGCGCGTGGACTACGACCACAGCCTGGCCAACACCGGCGGGCTTGCGAGCAAGTCGCAGCAGAGCGTGCGTGCCAACGTGTTCTATTCGCCGCTGCCCAAGGTGGACGTGGGCGCGGAGCTGATGTTCGGCCGTCGCGACGCCGAGAACGGCGATAGCGGCGACATCTCGCGCCTGCAGTTCACCACCAAGTACAGCTTCTGAGTTTCACCCATCGGGTGCCCCTGCCACTGCGGTGGTGGGGGCGGTACCGCCCTTGCAGCACTGGAGACCGACATGACCGTCTCGAATGACGCCTTGATCGCCAAGATCGATGCCAATCCGAAGTACCACGCACTCAAGCGCCAGCGCAACACGCTGGGCTGGACCCTCACCGTGCTGATGTTGCTGGCCTATTACGGCTACATCGGGTTGATCGCCTTCGACAAGGCCTTCCTGGCCAAGCCGATCGGCGATGGCGTGACCACGATCGGCATTCCGATCGCGATCGGGGTGATGGTGTTCACCATCGCCATCACTGCCGTCTACGTGCGCCGCGCCAACAACACCTACGACCAGCTGACCGCGCAGATCCTGGAGGACGCCCGCAAATGAGCAAATACTCGCGTCTTCTGCTGATCCTGGCCGGCCTGCTGCCGGCAGGCATGGCGCTGGCGGCCGGCGATATCGGCCAGGCCGACAAGCAGCCCACCAACTGGGTGGCGATCGCCATGTTCGGTTTCTTCGTGCTGGGCACCCTGTGGATCACCAAGTGGGCGGCCAAGAAGACCCGCTCGGCGTCGGACTTCTACACTGCCGGCGGCGGCATCACCGGGTTCCAGAACGGCCTGGCCATTGCCGGTGACTACATGTCGGCGGCCTCGTTCCTGGGCATCACCGCAGCGGTGATGGCCAACGGCTACGACGGCCTGATCTATGCGATCGGCTTTCTGGTCGGCTGGCCCATCCTGACCTTCCTGATGGCCGAGCGGCTGCGCAACCTGGGCAAGTACACCTTTGCCGACGTGGCCGGCTACCGCTTCGCGCCGACCGCCATCCGCAGCTTCGCCGCTTCCGGCACGCTGGTGGTGGTGCTGTTCTACCTGATCGCGCAGATGGTCGGCGCCGGTGCGCTGATCAAGCTGCTGTTCGGTCTGGACTACTGGGTGGCGGTGACCCTGGTCGGCATCCTGATGATGGTCTATGTGCTGTTCGGCGGCATGACCGCCACCACCTGGGTGCAGATCATCAAGGCGGTGTTGCTGCTGACCGGCGTGACCTTCATGGCCGTGGCCATCATGTGGCATTTCAACTTCAGCTTCGAGGCGCTGTTCGCCGAGGGCGTGCGGGTGAAGACCGCGGTGGCGGCCAACGGCGGCGCTTCGCCGGAGGACGCGGCCAAGGCCGGCCTGTCGATCATGGGGCCGGGCGGTTTCGTCAAGGACCCGATCTCGGCGATCTCCTTCGGCATGGCGCTGATGTTCGGTACTGCCGGCCTGCCGCACATCCTGATGCGCTTCTTCACCGTTCCCGATGCCAAGCAGGCGCGCAAGTCGGTGCTGTGGGCCACCACCTGGATCGGTTACTTCTACATCCTGATCTTCATCATCGGCTTCGGTGCGATCGCGCTGGTGCTGACCAACCCGCAGTTCGCCGATGTCGCCACCGGCACCATCCACGGCGGCAAGGGTGCGGCCAACATGGCGGCGGTGCTGGTCGGCAATGCGGTGGGCGGCAACGTGTTCATGGGCTTCATCTCGGCGGTGGCCTTCGCCACCATCCTGGCGGTGGTCGCGGGCCTGACCCTGTCCGGTGCCTCGGCGGTGTCGCACGACCTGTACGCCACCGTGATCAAGAAAGGCAACCCGGCGCCGGGCTCGGAGCTGAGGGTGTCGCGCATCACCACCTTGATCCTGGGTGCGGTCGCCGTGCTGCTCGGCATCGTGTTCGAGAAGCAGAACGTGGCCTTCATGGTGTCGCTGGCGTTCGCCATCGCGGCCTCGGCCAACTTCCCGGTGCTGATCCTGTCGTTGCTGTGGAAGGACTGCACCACCCGCGGCGCGGTGATCGGCGGCTTCCTGGGCCTGATCTCCTCGCTGGTGCTCACGGTGCTGTCGCCGTCGGTCTGGGTGGACACACTGGGCAATGCGGCCGGTTCGGCGCCGTTCCCGTACACCTCGCCGGCGCTGTTCTCGGTGACGATCGGTTTTGTCGGCATCTGGCTGTTCTCGATCCTGGATCGCAGCCCGCAGGCGGCCAACGAACGCATCGCATTCAAGGCCCAGCAGATCCGCGCCGAAACCGGCCTGGGCGCCAGCGGCGCATCCGGTCACTGAGCCAACGCGCTCATCACGTACGCAAAGCGCCGGCCCTGTGCCGGCGTTTTGCGTTGTGGCGGGCTGCGCACCCATCGGGCGACCGTCGGTGATGTCCATGGGTTGCGGCAAGTGCAACTCGAACCTTGCATCGCCCGGCGGCCTGGTCAGCCCCCTGGTGCGGAGGCCGGCGCCGGACAGGGGCCGCCGCCTTGCCCACGCGGGCAGAGCTGCGCTGTCTTTCTTGCGGGTGGGGCCTGCGCTATGCTGGTCATGTCAGTATCGCTTGCATCGCGCAGGCGCCGCCTGGCACCAACGGCCGCACGCCCGTGCCGCACGGGGTTCGGCTTGCAGTGTCCACCTCCTGGATTACGGCGCAACGGAGCGCGCTCGATGCCATCACGTCTTGCCCTGTGGATCTGCTGCCTGTGGCTGCGGCGATCGCCGGCTGCTCGCCGGCAGCGCAATCGCGCTATGCGCTGGAGCGCCACTTCACCGACCCCAAGGCGCAGGCACTGGCACTGGCGGCCGAGCAGGGCGATGCGGACACGATCCGCCGCCTGATGAAGGACGAGGGCGTGAATCCGGATCGCATCTTCTCCAAGGAAGGCCACCCGCTGCTGTTCTGGCCGATCTTCACCCATAACCCGGCCGGCCTGAAGGCGATGCTGGAGAATGGGGCAGATCCGAATGCGGCCCAACCCTATCCTCCTGAATCTGGAAGAAGCCAGACCAACGTCAGCAACGCGATGGTCTGGGCAGCCGAGTAGGACGATCAGATCTATCTCAAGCTGCTTCTGGATCACGGTGGCGATCCGAATACACGCAACGCCAACAACGAGAGCCTGCTATTCCATGCACTGATCAAACAGAACAAGTGGCACAACATTCAGCTGCTGGTCGAGCGCGGCGCCAATGTCAACGCATTAGCAGGAATGGGGGGGACGCTGCTCGAAAACTATGCTGGTACAGGGGGCTTTGAGCCAATCTTCTGGTTGCTGGAACACGGCGCCGATCCACGAGTTGAATATGATGGACAAGTGGATACGCATAAGTTGGATTCACGAACGATTACATCAATATACTGGCATCCAGGTAATCCCAGTGATCCGCAATGGCAACGCCGATGCCAACAGTGGTTGCTTGCGCATGGATACGAGCGCCCCCCGATGCCGGATCACTACAGGCGCATGCGCAAGGCTTTCGGCTTTCCGTCGGAAGAGCAAGACATCCCGCTGCTTTGACGCCTCACGCAAGAACAGGAGTCTTCCAGTGAATGCACATCCACGTAGTTCGACGGGCATGTTTCGTTGTCGGCGATCTGCGTACTGCATCTCAGGTATGCACTGCACCGCACTCGAGCCTGCACAGCTGGCTTACCATCCCTCACACGTATAGCGAACGCAACGGAGCGCGCTCGATGCCATCACGTCTTGCCCTGTGGATCTGCTGCCTGTGGCTGCTGGCGATCGCCGGCTGCTCGCCGGCAGCGCAATCGCGCTATGCGCTGGAGCGCCACTTCACCGACCCCAGGGCGCAGGCACTGGCGCTGGCGGCCGAGCAGGGCGATGCGGACACGATCCGCCGCCTGATGAAGGACGAGGGCGTGAATCCGGACCGCATCTTCTCCAAGGAAGGCCACCCGTTGCTGTTCTGGCCGATCTTCACCCATAACCCGGCCGGCCTGAAGGCGATGCTGGAGAACGGGGCAGATCCGAATGCAGGGCAGCTGCATCCCGCGCAGCACACTACGCGCTTCAAAGGACGATACAACGATCGGGCGATGGTCTGGGCAGCCGCGCAGGACGATCCAATCTATCTCAAACTGCTGCTGGAGCATGGTGGCGATCCGAACACCTACAACTCCAACGGCGAAACCTTGTTGTTTCACGCGCTGATCAAACAGAACAAGTGGCGCAACATTCAGTTGTTGGTCGAGCGCGGTGCTGACGTCAATGCGTTGGCAGGAATGGGTGGGACTCTCTTGGAGAACTATGCGGGGACAGGTGGGTTCGAGCCCATTTTCTGGCTGCTCGAACACGGCGCCGATCCGCGAGTTGAATATGACGGACAAGTGGCCGCTCACAAGCTAGACTCACGCACAATAACCTCAATTTATTGGCACCCTGGTAATCCCAGCGATCCACAATGGCAACGTCGATGCCAGCAGTGGTTACTTGCGCATGGATACGAGCGTCCTCCGATGCCGGATCACTACAGGCGCATGCGCAAGGCGTTTGGTTTTCCGTCGGAAGAAAGAGAGATCCCGCTGCTTTGATTCTCGGTGCGCAAGGACAAATCGCATGCAAATGCCCGATCAGCACAAACAACGCGAGCAACTGTTGCGCGATATGCGTGCAAGTGGTGCCGCTGAAGCAGCATTGCAAGCAGCAGAGCTGCAGCGTCTCTACCATGCACACGAGATGGCCTCTTTGGCTGATGACGTTTACGACTCCGCAAAAGGAAGTGGACGTGCGCCAGTTGGTTGGATGCGTGGAAGTGAGGATCTCGATCTGTTGCAAAGCCGCGTGCCGGAGCTACGTGCATTGGGCAGGGATCGGCTGGAAGATTATCTGAAGCCCAACAACTCCAGCTTCCGCGCCGAAATCTACCTCCCAGACCCCGCAGTCCTCGGCCCCGGCTACAAACCCACCGTGGTCTACAAGGGATCTGCCGGTGAGGTGGTCACGGCAAATGGCTTACGTGACACCACGTCCGAAGACTTCCTGGCCAACAACTTCCCGCAATCCGTGGGTATGCAGACCGACTATTACGACCGCGCCATGCGCCTGGCATCCCAGCTCAAGCTACAGAACGTCGATTTCGAACTGGCCGGGCATTCCCTCGGTGGCGGCATGGCGTCCGCCGCCTCGGCGGTGAGCGGCGCGCCGGCGACCACCTTCAACGCCGCCGGTCTGCATCCGGCGACTGCACCGCGCTTTGCCAGCTCCACGCCCGGTGTGCAGCTCTACGACACCCACCACACCGTCGTCGCCTACCAGGTGCAGGGGGAGATGCTCAACGACGGTGTCCAGAACAACCTGCATACCCTGGATGCGGCGCGGCGGCGGCAGCTGGCGGCGGTGATGGGCGATACCGCGACCCTGCTGCGCACCTTGCCCGAGGGGCAGGCCCTGCTGGACCGGGCATTGACCCAGGACATGCCGGCCAATGCGCAGCCGGCGGTGCACGCCTTCGTGGACCGGCTGGCGCAGGGCGACACCGCCCGCCTGCTGCGCGAGCTGCCGCTGGCGGCCGGGCGCGTGGAGCCGGTGCTGGCGGCCAAGATGCCGGGTGCGGACGGGGCGCCGGTGGATCGCGCGCAGGCCCTGTCGCTGCAGGAAAGCCTGCAGCTGGCCGGCCCGGCGCTGAGCGTGCTGCGCGCCGGTGCGGCTGGCGCGCGACTGGGGCATGGCGCCGGCGAGTACGGCGCAGCGGTCGGGCGGGCCGGCGATGCGGTGCTGGACGCGGCGGGCGAGGGAGCGGCGCGCAGCCTGCGCCTGGGTGGCGCCACCGTTGCCGGTAGCGGTGCAGTCGCTGGTGCGGCGCTGGAAACCTCGGGGGGCGCGCTGGGCCGCGCGCTGGCCGGTGGCCGCGCGGTGGCCGGCGAAGTGGATGCCAGCGCGCAGCGCCTGGCATTGCAGACGCGGGCGCAGGCGCAGCAGGCCGGCGCCGATGCGCTGCGTACGGCGGCCGACTGGATGCCCGACAGCCTGCAGGCAGCCTTGCTCGATCGGGCCCGGGTGCTGGAACGGCAGGCCGAAACCGACCGCCAGCAGGCCCAGGCCCAGGCCGATCGGGTCCGCGAGCAGAGCGCGCAGCAGGCCGACGACCTGCTGCAGGCGAGCGCCGGCGCTGCCACCGCGGCCGCGCATCGGCTGCAGGCCGCCACCGCCTTGCCGCAGCAGGCACTGGATGGCGTGGCCCGGCGCCTGCACGCCACCCTGGACGCCAGCGGCGATGCGCTGGCCGGTTTCACCGCGCATGCGCCCAGCGCGGGCGCGCTGCAAGGGGCGGCGGTGTTCGCGGGCGCTGCCGCACAGATCCGCTTCACGCCCAGCAACCCGCTCAACCTGGCCAATGTCGGCCAGACGGGCATGTTGTCGTTGTATGGGCAGCGGTCCCTGCACGAGGCGTTCGAACGCCATCTGATGACCGAGACGGTGGTGCCCAGCCTGCAGGCGCGCATCGACGCGCAGGAGCAGCAGGCGCGCCAGGCGCTCGGCCAGGACCGCGTGCCGTCACACCAGTCCTCGCAGGAGCCTTCCGCGCTGCGGACCGGCGATCCGGATATCGACGCGATGCTGCAGGCGCTGCGCAACCACGACGAGGCCGCCGTGTTCAAGGCTGCCGGGAAGATCCGTCATTCGCCGGAAGGGCAGGCGCTGCTGCAGGAAGGCCAGCTCCTGCTGCAGCAGCGCGAGCAGGAAGCGATGACCAGCCAGTTGGCCTGGACGCCGACCGACATGCAGCCGGCCGATCTGGAGATGGCGCACGGCCCGGTGCGGGTGATGAGCCTGATGCACCGCGGGCCGATGATGGCGGCCGCCGACGGCGGCGATGGCGGCGGGGGCGACGGTGGTGGTGGAGGCGGCGGTGGAGGAGGTGGCGGATGAACCCACAGGCATGCCAGACCGGAAGCAGGAGAGGGCGATGGACAAGGACGCGCTGAAGGAACTGGCCAGGGCGCTGGCGCTGATGGCCACCACGCTGGAGACGCGCGATCAGCGCCAGCAGGCCGCCATTGAGCGGCAGATGGCCGAGCTGCGCGGCATCGCCATGCGCAACGGCGAGCAGATCGAGCGCCTGGTCGGTGGCGCGGTACCCCGGCTGCAGCAGGCCTGGCAACAGGCGCTCGACAGCAGCCTGGCGCCTGCCTCGCGGCGCCTGGAGGCGACCGTCTCGCGGTCGGGCGCGGCGCTGGATGCGCTGGAAGTGGCGCACCAGGCGCTGCGCCAGCAGTGGTTGAGGCGCGCCTGGATCGCCAGCGCCGGCCTGATCGTTGCCGCGTTGCTGGCCTGCGCATGCACTGCCTACCTGCTCGGCCAGGCGCGCCAGGAGCTGGCCCGCTACCGGGTCGAGGCGCGGGTGCTGCGCGCGGTGGCCCAGAGCGATGTGGTGCTGTGTGGCGACCAGCTGTGCGCCAACGTGGACCTGCGCGGCGCGCGCAGCGGCGATCGCAAGCAGTATCGGGCGGTAAGGCCGCGGCCCTGAGCCACCCCTGCCGGACGCGTCCCCGGACCGATCGACGCAGCCACGGTACCATTGGTGGTTTGCGTTACGGCCCGCGCCATGAAAATCGCCTCCTGGAACGTCAACTCGCTCAACGTGCGCCTGCCGCACCTGCAACAGTGGCTCACCGACTTTTCGCCCGACGTGGTGGGGATCCAGGAAACCAAGCTGGAAGACCACAAGTTTCCGGATGCGGCGCTGGCCGCGCTCGGCTATCGCAGCGTGTTCTGCGGGCAGAAGACCTACAACGGCGTGGCGATCCTGTCGCGCTCGCCGGCGCTGGACGTGCAGATGGGCATCCCCGGCTTCGAGGACGCCCAGCAGCGCGTCATCGCCGCCACCGTCGACGGGGTGCGTATCGTCAATCTGTACGTGGTCAACGGCCAGGATGTGGACACCGAGAAGTACGCCTACAAGCTGCGCTGGCTGGAGGCGGTGCATGCCTGGCTGGAACAGGAACTGCGCGCGCATCCGCAACTGGTGGTGCTGGGCGACTTCAACATCGCGCCCGATGCGCGCGACGTGCATGCGCCGGAGATCTGGAACGACAACCATATCCTGACCTCCACCGCCGAGCGCGCCGCCCTGGGCAAGCTGCTGGCGCTGGGCTTGCACGATGCCTTCCGCCTGCACGAGCAGGGAGATGGCCACTTCAGCTGGTGGGATTACCGCCAGGCCGGATTCCGGCGCAACCTGGGGCTACGGATCGATCTGACCCTGGTCTCGGACGCGCTGCGCGCACGCGCGGTCGAAGCGGGCATCGACCGCGTGCCGCGGACCTGGGAGCGCCCCAGCGATCACGCACCGGCCTGGGTGCGACTGGCGGAGGCCGGCGCATGAGCGAACGGCATCTGCGCCGCAGCACCCACAAGATCGGCGAGATCACGCTGGGGCCGGTGCATCGGTTGAGTTGCCACTGCGGTGCGGTGCAGATCGATCTGGAGTTGCCGCACGGCCTGCTCGATCCGCGCCGCTGCGACTGTTCGCTGTGCCGCCGGCGCGGCGCGGTGGTCGCCTCGGTCACCCTCGATGGCCTGCATGTACGGCAAGGCGAGGACGTGCTGCGTCTGTATCGGTTCAACACGCAGACCGCAGCGCACTACTTCTGTGGCGTGTGCGGCATCTATACCCACCACCGGCGCCGCTCCGATCCCAACGAATATGGCTACAACGTCGGCTGCCTGGAGGGCGTCAACCCGTATGCGCTGAGCATCGCCGTACCGGTGGAAGACGGCGTCAACCACCCGGCAGATCGCGCAGCGGTGCATGATTGAACGGCAGGGTGGAAACGGCAACGCCCGGGCAGGCCGGGCGTTGCGTTGGTCCTACGCGTCGGTGCCGGCTCAGCGCACGCGGCCGCGGGTGAACAGGTTGACGATGGCGAGCAGGATCACCGCACCCACCAGCGACCACACGAAGGTCCACAGCGTGATGGCCTGGTTGATGCCACCGCCGAACAGCCAGCCGGCAATCATCGCGCCGACGATGCCGACGACCACGTTGAGAATGATGCCCTGCTGCGCATCGCGCCGCATGATGAGGCTGGCCAGCCAACCCACGATGCCGCCGACGATCAACCAGATGATGATGCCCATGCTGCCGCTCTCCTCGTTCGTTCGCACCGGAAGCGATGCGTGGGCGTCATTGGACGTAGCCACCCGTGAAGCAGCTGTCGAGTGCGCTGGACGCAATAGCCGTGCAGTCGGTTTGGTGTGCGCCGCGTGACGGCGCAGGCGCAGTGGCAGCTGGGTCCGGTGCAGTTGTGGCTGCGGTCGCACCGGCATGGCGAGCGCGGTGAGCCGCAGGCGCGGCAATTGCTGGGCCAGGCGCTGGCGCTGGAACCGGCGCAGGTGCCGTTGCTGCGCGATGCGCGCGGCCGCCCGACCCTGCAGCCGGCCCTTCCTGGCTGGGACACCGGCTGGAGCCATAGTGGCGACCATCTGCTGGTGGGCCTGGGCCAGGGCGTGCGGCTGGGCGTGGACCTGGAACGCATCCGCCCGCGCCCGCGCCTGCTGGAGATCGCGCAGCGGTTCTTCCACGCCGATGAACTTGCCCTGCTGGGCAGGCAAGCGCCCGATGCGCAGCAGGCGCTGTTCTTCCGCCTGTGGTGCGCCAAGGAAGCCTTGCTCAAGGCGCACGGGCATGGCGTGTCGTTCGGCTTGCATCGGCTGGCGTATGCGCTGGCGCCCGATGGCGCCCTGCGCCTGCACTGGTGCGACCCCGCACTCGGCGAGGCGGCGCGTTGGCAACTGCACGAATGGCAGGCCGCGCCGGACTGCCGCGCGGCACTGGCGTTCTACCCGCACGCTACCGCGTGAGGCATCGCGCCGTACGGCAGGAGCGGCTGACGGAACTGCGCAACGCTGCCCGGGGTGGCCGTCCCGGCTCCCTGCCTTCGTGTCACCTGCGATAATCGCGCCATGAACGATGCCGCACTCGCCCCCGATGTTTCCGCCGCGCTCGAGCGCGGCCTGCAGGCCCAATCCCTGGATGCGGCCTTCGCTGCGCCGTTGCTGCGCTATCTCGCGCTGCTGGTGCGTTGGAACAAGACCTACAACCTCACCGCCGTGCGCGATCCGCGCGAGATGGTCACCCGTCACCTGCTCGATTCGCTGGCCATGCAGCCGTACATCGCCAGCGGCACCCTGGCCGACCTGGGAACAGGCCCGGGCCTGCCCGGCATCCCGCTGGCCATCACCCGCCCACAGCTGCAGGTGACGCTGGTGGAAAGCAACGGCAAGAAGGCGCGCTTCATGCGCGAGGCCCTGCGTCATCTGGAACTGCGCAACGCCCGCGTGGCCGAGTCGCGCGCCGAGGCGTTGGACGAGCCAGCCGCCTACGACCATCTCACCGCGCGCGCGCTGGATACCCTGGACGGCATCATCGCCGTCGGCGGCCACCTGCTGCGTCCGGGTGGCAGCCTGCTGGCGATGAAGGGCGTGTACCCGCACGAGGAAATCGCCGCACTGCCCGCCGGATGGACGCTGGGCGACGTGCATCCGCTGCAGGTACCCGGCTTGGACGGCGAGCGGCACCTGGTAGTGGTGCGCAAGGCCTGAGCCCCGATCACGCCGCTGGGCTGCCGCCGCCCCTCACCCCAACCCTCTCCCGCATGCGGGAGAGGGGGCAAACACTGCTTCCGACAAGCCCACCACCTCCTTCCCCCGCTGGCGGGGGAAGGTGCCCGCAGGGCGGATGGGGGCAGCGCGCCCGACGATCTCTGAAGCGGGTCGAAACTGCCAAAGCCCCCTCATCCGGCGCTGCGCGCCACCTTCTCCCGCAGGCGGGAGAAGGAATGGGTGGGTGGGAGTAGATGCGAGAGCGGGAAAAGGGGGATGGGGCTCTCCCGCAGGCGGAGAGAGGCAAGCATTGCTCCCGAGCGTTCCCGACAAGCCCACCGACGCCTTCCCCCGCTGGCGGGGGAAGGAATGGGTGGGTGGGAGTAGATGCGAGAGCGGGAGAAGGGGGATGGGGGCTCTCCCGCAGGCGGAGAGAGGCAAGCATTGCTCCCGAGTGTTCCCGACAAGCCCACCGACTCCTTCCCCCGCTGGCGGGGGAAGGTGCCCGCAGGGCGGATGGGGGCAGCGCCGACACTCGCCATACCCGTGCGCCAGCCCGCGCTGGGACTTCCGGCCCATGGCAGCTCACGCTTGGGCTGCCATGATCGGACGTTCGCTCCAGATCAGGCTCCCGCACGTGAATTCTCCGCTCGCCACCGCCCTCGCGCTTGCCCTGCTGGGCACTTCGTTCGCCGCCAGCATCCAGGCTGCCACGCCGCAGGTTTCGGCCACGCCGAGCGCCGAAGCGTCTGCCGACGCGCGCTTCCGCGCGATCTACGAGAAAGAGTGGACATGGCGGCAGGCCGAGACCGACCAGGCCGATGAAGACACCGACACCACCGGTAACAACACCCATCTGCCCGATGTCGGCCCGGCCGCGCAGCAGGCGCGTCTGGCGGTCTGGGACGGCGTGCTCAAGCAGCTCGACGGCATCGACTCTAAGCAGCTCTCGCCGGCCAACCAGATCAACTTCGCCATCTACCGCCCGCAGGTAGAGAACCTGGCCGCCGAAGTGCGCCTGCGCGCCTACGAGATGCCGTTCAATTCCGATAGTTCGTTCTGGTCCAACCTGGGCTTCATGGCGCAGCGGCAGATGAAGAGCGCGGCCGAGTACCGCGCCTATATCGCGCGTCTGAACGATGTGCCGCGTTACTTCGACCAGCAGATCGCCAACATGCGCAGCGGTCTGGCGCGCGGTTTCAGCGTGCCGAGCGCGGTGCTCGATGGGCGCGATGTCTCCATCGCCACCGTGGCCGAGGTCAAGGATCCCGCCGAGTCGACGTTCTATGCACCGTTCAAGCAATTGCCGGCGCAGATCCCCGCCGCCGAGCAAGCGCAACTGCGCGAACAAGCCAAGGCCGCGTTGCGCACCGCCGTGCTTCCGGCCTACGGCAAGCTGCTGAGCTTCTTCCGCAACGACTACATGCCCAAGGCACGCACCACCCTGGCGGCCGAAGCACTGCCCGATGGCACGGCGTTCTATCGCCAACAGATCCGCGAATACACCACGCTGGAACTGACGCCGGAACAGATCCACCAGATCGGCCTGGACGAAGTGGCGCGGATCCAGACGCAGATGAACGCCATCATCCAGCAGGTGGGTTTCAAGGGCACGTTTGCGCAGTTCCTGACCTTCCTGCGCACCGATCCGCAGTTCTATGCCAAGACCCCGCAAGAGTTGCTCGATCGCGCCGCGTGGATTTCCAAGCGCGTGGACGGGCAAGTGGGCAGGTTCATCGGCACGCTGCCGCGCGGGCGCTTCACCATCAAGCCGGTGCCCGACGACATCGCCCCGTTCTGGACCGCTGGCCGCGGTGGCGCCACCACCTACTGGGTCAACACCTACGACCTGCCCTCGCGGCCGCTGTACAACCTGCCGGCGCTGACCTTGCACGAGTCCTCGCCCGGGCATTCGCTGCAGGGATCGCTGGCGCTGGAGCAGGGCGAGCAACCGGCCTTCCGGCGCGAGAACTACATCTCCGCCTACGGCGAAGGCTGGGCGCTGTATACCGAAAAGCTCGGTCAGGAGATGGGCATCTATGAAACACCGTACGAAGAATTCGGCCGGCTCACCTACGAGATGTGGCGCGCCTGCCGGTTGGTGATCGACACCGGCGTGCATCACGACGGCTGGAGCCGCGAACAGGCGCTGGCCTATCTGCGCGACCGCACCGCGCTCAGCGAGCACGAAGTCACTACCGAAGTGGACCGCTACATCTCCTGGCCCGGCCAGGCGCTGAGCTACAAGCTGGGTGAGATCAGCATCGTCAGGCTGCGCGCCGAGGCCGAGCAGGCATTGGGCGACCGTTTCGACATCAAGGCCTTCCACGACGTGGTGCTGCGCCAGGGCTCGGTGACGCTGCCGGTGCTGGAGCAGCAGGTGCGCGCCTTCATCGCCGAAAGCAAGGCGCGCCCGGCAGACACCAAGCCGGCCCGTCGTGCCGCGCCATGATGCAGGCTTGATGCCCGCTGGGCCGACCCGCCTGGCGGCTGCGCAGTCGTTTTGTTAGCCGCTCTTAGGGTTGTGGCGCGGCGCCCTTTGCTCTCAACACACTACCAGTCAACTGCCTGGTGCGGTGTCCTCGCCGCTTGCGGGACCGTTGGCGGCATGGATGCCGCCATCGAGCCCCCATGGAGGGGTTCACGGCGTGTCCCGCGAGCGGCGAGGGCACCGCGCACTCGGTCACCAGGCATCTGACCTGAGCGACCGACGACACCAAGCAATACAACGCTCCCGTGCAATTGCGTAACCACCCCGGCCTCTATACGCTGCGCCCATGCTGCTCCGCCGCGCCCGTCGATTGCATCCCCTGCTGCGCCTGATGGCGCTGGCGGTATTGGTGTTGGGCGTGCTGGTCGCGCCGGTGGCCTGCGCGCTGGGCGATGTGCATGCGCTGGCGCACGACCAGGCGCATCTGGACGACACCGCGCCGCATGGCCATGACGGCGCCGATGAAGGCGATGCCGGTGACCGCGATGGTGCCGGCCTGTTGCATGCGCTCATGCACAGCGGGTATTGCCATGGGCATAGCCCGGCGATGCTGCCCGCGCTGGTCTGGGGGCAGCTGCCGCTGCGCGCGCAGGTGCAACCGGCCGCGCTGATCAGCGACTACCGATCGCATCTGATCGACACCTTGTTGCGTCCCCCGATCGCGGCCTGATGCCTTGCCGGCGGCTGCCGGCCTGACCATCGATCCCGATTCGCGGAGACTTCCACATGTGGTTGCGACTGGCGGCTGTTGCCGCCTTCGCGGTCGTGCCGTGCGCCATGGCGCAACACGCACCGCCCCAAACCGTGCTGACCCTGGACGACGCCATTGCGCGCGTCGCCGCAACGCACCCCGATCTGCGCCTGGCCGACGGCCAGCAGGCCGTACTCGCCGCCGAGGCGCAGCGCGATGCCCTGCGTCCACCGTTGCGGGTGGGTGCGGAGATCGAAAACGTGTTCGGCAGCGGACCGACCCGCGCGCTGGATCAGGCCGAGCTCACCGTCACCCTGGCCAGCGTGCTGGAACGCGGCGGCAAGCTCGATGCGCGCAGCACCCTGGCGCAGGCGCGCATCGATGCGCTGGCACCGCAACGCGCGCTCGCTCGATTGGACGTACTGGCCGACGTGGCGCGGCGCTACCTGGCCATCACCGCCGCGCGCCAGCGCCATGCCATCGCGCTGGAAACCCTGGCGCAGCGCCAGCGTACGGTTGCCGCTGCACGTCAGCGGCTGCAGGCCGGTGCCTCGCCGGAATCGGTGCTGCTCACCGCACAGGCGTTGCAGGGCCGGGCGGAACTGGAGCGCGACCGCGCGCAACTGGAGGTCGCCGCGGCGCGCCGGCAACTGGCGGTGCTGTGGGGCGCACGCAGCCTGGACGCCGGCGACACCAGCGGCGATGCCCTGCAGTTGCCGGACATCCCGGAGTTCGAGGTGCTGGCGCAATTGCTCGACAGCACGCCGGAACTGGTGCGCCTGACCAGCGAACAGCGCCTGCGCGAGGCGCGGCTGCAGCTGGCCCGCAGCCAGGCCACGCCGGACCTGGACTGGCAACTGGGCGTCCGCCGGCTGCAGGGCAGCGATGCAACCGCACTGCTCGGCAGCGTGTCGCTGGCGTTGGGTAGCGCGGCACGCGCGCAGCCGGAGATCGGCGCTGCGCAGGCCGAACTGTCGCTGCTGGACATCGAACGCCAGGCGCAGGCGCTGCAGCTGTACGCCACGCTGGCCGATGCGCATGGACGCTACCGCGCCGGCCAGCTCGAAGTGGCGCGCATGCGCGATGAGGTGTTGCCGGCGTTGGCGCGTGCCGATCTGGCAGCCGAACGTGCCTACCGCGCCGGTGCCACCAGCTATCTGGACTGGGCGCAGGTGCAGGCACAGCGCAGCGATGCACGCCAGCAGCAACTGGCCGCCGCAGTGGAGGCGCAGACCGCCTTGATCGAGATCCAGCGGCTCACCGGCCAACCGTTCGTCGCCACTGCGCAGGCAAGGCCATGAGCGCGCGCACCGTGATACCCGCAGGTCTGCATGCGCGGGGCGACTGCCTGCCACCCATCTGGGCGGTGCTCAAGCACGCGCCGACCGCGTTGCGCACGCCTGCGCATCGCCATTGGCACATGGCCGACAACGCGCGCCGTTCGTCGCTTCCCTTCGCTGCACTGGTCGGCGCACTGCGCCGGCCTTCCAGAGGATTTCCATCGATGACGCACTCCATTCTTGCGCCACTGCTGCTGGCGCTGCTGCTCGGCGGTTGCGGCCGCACCGAAGAAGACGGCCATGCCCATGCGGGCGGCGAGGCAGGACACAGCGAAGAGGGCGGCAGCGATCATGCCGACGAGGCGGCCAAAGGCGCGCACGGCGGCCGGCTGCTCAGCCAGGATGGTGACAGCGTGGAGCTTGCGATCGCCGAAGACGGCCGCCCGCCGACGTTCCAGGCCTGGCTGTATCGCGATGGCAAACCCTTGCCGGCCAGCGCCGGCAGCGTGGAGATCAAGACCACGCGGCTGGGCGGTAAGGTCGACATCTATCCATTGCGCGCGCATACCGACGGCAGCCTGCTGGCCACCAGTGAGGTGGGTGAGCCGCATTCGTTCGATGTCGAAGTGCGCGCCACCGTGCAGGGCAAGACGCATCGATGGAGCTATCCCAGCTACGAGGGGCGCACCACCATCGCATCGACGATCGCGCAGGAGGCGGGCATTCGGGTAGCGACAGTCGGTGCCGGCAGTATCGCCGATCAGCACGAAGTGCAGGGCCTGCTCACGCCGGCCGAAGGCGCGCAGGCGCAGGCCACCGCGCGTTTCCCAGGCCCGGTGCGCAGCCTGCGCGTCAATGTCGGCGATCAGGTCCGTGCCGGGCAGGTGCTGGCCACGGTGGAAAGCAACCTGAGCCTGACCACGTACACGATCACCGCGCCGATCGGCGGCACCGTGCTGGCACGCACTATCAGCCTGGGCAGCACTGCCAGCGAAGGCCAGGCGCTGTTCGAAATCGCCGACCTGTCCACCTTGTGGGTGGATCTGCACATCTTCGGCGCCGACGCCGGGCACATCACCGCCGGCGCACCGGTGACGGTCACGCGCATCAGCGATGGTGTGGTGGCGCAGACCACGTTGGAGCGCGTATTGCCGGGCACTGCGACAGCGAGCCAGAGCACCGTGGCGCGCGCGGTGCTGCGCAATAGCGATGGGTTGTGGCGGCCTGGCTCTGCGGTGAAGGCGCGGGTGACGGTGGCGCAGCAGCCGGCAGCGATGGTGGTGCCGGTGGGGGCGTTGCAGCGCTTTGGCGACTGGGACGTGGTGTTCGTGCGGGTGGGCGATGTGTACGAGGCGCGGCCGGTGAGGCTGGGTGCGCGCGATGCGCAGCAGGTGGAAGTGGTGTCGGGGGTGTCGCCGGGCGAGACGGTGGTGGTGGAGCAGAGTTATCTGGTGAAGGCCGACATCGAAAAGTCGGGGGCGTCGCATGATCATTGAGCACGTTGGTTTGGGTGGCATTGCGTTGTCGAGTAAGGGCGTTTGTTGGGTGCAGGGGGATGCGCCACGTCCAAGGCTTTCGCGCCCTGTCGGGCTAGAGCAAAGGCTTTCGCGCCCTGTCGGGCACGAGTTACTTTTCTTTGCTTGTGCAAAGAAAAGTAACCAAAAGAAAGCACACCCCGTCCTCGCGCCCTCCGCGCCTGCGGCGCTCCGGGTTCGCAAGTCCAGCAGAAATTTTTGTAAGGGACATCCATGTCCCCTACAAAAACGGCGCGCATCCCTGCGCGCCGCCCTGCGGGTCGTATCTGCCGGCCTTGCCGCTGCGGTATGGGGGCCCGAAAGCAAACAGCAACAGCAACAACAACAACAACAACAACAACAACAACAGCAACAACAACAGCAACAACAGCAACAACAACAGCAACAACAACAGCAACAACAACAGCAACGGCAACGGCACTGGCACTGGTGCTGGTGCTGGCACTGGTGCTGGTGGGTTGGCGGAGGTTGGTTTGGGGTGTTGCGCCGCGCCGCGGTTGGGAGGCGGTGCTATGGGTCGTTGGCACGGCGGGGCGCGCGCGCTGCGCAGTGTGATGTCAGGTTCGCAGGGAGGGGCCTGTCATGCTGACCCACGTCATTCGCTTTGCGATCGCACAGCGCTGGTTGATGCTGGCGTTGACAGGGGTCTTGATTGCGATCGGGACATGGAGCTTTACACGCCTGCCGATCGATGCCACGCCCGATATCACCAACGTGCAGGTGCAGGTCAATACCGCGGCGCCGGGCTATTCGCCGCTGGAATCCGAACAGCGGGTGACCTTTCCGTTGGAGACGGTGCTGGCGGGCTTGCCCGGTCTGGAGTCCACGCGCTCGCTGTCGCGCTACGGGTTGTCGCAGGTGACCGCCGTGTTTGCCGATGGAACCGATCTGTACTTCGCGCGGCAGCAGGTGGCCGAGCGTCTGCAGCAGGTCAAGTCGCAATTGCCGGCCGGGCTGGAGCCGCAGCTGGGGCCGATCGCCACCGGCCTGGGCGAGATCTTCATGTACACCGTGGAGGCCAAGCCCAATGCGCGCAAACCCGATGGAACGGCGTGGACGGCGACCGATCTGCGCACCCTGCAGGATTGGGTGGTGCGGCCGCAGCTACGCACTGTGCCTGGCGTGACCGAGGTCAACACCATCGGCGGCTACGCGCGGCAACTCCATATCACCCCGGATCCGGCACGCCTGGTCGCACTGGGTTTCACGCTGGACGATGTGGCGCGGGCGGTGGAGGCGAACAACCGCAACGTCGGTGCCGGCTATATCGAACGCAACGGCCAGCAGTTCCTGGTGCGGGTGCCGGGGCAGGTCGACGACATCGCGCAGATCGGGGCGATCGTGCTGGACCGGCGGCAAGGCGTGCCGATCCGCGTGCGCGATGTGGCGCAGGTGGGCGAGGGCCGTGAATTGCGCACTGGTGCGGCCACGCAGGACGGTACCGAGGTGGTGCTCGGCACGGTGTTCATGCTGGTCGGCGCCAACAGCCGCACCGTGTCGCAGGCCGCTGCCGAGCGCTTGAAGGTCGCCAACGCCAGCCTGCCGGCCGGCGTGCAGGCGGTGCCGGTCTACGATCGCACCGCACTGGTGGACCGCACCATCGTCACCGTCGCCAAGAACCTGATCGAAGGCGCGTTGCTGGTGATCGTGGTGCTGTTCCTGCTGCTGGGCAATGTACGCGCGGCCCTGATCACCGCCGCCGTGATTCCGCTGGCGATGTTGTTCACCCTTACCGGCATGGTGCGCGGTGGCGTGTCGGGCAACCTGATGAGCCTGGGCGCGCTGGATTTCGGCCTGATCGTCGATGGCGCGGTCATCATCGTGGAAAACTGCCTGCGCCGGTTCGGGCAGGCGCAGGCGCGGTTGGGGCGCGTGCTGCAGCGTGAGGAGCGCTTCGAACTTACCGCCGAGGCCACCGCCGAGGTGATCCGCCCCAGCCTGTTCGGGCTGGGCATCATCACCGCAGTGTATCTGCCGGTATTCGCGTTGACCGGCATCGAAGGCAAGATGTTCCACCCGATGGCGATCACCGTGGTGCTGGCACTGACCGGCGCGATGCTGCTGTCGCTGACCTTCGTGCCGGCCGCCATTGCGTTGCTGCTCGGCGGCAAGGTGGCCGAGCACGACAACCGCGCGATGCGCGGGGCACGCAGGGTGTACGCGCGCCTGCTCGATCGCACGCTGCGCCACGGACGCTGGGTCGGCATGGCGGCGCTGGCAACGGTGGTGGCGTGCGCGCTACTGGCCACGCGGCTGGGCAGCGAATTCATTCCGAACCTGGACGAAGGCGATGTGGCGCTGCATGCCTTGCGCATTCCCGGCACCAGCCTGGAACAGGCCATCACCATGCAATCCACGCTGGAGAAACGCATCAAGCAGTTCCCGGAAGTGGCGCATGTGTTCGGCAAGCTGGGCACTGCCGAGGTGGCCACCGACCCGATGCCGCCGTCGGTGGCCGACACGTTCCTGATCATGCATCCGCGCGCGCAATGGCCGGACCCTCGCAAGCCCAAGGCGCAGTTGCTGGCCGAGATCGAGGCGGCAGTGAAGCAGTTACCGGGCAACAACTACGAGTTCACCCAGCCGATCCAGATGCGCATGAACGAGCTGATCTCCGGCGTGCGTGCGGATGTGGCGATCAAGGTCTACGGCGACGATCTGGACACGCTGCTCGCGCTGGGCCAGCGCGTGCAGGCGATCGCCCGCACGGTGCCGGGCGCAGCCGATGTCGGCCTGGAACAAGCCAGCGGCCTGCCGATGCTGGCGGTGGTGCCGGATCGCGTCGCCCTGGCCGGCTATGGGCTCAATCCTGGCGTGGTGCAGGACACCGTGGCTGCGGCAGTGGGCGGGCAGCAGGCCGGGCAACTGTTCGAGGGCGACCGCCGCTTCGATATCGTGGTGCGCCTGCCCGAAGACCTTCGGCAGGATCCGGCCGCCCTGGCCGACCTGCCGATCCCGCTGCGCGGCGATGGCGAGCGCACCGATGCCGACGAATCCAGTCGCGCGGCCGGCTGGCGCAGTGGCGAACCGACCGCCGTGCCACTGCGCGAGGTGGCCAGGATCCAGACCGTGCTGGGTCCCAACCAGATCAATCGCGAAGACGGCAAGCGCCGCATCGTGATCACCGCCAACGTGCGCGAGCGCGATCTGGGCAGCTTCGTGGCCGAGCTGCGCCAGCGCGTGCAGGCCGAGGTCGCGCTGCCTACCGGTTACTGGGTCGGCTACGGCGGTACCTTCGAGCAGTTGATCTCCGCCGGGCAGCGCCTGGCCTGGGTCGTGCCGGGCACCTTGCTGCTGATCTTCGCCCTGCTGTACTGGTCGTTCGGATCGCTGCGCGATGCGGTGGTGGTGTTCAGCGGCGTGCCGCTGGCGCTGACCGGCGGCGTGGTGGCGCTGGCGATACGCGGGCTGCCGCTGTCGGTGTCGGCCGGTGTCGGCTTCATCGCCCTGTCGGGCGTGGCGGTGCTCAATGGCCTGGTGATGATCGCCTTCGTGCGCAGCCTGCGCGCCGAGGGCCTGCCGTTGGAGCAGGCGCTGCGCGAGGGTGCGCTGGCCCGCCTGCGGCCGGTGCTGATGACCGCGCTGGTCGCGGCGCTGGGTTTCGTGCCGATGGCGTTCAATGTCGGCGCCGGCGCCGAGGTGCAGCGCCCGCTGGCCACGGTGGTGATCGGCGGCATCGTCTCCTCCACCCTGCTCACCTTGCTGGTGTTGCCGGTGCTGTATCGATGGTTGCATCGGCAGCGGGCCGGACGCCGGGCTGAACCGGTCGAGGGCGCGTACCGCAGGCAGGGCTGAGCGCGGCTGGCAGGATGGCTGCGCGGCTGCCGGACGAGCGCAGCCGGTGCCAGGGATCGGCATCTCTGCCCCGTGCTGCGGCTTGCGCGCGCCGCCCCGCTGCTCCTGTCGACTGCTCGCCCGGTTTCGGTCAATCGCTCCAAGTGCTTGCGGCACAAGGGATTGCCGTGCATAATACGCGGCTCGCTGTGCCCGGATCGCTCCGGATGGCGGCACCCAACGCGATGGGGTGCCGGCCTGTTCCAGCGGTAAGTGATTGATTCCCAACGTTGCGTGGCAGCCTGGCGCTGTCGGGGCCGCCGTTTTCCTGGCTAAGGAAGACACCAAACTTCATCGAGGTGCGCAATGTCCCGCGTATGCCAAGTGTCCGGCAAGCGTGTGCAGACGGGTAACAACGTCTCCCACGCCAACAACAGAACCCGTCGTCGCTTCCTGCCCAACCTGCACGAGCGCCGCTTCTGGGTCGCCAGCGAGAACCGCTGGGTCAAGCTCCGTGTTTCCGCGCATGCACTGCGCACCATCGACAAGAACGGCATCGATGCCGTTCTGAAAGAGCTGCGCGCGCGCGGCGAAAAGGTCTGAGGAGTAAACAGTCATGGCAAAAGGCAAGCGTGACAAGATCCGTATGATTTCCTCGGCCGCTACCGGCCACTTCTACACCACGGACAAGAACAAGAAGAACACTCCGGGGAAGATGGAAATGATGAAGTACGACCCGGTCGTGCGTAAGCACGTGATGTACAAGGAAGGCAAGATCAAGTAATCCATCGATTACCGATCTGCATCCGGGCAAACACCCGCCGCAAGGCGGGTGTTTGCGTTTGTATCGAGCTCCTCTCCCACCCGGGAGAGGAGTTATCGGTCGACCACGCCGCCTCTCGACGCCTAATCTGGCAGATCGCCAAGAGATAAGGGGTTGGGGTGAGGGTACGGGGCGGGCAGTGAAGCAGTCGGTGATTCAGGTCTGATGGCGCGTGGCGACGCGTTTGTCATGACAGGTGATGGTAGATCTCCGAGGCGCACCCTCATCCGCCCTACGGGCACCTTCTCCCAGTGGGAGAAGGGAGCAATCACAGGAAGCGCGCCGTGCAACGCCGCCGTCAAAGCCCGCGCGCGCGCAACTGCGCGTCCAGCCGCGGGTACACGCGCCGCGCGTTGCCTTCGAACACCTTGCGTTTGTCGGTATCGGATATCGCCAAGGCATCGATGTAGCGCTTGGTGTCGTCGAAGTAATGCCCGGTCTGCGGGTCGATGCCACGCACCGCGCCCACCATTTCCGAGCCGAACAGGATGTTGTCGATGTCGATCACCTCGAACAGCAGGTCGATGCCGGGCTGGTGATACACGCAGGTATCGAAGAACACGTTGCGCATGACGTGGGTGGCCAACGGCGGTTTGCCCAGCATGTCGGCCAGGCCGCGGAAGCGGCCCCAGTGATACGGCACCGCGCCGCCGCCGTGCGGGATGATGAAGCGCAGGTCGGGGAAATCGCTGAACAGATCGCCTTCGAGGAACTGCATGAAGGCGGTGGTGTCGGCATTGAGGTAATGCGCGCCGGTGGCATGAAAATTTGAGTTGCAGCTGCCCGACACATGCACCATCGCCGGCACGTCCAGTTCCACCATCTTCTCGAAGAACGGATACCAGGCGCGATCGGTCAGCGGCACGCCGGTCCAGTGGCCGCCGGACGGGTCCGGGTTGAGATTGCAGCCCACGAAGCCGAGTTCGCCGACACAGCGTTCCAGCTCGGCGATGGACTGGGCGATCGACACGCCCGGCGACTGCGGCAGCTGGCAGACGCCGATGAAGGTCTGCGGGTAGAGCTGCACCACGCGCGCGATGAGGTCGTTGCAGTGGCGCGTCCACACCTGGCTCACCGCCTCGTCGCCGATGTGATGGGCCATGGTGCTGGCGCGTGGGGAGAAAATCGTCATGTCGGCGCCGCGTTCGCGCAACAGGCGCAGTTGGTGCTGCTCGACGCTCTCGCGCAGCTGGTCGTCCGAAATGTGCGGATACACCGGCGCCGGCAGCGCGGCATCGCGGTAATGCGCGATCTGCGCCTTGCGAAACGCGTCGTGCGCAGCGGGCGCGGTGGTGTAGTGACCGTGGCAGTCGATGATCATGGCGCTACTCGTGCAGTGATGGAGAAGACGCGGATGCGCCGCAGCACGCAGGCGTGCGATGGGCAGGGGCCGACGCGCCTGCCATATGGCCACCAGGCGCGCGGTCGATGCGCGGCACCGGCGGGGATCGCCCCATCGGCAGGTGCGGCCTGATGGCCGCCAGACGCGCGCCATGGCGTGTCTGCCGTGCCTGCGCCTGCGCCTGCGCATCGCAGGCTGCGGTCATTGCACCGGCCTTCGGGCGCACCAGCGGAGCTGCCCTAGCCATCCAGTGGATCCGCAGATGGGTCCTGGCGGCCATCGCGGTAACGCCCGGCTGCGCTGGAAGGCGCCGCCCCGACATCTGCTCTGCGGGGCGGCAGGCGCGTCATCTTGCAGGGGAATGGAGACAACGCAGGGCAGCGCATCGAGGATCGGGGCCGCAGACGGCGCGTGCCGCATCCTGTTGCCGCAGGCCGGGCGGGCATTCTGGCTGCACCTGCGCGCTGGTCAGCGCGGTCATCCAAACAGCTCACCATCGAACAGTTTGCGCGCAGTCCTGACCACCGCTGCGCGTACCACCGCGCCCGACGCATCGCATTCGATGATGCAGCCGCTCGCACCGCTGGGATGCTCCACCTCCAGCTGTTGCGTACTGCCACCGGGGAGCTGCGCCAGCGCATGCGCGGGCGAATCGGGCAACAGGCAGGCGGTGGCGACGCTGACCGCGCCCAGTACGCCGATGGAGGCGTGGCAACGATGCGGAATGAACGAGCGCACGCTGATCGCGCCGCTGTTGCGCGGTGCGGCCACCAGCATCATCTTCGGGACCGTGGCCGTGTCGACATTGCCCAGCCGCATCAACGGGCCCGCCTGCAGGCGAATGGATTCCAGCCGCGCCTTGAGCGGCTCATCGGCATCCAGCGTGGCGCGGTCCTCGTAGCCGCTGATTCCCATGTCGCTGGCGCGCAGCACCACGCAGGGCATGCCGTTGTCGATGAGGGTGAGCGGCACGCCGTCGAGCACATCCACCGCGCGCCCGGTGGGCAGCAGCGCGCCGCAGGAGGAGCCGGCGATATCGGCGAATGCCAGTGCGACGGGCGCGGCGGTGCCGGGCACTCCGTCGATGCGGGTGTCGCCGTCGTAGCGCACCCGGCCCCCGGGCGTCTGCACGCTCGCGGTGGCCAGGGTACCGGTGTTGCGCATGAAGATGCGCACCTCGGTGCTGCCATCGCGCGCCGGCAGCAGGCCGCGTTCCAGCGCGAAGGGGCCGACGCCGGCCAGCAGGTTGCCGCAATTCTGTGCGTCGCTGACCTGTGCCTTGTCCACCGCCACCTGCAGGAACAGATAGTCCACGTCGGCATCGGCGCGCGCCGAGCGCGACACCACCGCCACCTTGGAGGTCAACGGATCGCCGCCGCCCATGCCATCGATCTGGCGTAGATCCGGAGAGCCGTAGGCGCGCAGCAGGAAGGCGTCGCGGGCGCTCGCCTCGCCGGGCAGATCCTCGGCCAGGAAGAAGCCGCCCTTGGAGGTGCCGCCACGCATCCACATCGCGCGGACGCGCTCAGACATAGCGCAGGCCCTTGGCTGCCAGCCGTTCGCGCATGGCGTAGATGTCCAGGCCCAGTTCGCCGCGCGCCAGCCGCTCGCGCTTGAGCGCCTCGCGCGCTTCGCGCGCCCGCGCTTCGGCCAGCACGTCTTCGGCGCTGGCGCGCGGCACCACGCATACGCCGTCGTCGTCGGCCACCACCACATCGCCGGGCTGGACCAGCTGTCCGGCGCACACCAGCGGTACGTTGACCGAACCCAGCGTCTCCTTGATGGTGCCCTGCGCGCAGATGGCGCGGCTCCAGGCGGGGAACTGCATCGCGGTGAGATCGCGTACGTCGCGGACGCCGGCATCGATGATCAGCCCGCGGCAGCCGCGCGCCTGCGCCGAGGTCGCCAGCAGGTCGCCGAAATAGCCATCGCAGCAATCGCTGGTGGGCGCCACCACCAGCACGTCGCCGGGCTGCAGCTGTTCGATGGCCACATGCATCATCCAGTTATCGCCTGGCGGCACCGAGACGGTGATCGCCGTGCCCGCCACCCGGCAGCCGGCATAGATCGGGCGCAAACGGTGGTGCAGCAGCCCGCTGCGACCCTGTACCTCATGCACCGTGGCCACGCCGGCCTGTGCCAGGCCGTCGACGATGGCGACAGGCGTGCGCTGGACCTGGGTGACGACCTCGCTCATCCATCCATCCTCGTTAGCGTTGTGGCGAGTCTGTGCGCGCATCGCTAGACAGCTCAAGCTACATTTGAGGTATGCACATTGATTTTGCTTATAGTTAGAGCATGCCTCCACATGCCGGCCCGAATCTTCGTCATCTGTATGCCCTGGTCGTGGTGCATCGGCTGGGCAGCATCAGTGCGGCTGCGCCGCAGGTGAACCTGTCGCAGCCGGCCCTGACCCAGGCGGTGGCGCGGCTGGAGCAGCAGCTGGGGGTGCGCCTGTTCGAGAGACAGCCGGGCGGCATGCAGGCCACCGAGGCGGCCTTGCTGGTGGTGCCGCGTATCGAGCGCGCGCTGGCGCACCTGGGCCGGGGCATCGCGGTGGCCCGGCGTGCGCTGCGGTTGCCGGCCCACCCGGGGCTGGAACGACGGGTGTCGTTGGGGCAGTTACAGGCGCTGGTGGCAGTGGAGACTGCCGGCAGCTACTCGCTGGCGGCGGCGCGTGCCGGCGTGTCGCAACCGGCGATCTACCGCGCCGTGCAATCGCTGGCCGACGTGATCGGGGTGGCGCTGACGGTACGCCGTGGCAAGGCGGTACAACCCACACCGGTCGCCGAACGGCTGTTGCGGCAGGTGCGCCTGGCCTTGGCCGAAGTGCGCGCCGCGCTCGACGAGGTGGCCGCGCTGCGATCGCAGCACGCAGGCCGGATCGTTCTGGGGGTGATGCCGCTGGCGCGGGCGATCCTGCTGCCGCAGGTACTGGCACGGTTCGCGCGGGCACATCCGGACGCCAGCATCGGCGTGGTGGAGGGGCCGTATGAAGCCTTGCTGGGGCATCTGCGCGAGGGCGGGCTGGATCTGCTGATCGGCGCGTTGCGCGAGCGCCTGCCGGTCGGCGATGTCGTGCAGGAGCCGCTGTTCGACGACGAGCCGGTGATCGTGGCACGTAGCGGGCATCCGCTGGCGGCGCGACCCTACACATTCGCGCATTTGCTGGAGTATCCATGGGTGATCGCTGCCGCCGGCACACCGGTGCGCGAACGCTGGGAGCGCATGTTCCGCGACCACCAGCTGACGCCGCCGCCGCTGCGCATGGAATGCGGGGCCGAGCTCACCGTGCGCGGGCTGTTGCTGGACGGCGACTGGCTGACCCTGATGTCGCGCGATCAGTTCCTGTTCGAGCGCCGCGCCGGACTGCTGTGCGAGATCGGCCGTGCCGGGCCGCAGCTGCGCCGCCAGATCGGCATGACCACCCGCAGCGACTGGCATCCCACGCGTGCGCAGACGGTGTTCGTGCAGATGTTGCGGCAGGTCTGCGCCGAGCGCGTGCAGCCGGCCGACGCACATGCAGGACCCTTCCGCCATTGCGCCATGCCGGCGGCCGAGCCGCCCTTGCGTTCACGCCCGGCCGGGTCAGAATCGGCTTCCTCATGAGATTGGAGTGCCGATGCTGCCCGACTGGGTGAGCGGAACCTGGCTGCTGGCGCTGGACTGGACGATCCGCCTGGCGGCCCTGTTCTGGATTCCTGCGCGCACCACGCCGGGAGCGGCACGCAGCTGGCTGCTGTTGATCGGATTCGTGCCGGTGGTCGGCCTGCCGCTGTATCTGCTGTTCGGCCATCCGTGGTTGTCGCGTTTGCGCGTGGAGCGGCAGGCCACCGCCTCCCAGGTGATCCGCGAGCAACAGCTGCCGCTGCATGCGCTGCGCTGGACACCGCCGGCGGGCACCAGCAGCGCCGAGGTGGTGCCGCTGGTCGAGCGGCAGGGCGATTTCATGCCGACCCTGGGCAATGCGGTGGAACTGCTCGACGACTATGCGCAGTCGTTGCAGGCCCTGATCGCGGCGATCGATGCGGCCGACAAGCGGGTGCACCTGCTGTACTACCTGATGTTCGACGACGCGGTGGGCGAGGCGGTGGCTGCGGCGCTGGAACGCGCACAGGCCCGCGGCGTGCGTTGCCGCGTGTTGCTCGATGCGGTGGGCGCCAAGCGCGGTCTGCGGCGGTATCGCAAACGCCTGCGGGCCGGTGGCATCGAGGTGCTGGAGGTATTGCCCGGTGGCCTGCGCTGGCGTCGCAGCGGGCGCATGGATCTGCGCAACCACCGCAAGATCGCGGTGATCGACAACCAGGTGGGGTTCGTCGGTTCGCAGAATCTGGCCGAGGCCGGCTTCATCGACGGGGTGCCCAATCGCGAGCTGGTGGCACGCGTGCGCGGGCCGGTGGTCAATCATCTGGAAGCGGTGTTCGCCAGCGACTGGTTCACCGAAACCGGGCAGCGCCTGGACGTGTGGCCGGACGCGCCGGTCTGCCAGGCCAATATCGCAACCCAGTTGCTGCCCAGCGGGCCGGCCTATCCGTTCGAGAACGCACGCGATGCGATCAATGCGGTGATCCATCTGGCACGGCGCAGGGTGGTGCTGGTCACGCCGTACTTCGTGCCGGATGAGGCCCTGCTCAGCGCGCTGCGTATCGCGGCGGTGTCCGGCGTGGAGGTGCAGCTGATCCTGTCCGAGCGCAACAACCAGTGGCTGGCCGCCTGGGCCCAGGACGCCTACTTCGACGAGCTGCTGCGCTGCGGAGTGAAGATCGCGCTGTACCGCCCGCATTTCCTGCATGCCAAGCACCTGAGCGTGGACGAGGACATGGCGCTGGTCGGATCGATCAACCTGGACATCCGCTCGTTCGCGCTCAATGCCGAGATCGGCCTGCTCTGCTACGACCGGGGTGTGGTGCAGCGGTTGCGCCAGATCGAGCAGGACTATCTGGACAACGCACGCCAGCTGGATCTGCAACAGTGGCGCCGCCGCCCTGCCTGGCGCCGCAGCCGCGAAGGCATTGCGCGGCTGGCCGATGCGTTGATGTGAGCTGGCGCGGGCACTGCGGGCTGATGGGTCGATTGGCGGCGGCTCCTGGTCTTCCTGCAGTGCTGGCAGCCACGGCGCCTGCCAGGCCCGGAGCGTGGCCGCGCTTGCGCCGGCGGATGCGTCCGGCAGCAGGCGTGACGGCTGCTGCCAGGCGTATGTCCGGTCGCGCAGCGGTCATCGGCGCGACGCAGGCATCGCCTACACTTGCGGTATGAGTGAACTGCACAATTCCGGCGACGCGGTGATCGCCATCGTCGGCGGTGGCGCATCCGGTGTGCTGGTGGCAGTGCAGCTGTTGCAGCAGGCGACCACACCGGTGCAGATCGTGTTGATCGAACCGCATGCGGTGCTGGGCGAGGGCGTGGCGTATTCCACCACGCGCCCCGAGCACCTGTTGAACGTACCGGCCGGCCGCATGAGTGCGCTGGTGGATGTGCCGCAGGATTTCGTCGACTACCTGCGCATGCAGGGATGTTGCGCGGAGCTGGACGATGCACAGCTGCCGCTGCAGTTCGTCGGGCGCAGGCATTACGCAGCGTATCTGCGCGATCGCCTGCAGGCCGCACGTGGTGCCAGCCCGGCCACCCTGCGTGTGCACACCGCACGCGTGCAGACCCTGCAACCCAGCGCCACCGGTGCGTTGTTGCAGCTGGACGATGGACACACGGTGCTGGCTGCCGCGGTGGTGTTGGCGGTGGGCAACGCGCTGCGGCCGCTGCCGGTGCGCGGCGCCACAGGCTTGTCGGGCACCCAGCGGGTGGAAGCCTGGGACACCGGGGCGGTGGCGGCGTTACCGCCGGAGGCCGCAGTCTGCATCGTCGGCTCCGGCCTGAGCATGGCCGACACCGTGGTGACGCTGGCTGCGCAGGCGCACCGCGGCGCGGTGCATGTGGTCTCGCGGCACGGCCTGCTGCCATTGCCGCATGCGCATGGCGCGCTGGCCGACTTCGACCCGCAACCGCTGCTGGGCTTGCCGCTACGCGCACGCCTGCGCCGCCTGCGCCAGCAGGCGCGTGAGGCAGGGGCGCAAGGGGTGCCGTGGCAAAGCGTGATGGAGCGGATCCGTCCGTTGAGTCAGGCGCTGTGGCAGACGCTGTCGCTGGACGATCAGCGCCGTTTCCTGCGGCATGTGGTGCGCTACTGGGATGTGCACCGCCACCGCATCGCCGCGCCGGTGTATGCGCAACTGCAGGCGATGCAGGCGCGTGGACAACTGCAGCTGCACCGCGCGCGGCTGGACGTGGCCTTCGAAGTGGGCGCCTGCGTCCGCGTGAGTGCCGGTGCCGCCAGCGCCGGGCATGCCTTGCAGCTGGATGTGCAGACGCTGGTCAACGCCACCGGCGTGGAAATGCGCGTGCAGGCGATGCGCAATCCATTGTTGCAGCAGCTGCTGGGGCAGGGGATCGCGGTGGCCGGCCCGCATGGCATCGGCATGGACACCGCTGCCGACGGCAGCCTGATCGATGCCGAAGGGCGGGCCGATGCGCGGCTGCGCGTGATCGGCAGCCTGCGCATCGGCTCGCTGTGGGAGAGCCTGGCGGTGCCGGAATTGCGCGAGCAGGCAGCGGCGATTGCGCGGGATGTGTTGGTAATGCCGGGCGTTGTTCCCTTCTCCGCTCGGGAGAAGGTGCCCCGAAGAGGCGGATGAGGGGCGCCGCAGAGAGTCGCCAGTCTCTGCACTGATAAACGCGTCGCCACGCGCCTGCAGAGGTGACGCGACCACTGCTTCGCCCCGGACCCTCACCCCAACCCCTCTCCCGGCGGGAGAGGGGCTCTGCCACGGCGAGCATCCGCCTGCGCTCTTGCAGGCGGTAAAACAATCAGCGCCCCGCCTTCTCTGGCAGGCGGCAGAGCAACCACTATCCTGCCTTCACCCGCCTGCGGGGGAAGGTGCCCGAAGGGCGGATGGGGCAGCAATCCCAACCCCTTCATCGCAATCTCAGCCGCAGCGACGTCACAACCGGTAAAATGCGCCGGTGGATGTCTCTCATTTGCTCGATCATCTGAACCCCGCCCAGCGCGAGGCCGTTTCCGCGCCGCCGGGGCATTACCTGGTGCTGGCCGGCGCCGGCTCCGGCAAGACGCGCGTGCTGATCCATCGCATCGCCTGGCTCAACGAAGTCCAGGGCGTGCCTCCGCACGGCATCTTCGCGGTGACCTTCACCAACAAGGCCGCCGGCGAAATGCGCCACCGCACCGACCTGCAGCTGCGCAACGGCAGCCGCGGGATGTGGATCGGCACCTTCCATGGACTGGCGCACCGGCTGCTGCGTCTGCACTGGCAGGATGCGCGGCTGCCGGAAGGCTTCCAGGTGATGGACAGCGACGATCAGCTGCGGCTGGTCAAGCGCGTGGTGCAGGCGCTGGAGCTGGACGAAGGCAAGTATCCGCCCAAGCAGATGAGCTGGTGGATCAACGAGCAGAAGGACGAAGGCCGCCGTCCGCAACACATCCAGCCCGAGCCCAACGACGACTGGACCGAGGTGCGCCGGCAGGTGTACGCCGCCTACCAGGAACGCTGCGACCGCTCCGGCCTGCTGGATTTCGCCGAGCTGCTGCTGCGGGCGCACGAGTTGCTGCGCGATACCCCGGCGCTGCTGGCGCATTACCGCGCGCGCTTTCGCGAAATCCTGGTGGACGAGTTCCAGGACACCAACGCCATCCAGTACGCCTTCGTGCGCGTATTGGCCGGTGAATCGGGCAATGTGTTCGTGGTGGGCGACGACGACCAGGCCATCTATGGCTGGCGCGGCGCCAAGGTCGAGAACGTCCAGAAGTTCCTGAAGGACTTCCCCGGCGCGCAGACCGTGCGGCTGGAGCAGAACTATCGTTCCAGCGCCAATATCCTGGGCGCGGCCAATGCGGTGATCGCGCACAACCCCGACCGGATCGGCAAGCAGCTGTGGACCGATTCGGGCGACGGCGATCCGATCGATCTGTATGCGGCCTACAACGAAGTGGACGAAGCGCGTTACGTGGTCGAGCGCGCGCGCCAATGGGTGCGCGATGGCGGCAGCTATGGCGAAGTGGCGGTGCTGTACCGTAGTAACGCGCAGTCGCGCGCGCTGGAAGAGGCGCTGATCTCCGAGCAGCTGCCGTACCGCGTGTATGGCGGCATGCGCTTCTTCGAGCGCGCCGAAATCAAGGACGCACTGGCCTACCTGCGCCTGCTCACCAACCGCAGCGACGACGCCGCGTTCGAACGCGCAGTCAACACGCCCACGCGCGGCATCGGCGACCGTACGCTGGACGAAGTACGCCGGCTGGCGCGCGCCAATGCGCTGTCGTTGTGGGAAGCGGCGATGCTGGCCACGCAGGAGAACAGCCTGGCCGCGCGCGCGCGCAACGCCCTGGCCGGCTTCCTGAGCCTGGTCGGCCAGCTGCATGCCGAGACCGGGCAGATGGACCTGGCCGAACGCATCGACCACGTGCTGGTGCGCTCGGGCCTGCGCGAGCACTGGGCCAAGGAAAGTCGCGGTGGGCTGGATTCGGAATCGCGTACCGAGAACCTGGACGAACTGGTCTCGGTGGCCTCGCGCTTCACCCGGCCGGACGACGAAGACAGCCAGGGCATGACCGAACTGGTCGCGTTCCTGGCCTACGCCTCGCTGGAGGCCGGTGAAGGCCAGGCGCAGGCCGGCGAGGACGGCGTGCAGTTGATGACGCTGCATTCGGCCAAGGGCCTGGAGTTTCCGATCGTGTTCCTGGTCGGTCTGGAAGACGGCCTGTTCCCGAGTGCACGCTCGCTGGAGGAAAGCGGCCGGCTGGAAGAGGAGCGCCGCCTGGCCTATGTGGGCATTACCCGCGCGCGGCAGAAGCTGGTGCTGTGCTACGCCGAATCGCGGCGCATCCACGGCCAGGACAACTACAACGTGCCCTCGCGCTTCCTGCGCGAGATTCCGCGTGAGCTGCTCAACGAAGTCCGCCCGAAGGTACAGGTCTCGCGCACCGCATCGCTGGGTGCGGCACGCGGCGGCCCGGTGCATGGCATCGTGGAGACGGCACCGATCAAGCTCGGCGCCAATGTCGAGCATCCCAAGTTCGGCGGCGGCGTGGTCGTTGATTACGAAGGCGCCGGCGCGCATGCCCGGGTGCAGGTGCAGTTCGACGACGTCGGTGCCAAGTGGCTGGTGATGGCCTACGCGAACCTGACGGTGGTGTAGCCGGGTTTGCTTCCGGCGGTGCCGTGCCGTCTCGAAAGATGGACGTTGCTTGCGCTGGAACAAGCTTTCACCGTCCCTGCATTGGGAACAGGTAGCGCCTGGGATGACACTGCCAGCCGGCCGTTGAAATCTCCCCGCCGCAGTCGTGCCCTCACCCCCCTCTTCCGCGGGCGGGAGTGGGGCAAACTCGCGTGTTCGTGTGATTTCCCGCGCGTGTAAGACATGCACCTCGCCGTACACCCGTATGGCCTCCTTCCTCCGCTTGCGGGGGAAGGTGCCCGAAGGGCGGATGGGGTGGAGGCCTTCGTTCGCATCGGTACCCGGGTCGCCGCGCCGGTCTGACCTGTTGGCACGGCTAGCGGGTGCGCCGGCGTGCACCCTGCACGGCCGCGTCAGCATCCGGCGGCAATCCCGGGCAGATGTGCGGTCATGGCGGCATGGCATCGCGCCATGGATCGTCCGCGTCGCATGCGCCCCGCAGCCCATTGGTGCATCGCTCGATGCATTGCCCATTGCACCCATGACACCCTGCTGTCGACGTTGTCGCCAACGCAGTCAACGGATACAGCCACAGCGCCACGAACCAAGCAGCAGCGAGCACATCTGCGCCACGCCAGCGCATGCCGCCGCGATCGCCGCACTGATCCGCATCAAGGTCGCGCACACCCGCATATGCCACCGTGTACTCACCCATCGGCAGCAATGCCGCCTTGCAGGAGGTCATCATGTACAAACGCATTCTCATCGCCATCGATGCATCCGAGCTTTCGCATCGGGGGCTGTTCCAGGGCCTGGAACTGGCCAAGGCCACCGGGGCCAGCGTGGATATCGTGACCGTGTCCGAGCCATGGGCAATGGGCATGTACGACGCGATGGGCTGGAGCGTGGGATACGAGGCGAGCCCGGAATACCGCAAGGAGCGCGAGGCGGCCGCCGAGAAGATCCTGCGCCCGGCGCTGGAGCTGGCGGCCGCCGCCAACCTCAAGGCCAACGCGCGCCACGTGCTGGACCGCTTCGCGGCCGAAGGCATCGTGCAGACCGCCGAGGAGTGCAAGAGCGATCTGATCATCATGACCTCGCATGGCCGCCGCGGCATGCGGCGCATGCTGCTGGGCAGCCAGACGGTGGAGGTGCTGACCCACAGCACGATCCCGGTGCTGGTGATCCGCTGACGCAGCGACCCTGCGGTGCCAACAGGAGCGTCGCACCGTGGTTGCCTGCAGATCCAGCGTAGAGGGGCGACGGGGCGCTGCCGACCCGCTCCATTGCGCATGCAGGCGCGCTCCAACGCAGCGCGCCCCAACCAGCGCTCAGGCGTCCATCGATTCCACTCGGGCCGCCGTGTTCTGCGCCGGCCGTGCCAGCCGGCGCAGCGCCTCGGCGTGCACCAGCGGCGCGCCGTGGCTGGCTGACACACCGTTACGCGGTATGGCAGCCGTCGGGGCCGGTGCGTCCTGGCTCAGCTCGCGCATGAAACGCCACATCGGCATGTAGTGGCCGCGGCGCGGCGCCGGTGCGTGCGGCCTGGCGCGGCACTGGCGTCGCCACTGCATCGGCGGCATGCCGAAGCGCTGCTGGAAGGCCCGCTGGAACTGCCGCTCCGAGGCGAACCCCATCTCATACAACAGCCAGGTCAGGCTGCAGTCCGGATAGGCCTGCAGATAGCGATGCGCAGTGCACAGCCGCTGCTCGCGGATATAGCTGGCCACCCCGCCGCGCGACTGGAATAGCCGATACAACGAGGCGCGCGAGAGCGCGAATGCCTGCTGCAGCGAATCGGTGCCGAGTTCGGCTTCGCCGATATGCTGTTCGATGTATGCCAGCAGATCGATCATCAACGGCGTCTGCGCGTCCATGGTCGCGCACGCCTGCGGAACGATGGCGCTGTAGTAACCCATGCTCATGTGGTGCTGCCTCCGGCCCACTCCCCGGGGCCTGTCCCTGGATCAACCGAAAAAAGCGGCGGCAACCCATCACGCGCCTTTCACGAACCCGGTGGGGCATCACGCATCGATGCGATTGAGACGATTTGTCGGGTGAGCGTTGCGGGCCGTTCCTAGACTCGCCGCAGCGCTGAGAAAGCGTCATCGCACGGCCTGCCGCTTCGGTCCGCGTGGTGCGCGGCAGTTGCGGGATGGCCCGCAGCACCGGCGTCGCACGCAGGCCGCAGGCCATTCGCCGGGCCGGCGACATCCAAGCCACACGGCAGCGCCCGTGCCCGACACGGTGGCGCAACGGGCAAGCTCAATCGGAGATCAGGCATGGCCAGCAGTCAGAAGTTCATCGCCCGCAACAGGGCACCACGGGTGCAGATCGAATACGACGTGGAGGTCTACGGCGCGCAGAAGAAGGTGCAGATTCCGTTCGTGATGGGCGTGATGTCGGACCTGTCCGGCGCCAATGCCGGCGAGCTGCCGTCGCTGGACGAGCGCAAGGCGCTGGAGATCGATGTCGACAACTTCGACAGCCGCCTGCAGTCGATGCGCCCGCGTGCGCAATTCAAGGTGCCCAACACGCTGACCGGCGAAGGCGAACTGGCGGTGGACATCACCTTCGAGAGCATGGACGACTTCTCGCCGGCAGCGATCGCCCGCAAGGTCGCGCCGCTGGCCAAGTTGCTGGAAGCGCGCACCCAGCTGGCCAACCTGGATACCTACATGGATGGCAAGGCCGGTGCCGAGCAGCTGATCGCCAACGCCATCCGCGACCCGGCGCTGCTGCAGTCGCTGGTGTCGGCGGCCAAGCCCGCTTCCGAGCCGGAAGGAGCCTGACGCCATGTCCGCCACCGAAGCCGCACTGGCGACCAGCACGACCGAAACCAGCGAGCAAGGCGATTTCGCCGCGCTGCTCAACCGCGAGTTCCGCCCCAAGAGCGAACGCGCCAAGGAAGAAGTGGAATCGGCGGTCCGCACGCTGGCCGAGCAGGTGCTCGCGCGCAGCGATGTGGTCGGCGAGGACGTGTCGCAGACCATCAAGGCCTATATCGCCGAGATCGACCGCACGCTCACCGAACAGCTCAACCAGATCCTGCACCACCCGGATCTGCAGCAGCTGGAAGGCGCCTGGCGCGGCCTGCACTATCTGGTCAACAACACCGAAACCGACCAGCAGCTCAAGATCCGCGTGCTGAACATCAGCAAGAAGGAACTGGGCAAGGTACTCAAGCGCTACAAGGGCACCGCCTGGGATCAGAGCCCGATCTTCAAGAAGGTCTACGAGCAGGAATACGGCCAGCTCGGCGGCGAGCCGTATGGCTGCCTGGTCGGCGATTACTACTTCGACCAGAGCCCGCCGGACGTGGAATTGCTCAACGGCATCGCGCAGGTGGCCGCAGCCGCGCACGCGCCGTTCATCGCCGCCGCCGCGCCGAAACTGATGGGCATGGACAGCTGGAACGAGCTGTCCAACCCGCGCGATCTGGCCAAGATCTTCTCCACACCCGATTACGCCGCGTGGCGCTCGCTGCGCGAATCGGAAGACTCCAAGTACATCGGCCTGGCGATGCCGCGCACGCTCTCGCGGCTGCCCTACGGCGCGGCCACCAGCCCGGTGGACGAGTTCGATTTCGAGGAAGACACCGCCGGTGCCGATTCGGGCAAATACACCTGGCAGAACGCTGCGTATGCGATGGCGGTGAACATCAACCGCTCGTTCAAGCAATACGGCTGGTGCTCGCGCATTCGTGGTATCGAGTCCGGCGGCGCGGTGGAGGGGCTGCCCACGCACACCTTCCCCACCGACGACGGTGGTGTGGACATGAAGTGCCCCACCGAAGTGGCGATCACCGACCGTCGTTCGGCCGAGCTGGACAAGATGGGCCTGATGCCGCTGGTGCACCGCAAGAACTCGGACATGGCGGCCTTCATCAGCGCGCAATCGTTGAACAAGCCAGACGAGTACGACGACCCGGATGCCACCGCCAATGCGGCACTGGGCGCACGTCTTCCCTACATGTTCGCCTGCTGCCGGTTCGCGCATTACCTCAAGTGCATCGTGCGCGACAAGATCGGCTCGTTCTCCGATCGCGAGCAGATGCAGAGCTGGCTGACGCGTTGGGTGACCCAGTACATCGATGGCGATCCGTCCAACTCCAGCGAGGAAACCAAGGCGCGCAAGCCCTTGGCCGCGGCCGAAGTGGTGGTGGAGGAAGTGGAAGGCGCGCCGGGCTATTACAGCTCCAAGTTCTTCCTCAAGCCGCATTACCAGCTCGAAGGCCTGACCGTGTCGCTGCGCCTGGTCTCGCGCCTGCCCTCGGCCGCCAAGGCCTGATCCGACGCATCCGCGTCATGGGCGCAATGCCACCGCGCGTTGCGCCACCCCTGTGTTGTCACTTTCATTGAAGGAGCAGTTCCATGGCGTTCGACATGCACATCAAGTTCGGCAGCGGCAAGGTCAAGATCGAAGGCGCGTCCAACCACAAGAAGCACAAGGGCGAGATTCCGATCCTGGCGTGGTCGTGGGGCGCGAGCAATTCCGGCGACCTGCACACCGGTGGCGGTTCGGCCAGCGGCGGCAAGGCGCACGTGCAGGACATCTCCATCACCAAGTACGTGGACGGCTGCTCCAACGCGCTGCTGGATGCAGTGTGCACCGGCGCGCGGGTAGAGAACGCCTGGCTGTACGTCACCAACGCCACCGGCGAGCAGAGCGACTTTCTCACCCTGGAACTGAGCGAAGGCGTGCTGATCACCTCGCTGTCCACCGGCGGTTCCGGCGGCGAAGACCGTCTGACCGAGAATGTGACCCTGCACTTCGGCAAGTTCAAGTACGGCTTCCAGCCGCAGGACGACAAGGGCGCGGCGCAGGGCGGCGCGAAGGAATTCACCTACGACATCCAGGGTGTCGCCAAGGCGTAGGGCCAGGCGCATTAAGACCGCACGAGCGCAGGGTGCGCGGCCCAGGTCCTAGGTCAGCATGTACCACACGACATGCTGGCGACGCGGCCGCGCTTGCGCCGTTCCGGCAACGCCGCGCGGCAGTGCGCTGGCTGCCCTGATCTCTGCCAGGTATTGACCGGCGGTGCCGCGATCGGCGCCGCCCCCTTTTTCGACGAGGACATGCGCGATGGATGCCACCGCACAGACCTTGCTTGCCCGTGGCGAGCCGGCGCAGGCGTTGCAGCAGCTGGTGCAGCAGGTACGCCGGCAGCCGGCCGATGCCGCGCAGCGCGTGTTCCTGTTTCAGCTGCTGGCCGTGCTGGGCCAATGGTCGCGTGCGGCCGACCAGCTGCGCGCCTGCGGTGAGCTGGATGGCACCATGCAGCCGTTGGTGCAGACGTATCTCACCGTGTTGCAGGGCGAGCAGACACGCGCGCAGGTGTTTGCCGGCACCCAGTTGCCGCATGTGATCGGCGAGCCCGCCGAGTGGCTGGCGTTGCATCTGCAGGCCTTGCGTCTGTCTGCGCAGGGGCATGGCGAGCAGGCGAGCGCCTTGCGTGCGCAGGCCTTCGAACTGGCGCCGGCAAGCGCAGGCGCGCTCGATGGCGAACGCTTCGAATGGCTGTCCGACGCCGATACGCGCTTCGGTCCGTGCATCGAACTCATGCTCGACAGCGGCTATGCCTGGGCGCCGCTGCAGCAGATCCATCAGCTGCGCTTCGAACCGCCGGTGGATCTGCGCGATACCGTGTGGGCGCCGGTGAGCGTGCTGTGGCGCAATGGCGGGCAGGCGCTGGCCTACATGCCGGTGCGCTATCCCGGCAGCGAACATCTGGATGCGGGCGAGCTGCAGCTGGCGCGCCGCACGGAGTGGACGCAGGGCGCGCAGGGCGAGATCGGCCTGGGTCAGCGCATGTGGAGCACCGACGCGCGCGAGGTGGCACTGCTGGACGTGCGCCATCTGCAGTTCGATCTGGGCTGACAGCACATGGCCGAACTCACCACCACCGAACGCCTGCAGCCCTCGCTGCTGGACCGGCTCACCGATGCCGCGCCCAGCCAATGCGAGGAGAGCCGCGAGCAGCGGGTGATCTCGGCCACACGCCTGCGCGAGTGCGTGATCCGCGATCTGTCGTGGTTGTTGAATGCGGTCAATCTGGATACCAGCCATCCATTGGGCGCGTATCCGCAGGTGCAGCGTTCGGTGCTCAATTTCGGCATTCCGGATCTGGCCGGCGTGGCGGTCACCGGCATCGATGCGGCGGCGCTGCAGCAGCGTCTCCGCGAGGCGATCCTGGCCTTCGAGCCACGCCTGATCCCCGACACGTTACGGGTCAGCGTGCATGCCGATACCACGCGCATGGACCGGCGCTCGCTGCTGTTCACCATCGAATCGGAGATGTGGGCGCAGCCGCTGCCGCTGAATCTCTACCTGAAGACCGCGCTGGACCTGGAAACCGGCCGGCTCGATGTCGTCGAAGGGCATGGCTGACATGGACCCGCGCCTGCTCCCGTACTACAGCCGCGAATTGCAGCATGTGCGCGACATGGGCGCCGAGTTCGCACGCGAGTACCCCAAGATCGCCGGCCGGCTCGGGCTGGACGCTTTCGAATGTGCCGACCCGTACGTGGAGCGCCTGCTCGAAGGCTTCGCGTTCCTGGCCGCGCGCGTGCAGCTCAAGCTGGATGCGCAGTATCCGGTGTTCACCCAGCACCTGCTGGAAATGGTCTATCCGCACTACCTGGCGCCGCTGCCATCGATGGCGGTGGTGCAGTTGCAGCCGGACCTCAAGGACAGCGGCCTGGCGGCCGGGGTGACGGTGCCGCGCCACAGCGCGCTGCGCAGCCTGATCGGCGCAGGCGAGCGCACCGCCTGCGAGTTCCGCACCGCGCACGCGGTGACGCTGTGGCCGCTGCAGGTGGCCGAAGCCAAGTATCTGGACTCGCCGGCCGCGCTGGCGGCCGCCGGCATCGGCTTGCCGGCAGGGCGCACGGTGCGTGCGGGTATCCGCCTGCGGCTGGAGCTGGTGGGTGGCGCACAGGTGCAGGCACTGGCGCTCGATCGCCTGCCGATCTTCCTCGCCGGTGCCGATGGCCTGCCCAAGCGGCTGTACGAACAACTGCACGGCGACACCAGCGCGGTGGTGGTGCGTGGCAGCGACGCCGGCGGTGGCAGCGTGGAAACCATGCTGGCTGCGCACAGCTTGCAGATGCGCGGTTTCGACGACGCCGATGCATTGATTCCTTACGATGGCCGCTCGTTCAGCGGTTATCGGTTGCTGCAGGAATACTTCGCCTGCCCGGAGCGCTTTCAGTTCGCCGAGTTCGCCGGATTGCGCCCTGCGCTGCGCCGCCTGCACGGCAGCAGCGTCGAGCTGGTCGTGCTGCTGGAGCGCAGCGTGCCCAGCCTGGCGGCGGCGCTGAGTGCCGAACACATCAAACTGTTCTGCACGCCGGCGATCAACCTGTTCCCGCGCCGTGCCGATCGCATCCACCTGCAGCCTGGCGCGCATGAGTACCACGTGCTGGCCGACCGCACCCGGCCGATGGATTTCGAGATCCATCACCTGGGCGAGGTGGAAGGCTTCGGCGACCGTCAGGAGCCGGAGCAGCGCTACACGCCGTTCTATGGCGGCGACGCATGCAGCTGGCACGCGCGGCATGGCGCGTTCTACACCGTGCGCCGCGAGCCGCGGGTGTTGTCGGCGCGGCAACGGCGCGACGGCGCGCGCTCCAGTTACGTGGGCAGCGAGGTGTTCGTCAGCCTGGTCGATGCCAATGACCAGGCGCAGGCCAGCAGCCTGCGCCAGCTGGGCCTGCAGCTGTGGTGCAGCAACCGCGACCTGCCGCTGCACATGCCGGTGGGCAAGGGCGCGACCGACTTCACCATGGACAGCGGCGTGCCGGTGCACAGCGTGCGCTGTGTGGCCGGGCCGACCAAGCCGCGCCCCGCACTCTCCGACGGGCAGACCGCCTGGCGCTTGCTCAGCCAGTTGCAGCTCAATTACCTGTCGTTGTTCGAAGACGGGCCCAATGGCGTGGCCGCGCTGCGCGAAATCCTCACCCTGTACTGCGATCCGTTCGATGCCGCCGCGCAACGCCAGATCGAAGGCATCAAACAGGTGAGCGGCACACCGATCGTGCGGCGCATTCCGGTGCCCGGCCCGATCACCTTCGGCCGCGGACTGGAGATCACCCTCACCTGCGAGGATGCTGCGTTCGAAGGCACCGGCGCCTTCCTGCTGGCCGCGGTGCTGCGGCACTTCTTTGCGCGCTATGTCTCGGTGAATTCCTTCACCGAAACCGTGCTGCGCACCACCGAGCGCAACGAGGTGGCCCGATGGCCAGCCCAGCCCGGCACGCGCCCGCGCCTGTGAGCGCGGCGGCTGCGGCGCTGGCACAGGCGCTGCAGACCCGCCCACAGGATTTCAGCCCGTTCGCGGCCTTGCGCGCGCTCGAGCGCTGCCATCCGCAGCATCCGCGCCTGGGCGAATCCGCCCGTGTGGCGGACGACATGGTGCGCCTGCGCCACACGCCGTCGCTGGCGTTCGCTCCACATGCACTGGACCGGTACACGCCGGCGCGGGAAGACCGGCCGGCCGCCTTGCACAGCCTGTTTCTTGGTCTGTTCGGCCCGAATGCCCCGTTGCCGTTGCACCTGACCGAATACGCCATCGAGCGTGCACAGCAAGCCAAGGACGGCACCTTCGCTGCGTTTGCCGATGTGTTTCATCACCGCATGCTCAGCCTGTTCTATCGCGCCTGGGCACAGGCGCAGCCTGCCGTGCAGGCCGAACGCCCGGCAACCGACCAGTTCCGCGCGTGGCTGGATGCCTTGGTGGGCATTGCCAGCCCGCACCTGCGCGAGCGCGATGCACTGCCCGACGATGCGCGCCGGTACCACGCCGGACGTCTGGGCGCGGTCACCCGCACGCCGGAAGGCTTGCGTGCCCTGCTGCAGCAATTGTTCGAGTGGCCGGTGCAGGTGCAGGAATTCATTGCCGAATGGATGCGGCTGCCGGCCGACGCGCAGCTGCGGTTGGGCCAGGGCCCACGCACTGCGCAGTTGGGTGTGGATAGCGTGGTCGGCGCACAGGTGCGCGGCGCGCAGCAGCGCGTGCGCATCCGTCTGGGGCCATTGCCACGCATCGTGTTCCAGCGTTTCCTGCCCGGTGGCCAAGCGCTGCGCCAGCTCACCGCTGCAGTGCGCGCCTATCTGGGCGACGAATTCGGCTGGGAACTGCAGTTGCTGCTCAAGGCCGACGAGGTGCCCACCCCGCAGCTGGCACGCAACAGCCGGCTGGGCCTGGACAGCTGGCTCGGCCGCCGTGCCTGGAGCATCGCCGACGACGTGTTGCTACGCCCCTCTGGCTGACCCGCACGGCTCTCACTTTCGCTCATACGCAACGTACCGACTTCGAAGGACGCATCATGGCCGAGATCTCCCGCAATGCCCTGTTCGGCAAGCTCAACCCGCTGGCGTATCGCGGCATCGAAAGCGCCACCGTGTTCTGCAAGCTGCGCGGCAACCCGTACGTGGAGTTGGTGCACTGGCTGCATCAGTTGCTGCAGCTGCAGGATTCGGACCTGTACCGCATCGTCAAGCACTTCCAGCTCAGCCCGTCCGCGCTGGCGCGCGATGTCACCGCCGCGTTGGACGGCCTGCCGCGCGGCTCCACCGCCGTGACCGATTTGTCGGCCAATGTCGAAGAAGCGGTGGAGCGCGGGTGGGTGTATGCCTCACTGAGTTTTGGTGAAGCGCAGGTGCGCACCGGCTATCTGGTGGTCGGCATTCTGAGCGTGCGCGGCTTGCGCAATGCGTTGCTGGCGATCTCCAGGGAGTTCGACAAGCTCAAGCCTGCGGCGCTGAGCGAGCATTTCGCGCAGATCGTGGCCGGATCGCCGGAAGAGGGCCTGCTGCCCAGCGATGGATTTTCGCTTGGTCAGACCGCTGCACCGGGCGAGGCGAGCGGTGCCATCGCACCGGCGGCGATGGGCAAGCAGGAAGCGCTGAAGAAATTCACCACCGACCTCACCGCACAGGCGCGCGAGGGCAAGCTGGATCCGATCATCGGCCGCGACGACGAGATCCGCCAGGTGGTCGACATCCTGATGCGCCGCCGGCAGAACAACCCGATCCTGGTCGGCGAAGCCGGTGTCGGCAAGACCGCGGTGGTGGAAGGCTTCGCGCAACGCATCGCACGCGGCGATGTGCCGCCGGCATTGAAGGACGTGCAACTGCGCGTGCTGGATGTGGGCCTGCTGCAGGCCGGCGCCAGCATGAAGGGCGAGTTCGAACAGCGCCTGCGCGCGGTCATCGACGACGTGCAGGCCAGCCCCAAACCGATCATCCTGTTCGTGGACGAAACCCACACCCTGGTCGGCGCCGGCGGCGCGGCCGGCACCGGCGATGCGGCGAATCTGCTCAAGCCGGCGCTGGCGCGCGGCACGCTGCGCACGGTGGGCGCCACCACCTTTGCCGAGTACAAGAAGTACATCGAAAAAGACCCCGCACTGACGCGGCGCTTCCAGGCCGTGCAGGTGGACGAGCCGGACGAGGCCAAGGCCGTGCGCATGATGCGCGGCGTCGCCTCGATGATGGAGCAGCACCACCGCGTGCAGATCCTGGACGAGGCGCTGGAAGCGGCGGTCAAGCTCAGTCACCGCTACATCCCCGCCCGCCAGTTGCCGGACAAGTCGGTGAGCCTGCTCGACACCGCTTGCGCACGCGTGGCGGTGAGCCTGCATGCCACGCCGGCCGAAGTGGATGATAGCCGCCGCCGCATCGAAGTGCTGGACACCGAGCACGCCATCATCGCGCGCGAGCGTGCCATCGGTATCGTGGTCGACGAGCGCGCTACTGCATGTGCCGGCCTGCTGGCCAGCGAGCACAGCCGGCTGCAGGAGCTGGAACAACGCTGGGCGGCCGAGAAGACCTTGGTCGACGAGCTGCTGTCGCTGCGTGCGCAACTGCGTGGCGGCCACGCGCCAGTCGAAGGCACTGGCAGTGCGTTGGAAGCGGAGGCGGCTGCCGAGCAGGTCGCCTCCGGCGACACCGCGGTACTCGAAGCGCCTGCCCACGTGGACCGCGACACGCTGCTGGCACGCCTGCAACTGGTGCAGGCCGAACTGGCCGCGTTGCAGGGCGAATCGCCGTTGATCCTGCCCACGGTCGACTACCAGGCGGTGGCCGCCGTGGTGGCCGACTGGACCGGCATCCCGGTCGGGCGCATGGCGCGCAACGAGATCGACACCGTGCTGCGCCTGCCCGAACTGCTGGCCAAGCGCGTCATCGGCCAGGACCACGCCATGGAGATGATCGCCAGGCGCATCCAGACCAGCCGCGCCGGCCTGGACAACCCAGACAAACCGATCGGCGTGTTCCTGCTCGCCGGCACCTCCGGCGTGGGCAAGACCGAAACCGCGCTCGCCCTGGCAGAAACCCTGTACGGCGGCGAACAGAACCTGATCACCATCAACATGAGCGAGTACCAGGAAGCGCACACCGTCTCCTCGCTCAAGGGCGCACCGCCGGGCTATGTCGGTTACGGCGAAGGCGGCGTGCTGACCGAAGCGGTGCGCCGCAAACCGTACTCGGTGGTGCTGCTGGACGAGGTGGAAAAAGCCCACCCCGACGTACACGAACTGTTCTTCCAGGTCTTCGACAAGGGCTGGATGGAAGACGGCGAAGGCCGCCGCATCGACTTCCGCAACACCTTGATCATCCTCACCAGCAACGCCGGCACCGACCTCATCGCCAGCCTGTGCAAGGACCCGGAACTGATGCCGGATCCCGAAGGCATGGCCAAGGCGATCCGCGAGCCCTTGTTGAAGGTGTTTCCGCCGGCGCTGCTCGGGCGTTTGGTGGCGATTCCGTATTACCCGCTGAGCAATGACATGCTCGGCCAGATCGTGCGGCTGCAGTTGAACCGGATCAAGCGACGGATCGAGGAGCGCTACAGGATTCCGTTCGAGTACGACGACTCGGTGGTGGAGCTGGTGGTGAGTCGGTGTACCGAAAGCGAATCGGGCGGGCGGATGATCGATGCGATTTTGACGAATTCGATGTTGCCGGAGATTTCGCGTGAATTCTTAGACCGGTTGATTGAGGGCGAGCCGATCAAGAGAGCAAGGGTCGACGCTACCGATAAGGACTTCCGCTATGTGTTCTGACTGGCTTGAAGCGTATTGCACGTGGGCGGCCCTTGGAAGCTGGTGCTCCCGTTATGCCACTGACGATGCACTCGGCCAGGAGAGTATGTGATGCAGCTTATCGAGGGCCAGGCCGGCGCATTTCACGCGTATGGCGAAGATATTATCTATCCGTTGATCAACAGCTGCATGACCATGACCGTCGTCTACAGCGATCCGGCATATGTCGTCAGCGGACATTCTCCAAGGCTGGTGCTCGGGATGGCGAGCATGGCGCGACTCACCGTCGCCCAGACAGCAGACATACTCAGGCTCAGATTCAGTTGATTCCCTCTTACGCGCACTCCAATAGGTCCTGACATGCCAGCGGTGAATGAAGCTGAGATCAAGAGCGCTTATGATGACTTGATCGAATATAGCTACAACAAGCTTAGCGGTGCGGAAAGAAACGAGGGTATTGCTCTTTGCGAGGATCTAAAAACGTATTGCCTGGAGGGTAGGTGGGCTGGACTTGCACTCGACTACCGCCGGGCGTGGCTGGGTGAGATCATTCGGCGCGTGCAGGGACTGATTTTCAACAAAGACGCAATCGTTGCAGGAACAACGTCACGCAAGGTGTTGGTTGAGAGGCTGAGCGGGGATGCAGGATGCCGTCCGCTCAAGATAAGCACAATAGGCTTCAGCCAGTACACCGTTAATCGGCACTTCCAAAGCCATTACGTTGGCCAGCCGGAGTGGGTTGCCAATAAGGAAATAAAGGATGTTGCCAAGGTGTTGCGTGGCGAGCCAAAGAAAAGTACCGATCTGAGGATTCGTCTGCATTTGCATGCAGGAACGTGGGTTGCCTTGAATAATCGAGGATTCGCACTGCATTGTCTGGCCAATGTCGTTCCCCGGCGCCTCGCTTTTGATCCAGATCTGTCGAGCGACGAAACCTCGCGTATGACAAAGTCATTTGCAGACTCAGGGTTGAGGTTGACAATGTCCATTCCGGAGAGTCGGCGATCCAAGGACCAGTGGAGCAAGACGATTCCGACCCTAATCACAGGAATTCCCGAGACCAGAAACAGCGTCGAGATTTTGTACACGATCAGGGCCATCGGTATGGCGGTCGGCTCAGCAGCGGATGTTGGAAACGAAATTGTCTACAACACCGGGCCATAGTCGGAGTAAAGGTGTCAGGTTATTTTCCAAATCGACCTGGCCCGTTTCCGCTCCGCTTCCGCCGTCTCCGTAGCGATGTCATCTCCAAATTTGCCAGCTGAGCGAAGCGTCGCTGTGCGATACATGCGCTTCGGTAGCCTACCGACAGCCACGAGCGGGCAGTCATGGAAAGGCGCGCAGACACGGATATCGAGAAGGGATGCAGAAGCGATGGATCGCCATCAACAGAGGAGTGATGAAATGCCAGTTTTGATCAAGGTTCCCTACGATATAAACAGCGCCAATGGTGTGGTCCAGGCGTGCCTGCGGAAGAAGCGCGAAGTCGTCCAGTCCAGGGACAATGGCGGTATCACCGGTATCGGTGCGGGCTCATGTTGTTCCTTCGTGGCGTACATAACGCACGGAGGAGAAGTCGACAACGTCTTTGGAAATAGCCGCATTCGCATCCCGTTCAAGGTCAACGGGGTCGATGTCGCAAATGCCTGCGCCCACGGCGAACTGACCGCCTTATGGAACGCAATTGCCGACGAACCCTCTATTCCCACAATTCTGGCGATGTACATCGAGATGTCGCCTTGTACTAAATGTCAGAGCGCGCTGGACAACCTCTTGCAACCTGGTCAGGAAATCTATTACTCCTTCGATCACCCGGGGGAGGTGGGAGCCTGGCAAACCGCAGCCAAGCATCTTTGCGCATGACGCCGGAATCAGGGGCGTAACGCGCATTGGGAATGTGTTGAGATCAATGACAAACGTGGGCCAGTCGACACACCGGGCATATGGCCTATCCCGTCGATGGCGCGTCTGATTGATCGCCCCGGCGTCGTCGTTGGTTCCACTGTGGGGCATGTGATCTTGGCGGCGCAGCGCTGCAACGCGGCGCGTTCAGTAGATATCGATGAGTCGAACCGGAGAGCATTGTCATGGCGTCTTGCGAAGAATGCGGTCAGCAGCTGTACGGAAGTGCGCACGACCATATGCCCACCTGTAGTCGCCGCAGGATGCTGCTCAAGCGTCAGGGTAACGGATTATCTCGAGGGAGCGACAACGTTTCCAATGACGGTGTCGTCAAGCGGCAGAGATCGGCGCGGATTCAGCAGCGTGCGCAGTCCGAGATGGGGGCGCTGCTGAATTCCGCATATGGACATGACAGGCCAACGCTGATCGTTGGAGACGTCACGCCGTCGCTCTATCGACCCTTGACCCAAGGGAATGATGGAAGGTATTACACGTCGACACAGGCGCGTCGGGAGATCGAGAGAACCATCGATAGCACGGCGAGAACCTACGCCAGTGAAGATGAGCTGCCTGCACTGGCGCAGCAGATGCTGCAGCGCTCCAGGAGTACCGGCAGATCGATGCTGCATTTCAGTAGTCGAACTGCGAATACCGGCTACCGCACGGGACAGGACGTGACCTACACCGAGGTCACCGGTGCCGATCACTCCGGTACGAGGACAGCAAACGACACGCCGCGGCCAAGAAGTCCTCCGCCGATGTCCACCGGCGAGGAGCTGCCAGTTCCAAACCTGCGCTACGAGCAAACTCATCAGTCGGCTTATAGTTTTACCGGTTTGCCCGGTAGCACGGTGCATGCGCCGACGCAGGCCAATCAGGCGGCCGATACCAATCTGGAGCGATTCGTGGGTCGCTCGCCGGGAGGATTCATCGTGCGTGAGGACACTTATGAGCGGTCATCGCTATCGGCCTTTCGCCCTACCGGTGGCGGACGCTACGAAGGCCGCAGCGTAAGTTACATGCGGCGCCTGTCTGTACCGGATGACACAAGCGTGCCGCACACGGATGGTTCGGGGTCAAAGGACCAGTCGAAAAAATGAGCGGCTTACCGAGATCTTGCCCGCATGTTCACTGATGGCTTGCCGGGTATCGGTATCGTATATCGAAGGTGCGATCGAACATCGGTGGCAGCCGCAGGTACTTGTCGCCACGGTCGTGTGTCCAGAGCAGGATTGCGCAACAATGCCCGCATGCACAGACTTCTGCTCACCCTGATCTGCATGCTCGCCTCATTCGCCTCCACGGCCGCGTCCGCTCCGGAGCGGATGTTGATCTTCAGCAAGACCGCCGGGTTCCGGCATGAGTCGATTCCGACGGCTGTGGCGACATTGCGCCAGCTGGCGGCTGAGGAGGGCATGGCGGCCGACCATAGCGAGGACGCGGAGGTCTTCACTGCCGACAACCTGGCGCGCTATCGCGTAGTGGCGTTCGCCAGCACCACCGGGGAGATTCTGGCGCCGGCGCAGCAGCAGGCGTTCGAAGGATTCGTTCGTCGGGGTGGTGGCTTTCTGGGCGTGCATTCGGCCGCCGATACCGGCTACCAGTGGCCGTGGTACGGGCAGTTGGTCGGGGCCTGGTTCAAGGGGCATCCGCCGGGGCTGCAGTCCACCCGTGTGCAGCCTGAGCGAGAGGGGCAGGCGGTCGGCAAGAGCTGGCCGATCACCGACGAGATCTACAACTATCGGCACAATCCGCGCGGGCAGGTGCAGGTGATCGCCACGGTGGACGAGCGGCTGTATGCCGGCGGCACGATGGGCGCCGACCATCCCATCGCCTGGTGTCATGCCTTCGACGGTGGCCGTGCCTGGTACACCGGGCTGGGCCACGATGCGGCGGTGTATGCGAATGCAGAGTTTTTGGCCCAGCTGCGGCAGGGCCTGCGCTATGCGGCCGGGCGTGAGCCTGGCTGCTAGGCGCGTCGGCCGGATGGATCGGGTGCGTCGATCAAGCGTGCGAAGATGGCCGGCAACGCTCCGACCATCACGGTCTAGGTCGCTGCAAACGCCGCCGCTTGTCTGTCGCCGAGTCCCAGCCAGCTAAACCATTACGTCTCGCCTGTTCCGCCTGCTCGCCAATGCGGGATACTGCGCGCTCACGCAGGCGAGATGAGGCCAATGGCGGAGCTGCCGATCACCGAGTTGTTGCAGGCCTGGCAGCGCGACGAGCCAGGGGCGGGCGACGCACTGGCGCGCCAGGTCTACGAGGTGCTGCGTGCCACCGCACTGCGCGAGCTGCGCCGCGACGGGCGCACCGGCCTGCAGGCGACCGAGCTGGTGCATGAAGCCTGGATGCGACTGGAACAAGGCCAGCAGGCATTTCGTTCGCGCACGCACTTCTATGCTGTGGCCGCTTTGCAGATGCGGCACCTGCTGGTGGATCTGGCGCGTCAGCAGGCCAGCGCCAAGCGGCTGGGGCAGGCGGTGACGCTGACCATCAGCCTGTCCGATGGCGCGGCGCGGCCGGAGGCGTTGATGCTGGTGGCCGATGCCTTCGACAAGCTGGCACAGGTGGACGAACGCAAGGCCCGTGCGTTCGCGTTGACCGAGCTGGTGGGTTTCAGCGTGGCCGAGGCGGCCGCGCAACTGGATGTCTCGGTGCCCACGCTGGAACGCGACCTGCGCTTTGCACGGGTCTGGCTGGCGGCGCAGCTGTGAGTACGGCTGCGACCACCTGGCAGCGGCTGGAGGCCTTGTTCCATCAGGCGTGTCTGTTGCCGCCGGAACAACGCGATGCCTTTGCGTGGGAGCAGGCCGGCGAAGACGCGGCGTTACGCGCACAGTTGCTGGCGATGCTGGCGGTGGAATCGCAGGCCACCTTGCGCGTGCGGGGGCCGCTGAAGCAGGCCGTGGCCACCTTGCATGCTCCGCTGCCGGAGCTGCCGGCGGGGACACGCTTCGGCGCGTGGGCGATCGACCGCCTGCTCGGTGCCGGCGGCATGGGCCAGGTGTACCTGGGCCACCGCGCCGACGGTGCCTACGAGCGCGAGGTGGCGATCAAGCTGGTGGCCGCCGACGCGCTGGACGCGCAGGGCCGGGCCTTGTTCGAATTCGAATGCCGGCTGCTGGCGCAGATGGTGCACCCGGCCATCGCGCAGATCCACGACGTGGGCACCGATGCACAGGGCCGGCCGTACCTGGTGATGGAGTATCTGCGCGGGGAGCCCATCACCTGGTGGTGCGACGAACACCGGCTGTCGTTGCATGCGCGCGTGCTGCTGATGTTGCGGGTGAGCGAGGCGGTGCAGCATGCGCATCAGAAGGGTGTGATCCATCGCGACCTCAAACCCAGCAATGTGCTGGTCAGCGACATCGACGGACGGCCGATGCCCGGGGTGATCGACTTCGGCATCGCCATCGATGCGGCCAACCCGGGCCTGACCTCGGCGCATGGCCGTGGCACGCCCGGCTACATGAGCCCGGAACAGGCGCGTGGGGCGCAGGACGTGGACGCACGCAGCGATATCTATGCGCTGGGTGCGATGTTCTACGAACTGAGTTGCGGGCTGGCGCCGGTGGCCGGCAGCGACGGCCTGCCGCAACCGCCATCGCAACGGGTGGCGACGGTGCCGGCGGATGCACGCGCACGCATCTGTGCGGCACGCGCCACCACCCATGCGCGGCTGCAGCAGCAGCTGCGCGACGGCCTGGATGCGATCGTGCTGCGCGCCCTGGCCCCCCAGCCGGGCGCACGCTACGCGTCGGTGTCCGCGCTGCTGGACGATCTGCACCGCTGGCTCGATGGTTACCCGCCGCGTGCCCTGCAGGCCGGCCGCTGGCTGCGGTTGCGCAAGTTCGTCCAGCGTCACCGCAGCGGCGTGCTCGCGGGAGGGTTGGCGGCGGTCGCCTCGGTCGCCGGCCTGGGCGCCACGCTGTGGTCGCTGCAGCAGGCCGCGCGCGATGCGCAACGCGCACGCGTCACCGGCGAATTCATGACCTCGGTGCTCTCCAGCGTGGACCCGGGCGTGGCGCAGGATCTGGACAAGACCCTGATGCTGCGGGTGCTGGAGCAGGCCTCGCAGCGTGCGGCACGCGAGCTGGCCGGCCAGCCCGACGCGCGCACCGATGTCGAGCTGACCCTGGGCCGTACCCTGATTGCGCTGGCCAAGTATCCGCAGGCGGTGGAGCATCTGCGCACCGCGCAGCGCCTGGCGCAGGACAGCGCGGGTGCGGGCAGTCTGACCGCGTTGCAAGCCACCTCCATGCTGGGCCAGGCGCTACGCGGTGCAGGCAAGCGCGAGCAGGCCGTGCAGGTGCTGCGGCAAGGCATTGCGCAGGCGCAGCGTGGCGATGCGCAGCAGCAGACCATGGCCAACGACATGCGCGGGTGGCTGGCCTGGACCCTGCGCGATCAGGGCCGGATTGCCGAGGCCATGACCGAAAGCCGGCATGCCTACGTGGCGGCGCTGGCCAACCCCGCCACGCGCGCGGGGCAGCGGATCAACGCGGGCAATGTCTATGCCGGCATGCTGGCCGAGGTGGGGCAACTGGCGCAGGCGATCACGCTGCAGCGCGCCCTGCTGCGCGATCGCATCGCCCTGGACGGGGCCGAGCATCCGCTGGTGCTGTCGATGCGCAACAGCCTGTCGGTGTATCTGCTGATGCAGCGCGACTTCGCCGGTGCGGAGGCCGAACTGACGCCACTGCTGCAGATCAGCCGCAAGCTCTATGGCGATAACGCCGTCGACACCGTGATGGTGGAAGGCAACCTAGCCGGCGCGTTGCGGCAGCAGGGCAAGGTGGCCGAAGCCGGCCCGCATTACCGGGCGGCACTGGAACGGGCGCGCACGGTGTTCGGAGAGCAGGCGCCCGAGACGATCGCCTCGCGCAGCAACCACGCCTTCTGGTTGCTGGATGCCGGGCAGGCAGCGCAATCGCTGGCCGAACAGCGTGCCGCGCTGGCCGCGTCGCTGCAGGTGCTGGGGCGTGCGCACCCGCAGACCGCCGAGATCCTGCGCGGCATGTCCGAGGCCGAGCGCACCTTGGGCCAGACAGCCGACGCACGCGTGCATGCGCAGCAGGCGGTGCAGATCCTCACCGGCATCTTCGGCAACGCCGAGGAACCCTTGCGCGCTGCACGGCATACCCTGGCGCAGGTACAACCGGCAACGCCGGCGCCCGCCGACGCCGACGCAGCGAGCACCTCGGTGGTGGCGCAGCGCTGAGACGAATTGTCGGGTGAGCGCGGAACAGGCGGGCCACAGTAGCCGCCACCATTGCATCGAAGCGTTGCCATGCAACCCGCCGCACGCCTGACCGACCTGCACGTCTGCCCGATGGTGACCGGGGTGGTGCCGCACGTGGGTGGTCCCATCCTCGGCCCCGGTGCGCCTACGGTACTGATCGGTGGCTTGCCGGCCGCACGCATCGGCGATGCGGCGGTGTGTGTCGGCCCGCCGGACAGCATCGTGGCCGGCGCCCCGACGGTGCTGATCGCCGGCCAGCCGGCCGCCCGCCTGGGCGACAGCACCGCACATGGCGGGGTGATCACCCTGGGCTGCTTCACCGTATTGATCGGTTGAGTGCCGCCGCCCAACGCAGGACGGTTGCTGCGCGTTCGCGGCGTGCGTGCAGGTCATCGCCATGGCCGCGATGCCGCGAACGCACTGCGCCTGCGACAGGCACAACGCTGGCGCGCGGCATGCACTGGCCGGTCACAACGCACATCGTCGAACACGCACCCGCACTGCAGTCGCTCCGTCGTCATCCTGTCGCCCTTGGAGAGCCCCGATGCAAACCGCCACCCGCCTGCCGCCGGATACCTTGCAACATGCCATCGAGGCACACCGCAGCGGCCAGTTCGAACGCGCGGCGCAGTTGTACCGGCAGGTCCTGGATGCAGAGCCGACGCATGTGGCTGCACAGCATTTCCATGGCGTGCTGCTGCACCAGCGCGGGCAGAGCGCTGCGGCGGTGGCCTCGATCACCCAGGCGCTGGCACTGGATCCCGCGCAGCCGGACGCCTGCAACAACCTGGGCAATATCCACCGCGAATGCGGCCGCCTGGGCGAAGCCGAACAGTGCTATCGCCGCGCACTGGCGCTGGCACCGGCGCATGCCGATGCGCTGGCCAACCTGGCCGCGGTGCTGGAAGCGCAGCGCCGCGCGGAAGAAGCCTTCGTGACCTATGCGGCGCTGCTGCACACCTATCCGGACTCGGCGCAGGCGCATTATCTGTTGGGCTTGTTCCTGCGCAACAACGCGCAGGGCGCCGAGCATCTGCAGCAGTCGATGGAGTGCCTGCAGCAGGCCTGCACCCTGGCGCCGGAGCATCTGCCGGCGCGCGAGGCACTGGGCACCGGGCTCTATCTGCTTGGCGAGCATGTGCAGGCGCAGGCGGTGTACCGCGCGTGGCTGGCGCGCGACCCGGGCAATGCGGTGGCCGCGCATATGCTCGCGGCCTGCGGGGGCGCCGCAGCGCCGCCGCGTGCCGGCGACACCTATGTGCGCGAGCTGTTCGATGGCTTTGCCGACAGCTTCGACGAACAGCTGCTGCACAACCTGGAGTACCGCGCACCGCAGCGTCTGACCGAGGCGCTGGCCGCCTGCCTGCCCGCCCCAATCGCTGCACTGACCGTCCTCGATGCCGGCTGCGGTACCGGGCTGTGCGCGCCACTGCTACGGCCGTACGCGCGGTGGCTGGTAGGTGTGGATCTGTCGCCCGGCATGGTGGCCAAGGCGCGTCAACGCGGCGGCTACGATGCGTTGGAGGTCGCCGAACTCACCGCCTACCTACAGGGCACGCCTGCACACTGGGATGTGGTGGCCTCGGCAGACACGCTGGTCTACTTCGGTGCGCTGCACACCGTGCTGGCCGCGGCGGCCGCTGCATTGCGACCGGGTGGCGTGCTCGGCTTCACCGTGGAGGCGCTGGACGCAGACAGCGACAGGGTCGCGCTCGATGCCAGCGGACGCTACCAGCACAGCCATGCACATGTGCTGGCCGCGCTGCACGGTGCCGGCCTGCAACCGGTGGAGATCGCGCTGGATGTGCTGCGTAGCGAGCGTGGCCAGCCGGTGCACGGCTGGGTCGTGACCGCGCGCAGGCCTGCGCAGCGCTGAGACGAAATGTCGGCTTTGCCTGCGGCCCGCATGTGAGCATGGCCCGGCAGTGAGGGGTGGTGACTGGCGCGCAGCGGTTCGCGCAGGCCGGCGATCCAGCGCTGCGAACCGGCGCACTCCGCGTTGCCTACCCACCTGTGGATGCTTCGATGCCGCGCACCATCACGCTGCACTCCGACCTTGGCGACCGCCTGTGGCTGCACCGCATGCAGGCGCACGAGGGCTTGGGGCAGTTGTTCGACTACCGCATCGACGCCCTCTGCACGGATGCCCAGCCTGACCTGGGCGCGCTGCTCGGCACACCAATGGCCGTCCAGCTGGCCGACGCGGCGGGCGAGCAGCGCTGGTACCACGGCATCGTGGCCACCTGCGCCCAGGCCGGGATCACCGTTGTCGATGCGATCTCCTACACCGCGCTGGACCTGCACCTGGTGCCACGGCCCTGGTTGCTCACCCAGCGCCGCGACTGCCGCATCTACCAGGATCTGAGCGTGCCGGAGATCGTCACCAGCGTCCTGGCCGAGATCGGCTACAGCGATGTGCAGCAGCAACTCAGCACGCAGTATCCCAAGCGCAGCTACTGCGTGCAGTACCGCGAGGACGACTTCAGCTTCCTCAGCCGGTTGCTGGAGCAGGAAGGCATCTATTACTACTTCACCCACAGCCGCAGCGCGCACACCATGGTGTTGTGCGATGCGCTGGGCGCGCACGCGCAGCGCAATGGCGTGGACAGCCTGCCGTACGTGCCACCGGAGCTGGAGAACCGGCGCATCCTGCGCTCGGTGGTGAGTCAGTGGCGTGCCGCGCGCGCACTGCACTCCACCCGGCATGCGGTCACCGACTACGATCCGCAGCAGCCGCGCGTCTCGCTGGCGGCCGAGTGCGACGCCAGCGGCGCCGGCCTGCATCCGGTGGATGGCCTGGCGGTGTTCGATTACCCCGGCTCGCATGCGTTGCAGGCAGACGGCAGCCGCTACGCACAGGTGCGTACCGAGGCGCATAACGTGCAGCGCGCCAGCCACCAAGCCACTACCAATGCCTGCGGGCTGATGGTCGGCGCCTTGTTCACCCTGCACGGCCATCCGCGCAGCGCGCTCAATCAGGAGTACCTGGTGCTGTCGGCGCAGACCACGCTGGCAGCGCCGGAGCACGGCAACGAACCGCCGTTCTCCAGCAGCGTGCAGGTGATGGAAAGCCGGTTGCCGTTTCGCAGCCTGGCGCGCACGCCCACGCCCAGCATCGCCGGCCTGCAGACCGCAGTGGTCAGCGGCGATACCGACGAAGACATCGTGGTGGATGCGCATGGCCGCGTACAGGTCACCTTCCACTGGGCCGGCGCCGCACGCACGCATGGCGCACCGTCGTGCTGGGTGCGCGTGGCCTCGATGTGGGCAGGCAAGGGCTGGGGTGCGATGAGCCTGCCGCGGGTGGGCCAGGAAGTGGTGGTGAGCTTTCTGGACGGCGACCCGGACCGCCCGCTGATCGTGGGCAGCGTCTACAACGCCGATCACGCGCTGCCGTTCGCGCTACCGGACAACAAGACCCAGAGCGGCGTGCGCAGTCGCAGCCTGCTGGGCGGTGCGGCAGACTTCAACGAGCTGCGCTTCGACGACAAGGCCGGCGCCGAAGAGATCTACCTGCGCGCGCAACGCGACCTGCGCGAAGCGGTGCAACACGACCACACCGCCAGCGTGGACAACGACCAGGTACTCACGGTCAAGCACGACCGCAATGCGCGCATCGACAACAACGACAGCGTGGATGTCGGCAAGAAGCTGCTGCTGCAGGCTGGAGAGGAGATCGAGCTGGTGACCGGCAGTGCGCGGCTGGTGATGAAGCAGAACGGCGACATCGTGCTCAGCGGGGTCAAGATCCTGATCGATGCAAGCTCCGAGGCCAAGACCACCTCCACCGCCATCAAGCTGATCGCCAACGCACAGCTGCAGGCCAAATCGCCTGCCACCGAAGTGGCCGGCGACGGCACGCTGAAGTTGTCCTCGGGCGGCATGCTCAGCGCCGAAGCCGGCGCCTCGGCCACGCTCAAGGGCCCGCTGGTCAGCATCAAGGCCGATGCCCTGGTGCAGGTCGGTGGCGGCCTGATCATGATCGGATGAGTGCGCCCACGCTCTCGCTGGCGCAGGCGTGTGCGGACATGCAGGTGTCCGAGCCGGCGCGCGCGCAGCTGGCAGCGCCCATCGCGCCGCAGGCGGCGGTGCGCGCCCTGCTGGCGCACGGTCACGACGAGGACGCGATCAAGCTGCTCGCGCGCCTGCTGCCCAAGCGCTACGCAGTGGCCTGGCTGTGTCAGTGCGTGCGCGGCGAAGCGCTGGACGAGGAAGATCGCGCCGGTGCCGCACTGGCGGAGAAGTGGGTGCGCGAGCCCAGCGAAGCGCACCGCCGCGCGGCGCAGGCGTTTGCACACGCGGGCGGCTATGTCTCCCTGGGCGCCTGGCTGGCGGCAGCGGTGGCCTGGTCCGGCGGCAGCCTGGCGCCGCCGCAGCAGGCAACGGCAGTGCCACCGGCCGAGCATCTGACCGCGCGTGCGGTGGCGGCGGCCATCACCCTGCTCGCTGCGCGCCAGCCCGCCGCACTGGCCACGCGCCGCAGCGGATATGCCACACATGCGCTGGAACTGCTGGCCAACGTGCAGACGCCATGAGCGCGCTGCGGCACATCTTCCTGCGTCGCAGCGTGATCGGCTTGCGGTGCGCGCGGGGGCGGTGCGACGCAGCGATGGGGTGCGCAGGCGTCCGGCTTGCCGCGCGAGGCGCCTGCGCCGCACGTGTCAGCGGTGCCGCAGGCGCTCACGCGCAGTGGTCGTCTGGCCTGGCGGCGCTGCGGGTGGCACCCGTTCGTTACCGCCGACGCATGCGCGTCGGTTGCAAGGCGTCTTTCGATGGCGCCGTACCCTATCTGCAGGAGCCCGTGTCGTGTCCAGTTCGCAGTTGATCCTCACCGTCAGCGGTGCGCAGGCCGCGCAGTTCGGCGCCGGCGCGCAGAAGCGTTTTTCAGGCAGTGGCGGCAGCATCGGCCGCTCCGACGAGAGCGACTGGGTGCTGGCAGCGCCAGGCGTGTCGCGCACGCATGCGGTGGTGCGTTTCCTCAACGGCATGTATTTCATCGAGGACCGCAGCACCAACGGTATGTCGCTCAACGGCGCGGCCCTGACCCGCGCAGACCCGTGCGCGCTGAGCGATGGCGACCGCCTGCAGCTGGACAGTTTCGAGATCCAGGTGCAGGTGCAGGCACCGGCACCGGCAGCCGCGCCCGAGGTGCCGCCGGCAGCGAACCCGCTGCTGGATGCGATGGACGACCGCACCCAGGTCGCGCCGCCGCCATCGCCAGTGCGCGCGGCAATCGCCGACAGCCCGTTCGACCTGCTGGACTTCGCTGCACCAGCGGCCGCGCATGGGGCCATCGACGATCCGCTGGAGGGTCTGCTTGCGGGCCGCACGCCGCGCGAACTGGATCCCTTGCGCCTGCTCGACCCCGTGCCCGCTCCCGCGCCCAGCGTGGCGCCAGGCGCCTGGAATCACAGCAGCGCCAGTCATGATCACTTCCGTCCGCCGGCCAGCGGCGATGTGCGCGCCACGCTGCCGGAAAATTGGGACATGACTCTGGGCGATTTCGCACCGGTCGCGCCCACGCCATCGCACGCAGCGCAGGCCGCTTCCGCGCCGGCGTTCGCGGCGCAGCCAACGCCCGGCAACGCCGCCGCACCGACGCTGCAACTGCCACCCGAGCTGGAGCGCATCTTCGCCATCGTGGTGGACGGGGTGATGGACGTGCTGCGCGCACGCGCGGAGATCAAGAACACCTTCCGCCTGCCGGTCACGGTGATCCAGCGCTCGGAGAACAATCCGCTCAAGTTCGCCGCCACCGCGGAAGACGCGCTGCAGAAGCTGCTGGCCCCGCCCAGCCCTGCGTTTCTGTCCGGCGTACCGGCCTTCGAAGACGCCTTCGACGATATCCGCTGCCATCAGATGGCCATGCTGGCCGGCATGCGTGCGGCCTTCGACGCCATGCTGTTCCACTTCAGCCCGGACCGGCTGGAACAGGAGGCCGACGCCGGCGGCAAGCGCCTGAGCTTCGGTAGCAAGGGGCGCTACTGGGAGCGCTATCGCGACAAGTTCGAACAGCTGCGCGGCGACCCGGACGAGTGCTTCCGGCGCCTGTTCGGCGACGAATTCGCCCGCGCCTACGAGGCGCAGCTGGCACGCCTGAAGTCGGCACGGCGCCAGCCTGCGGCGCGCGGATCGCAGGGGGGGTGAGGGTCGCGCGGACGCGATCGACACAATGGCGGTTCGATGGCATCGCGATCGGGCTGCCTGCCGACCCGAATCGAGGAAGCATGCGAGTTGCGCTGCTATGCCTGCACAAGCGATGAGTGGCAAGGCAGAGCACTGCTCGATGTCAGCTGGGCATCGTTGCATGCCACATGGGCGGAGCTGGTACTGACAAGACAGTGCTGCCGGACATGCCTCGGCGGCTGTGGTTGGAGCTGTCCCTGCGCCCTCGCCGGATACGTATGCGCAACACCGATGACTGCCTGGTCCCGAGTAGCCGAGCCAGGCCAGAGGCCGTGAGCAGAGGTCGTCGGCGACACGCGTTTGCTGGTCTGCAGGATGCAACAGCGCAGGGCGGCGGCGACTACGTTCGTGATGCTTCGACCCACCAGCACTGACACGCCGTTTTGCGCTACGCGGCAGTTGGCAATAGCGAAATTAACCAGGCGCAGTTGTAGGGGTACGTAGCGTCACTTGTGGCCGTATCCGGTCATATGTGCGACGTTCACGGCCATTGCATGCCGCACTTGCAAACGCCGATGCGATCCTCTCGATGAGCTATCTGATATTTGAATGGCGGCATGCCAGCAAATAAGAGGTATATCACTCAATGGCGGGTTGTCGCGTCATCCCACGTGTGACTAAATACCGCCGCGCCAGGTCGGCAGACCGCTCTAGGGTGGCGCCATCGCTTAAGGGGAAAGAGCGATGCAGTGTCGTTCGACACATCTTCACGGCACTGCGAGAGCGGGAGTCTCCTGCAGCGCTCTCATGAGATCACTCTGATGAACTATCGCTCACGCATGCGTGGCATGCCGCTGCGGCTGCTCGTCCTGACAGCCGCCATCACACCTTGTCTAGCTTTTGCAGGCTCTCTGGCAGAAAACGGCATTCCAAACGTCGCCGGACCGCGCGCGATGGAAGCGCTGGACCGCGGTGTCGTCGCACTGCGCACCTCCAGCGGCGTCTTCGTGTCGTGGCGGCTGCTGGGGCTGGACCCGGATGGCATTGCCTTCAACGTCTACCGCTCCACCGATGGCAAGGCTGCAACGAAATTGAATGCGGCCCCGCTCACCCAGGGCACCAACTTCAGCGACACCACCGCGCCGGCAGGACGCAACAGTTACAGCGTGCGACCTGTGGTTGGCGGGACCGAACTGCCCGCCGATGGACAGTTCGAACTGAAGGCCGACGCGAATGGACCGCTGGTGCGGATTCCGCTCAGCACTGCCCCTGGCGACGGCTACCACACCCGCTACGTGTGGGTGGGCGATCTCGATGGCGACGGGCAATACGAGTTTGTGCTGGATCGGATTCCGCCCCAGAATCCAGCGGACTACGGGTTGTCACTCAGCAACCAATACCTGGATGCCTACAAGATGGACGGCACCCACCTGTGGCGCATCGACATGGGTATCAACAGCCGCAATATCTACCGCATCAGACCCGGTTCGGCGACCTTGAGCACGGGCATGTATGACGGCGTCACTGTCTACGACTTGAACGGCGATGGCAAGGCCGAAGTCGTGCTGAAGGTAGCCAACGGTGTCAAATTCGCTGATGGTAAGACGTTCACTGCCGCAACCGACGAGGACCAGTCAGTCGCGATCCTGGATGGACAAAAAGGCACCTTATTGGCGTCAACGCCATTTCCCGCCGACTTTGCTTCCGCAGGCAGGCTGGGAACCCAGTTTGGCATCGGTTCGGTCGACGGGATGACCCCCTCGATCATGTTCTGGGGACGTAACCGCAATAAGGACCACTCCTTCAATGACGTGTTCGCCTCCTGGAGCTGGCGCGGCGGCAAGCAGATCACCACCAACTGGGTGTGGCCCAGGACGTCTGGCCTTGGGTTGGCGCCCTCGCACCAGCTGCGCATCATCGATCTCGATGGGGATGGCAAAGACGAAGTCATGACTGGCACCTTCGCTATCAACAGCAATGGCACGCTGCGATACGGCTTGCCGGGTGTGGTGCACGGCGATCGCTTCTACATCGGAAAGTTCGAAAAGGATCGTCCGGGTTTGCAGGGCTACGGCATTCAGCAATACAACCCCAGCGGGCTGCTCGAGTATTACTACGATGCCACCAAGGGCACGATCCTGTGGACCCACAGTACCAACGACGGCACCTCCGTCGATGTGGGCCGAGGACTGGTGGGCGATATCGACGCACGGTTTCCGGGCTATGAGGCCTGGTCGTTCTCCGGCATCCATAACGGTGCCACCGGCCAGCGCACCGAGCCATCGGATCTGGCGCCGTATCCGACCCATTCGATTTGGTGGGATGGCGATGAACTGAACGAAGGCTTGAATGGGCCCAAGATCGAGAAGTGGGACCCACTCAAGCCACGCGACTCCGGGCATGTGGGCCGCTACGAGTTGCTTACCAACCAGGGCGCAGCCCTCTGGGACGGCTTCAACCCGATGTTCTTCGGCGACATCATCGGTGACTGGCGTACCGAGGTCGTGGCGATCAACGCCGCTGGCACCGAGCTGCTGATGTTCAGCACCCAGATCCCGACCGACAGGCGCCATTACACGATGGCGCACAACCCCGCCTATCGTAATCACATGACCATCAAGGGGTATCTGCAATCCCCGCTGCTCGACTACTACTTCGGCGGTGGCATGGGCGCCTCGCCTCGGCCCAGGATCCACTACGCCGGTGACGGCTGGCTTCAGGCCGAAACGGCGGTATTGAGCGGTGGCGCGAAGTCGACAACCAGTAATGCATCGGGATACACCGGGACCGGCTTCGTGACTTTTCCCGGCAATGGTGGTGTGGCGCAGTTCCCGTTCGTGGACGTTGCAGGCGGCGGAACCAAGGACGTGACCATCCGCTTCGCAAATGGCGGTTCCAGTAGAAGCGGCATTTATCGCTTGAACGGGAAGACCTACCCGATCACGTTCCCCACGACAGGTAGCTGGAGCCGTTGGTCCAACCTGACCATCAAGATGCCCTTCGCCAAGGGCAGCGGAAACACACTGAGCTTTGAATCGACAGGCAATGACTTGGCGAACATCGACTGGGTGTTGATCGGTAAGAAATAGCGTTGCCTGACGCCATGCCCGCCACCGGGACCAGTGGTGGCGAGCATGGCGTCAGCCTCTTCATTGCTGCCAGCGGCTGGACTGACCGGCGGTGCGCAGCCTCCCCGAGGTGGCCGCATCAGCGCATCTGGCCTTTGTAGCCGACAGGTGCGGCGCGCCGTAAGCGTGCAGGCTACGTCCGTGCGCCGGTTTCGGTGGGGATTGTCCATTCGTTGCGCTCGTCGCAGGTGGCGACGAAGGCTTGTCTGCAGCGCTTGGGCGAGCAAGCCCCGGATCCTGTCGCAAGACTGCCTACTCGCAGCGTTGCAATGCAGGAATAGAGCACGCGGTGTCGGGCATCGTCTTGGCAAGCCGCTGCGAGCGGGGTGCAAGGCTCAGTCAGGCAACTGTTTGACGAATTCAATGAACGCGCGCAGCGCGGGCGGGGTGAGATTGCGGTTGGGGTAATACAGAAAGGGGCCGGGAAACGGTTGCCACCAGGGGCGCAGCACCGGCTCGAGCGCGCCGGATGCCAGGTGCGGCGCAAGCCATTGCTCGAACAGGTGAATGACCCCGTTTCCGGCGATTGCCGATTGAATCGCAAGATCGAGGCCTCCGCCGATCTCCACCAGCAGTTGCCCACGCGGAAGGATGGTGACGATCTCCCCCTTGCGCTCGAACTCCCACTCGGCAATCACGCCGCTTGGAAAACGACCACGGATGCAATCGTGGTCGATCAGTTCGCGCGGGTGGTTGGGGCGGCCACGCCGATCCAGGTAGCCGGGAGATGCCGCGGTTGCGCTGCGTTGCACACGCGGGCCGATCGGGATCGCCACCATGTCCTGCTGCAGCCGCTCGCCGTAGCGGATGCCCGCATCGCACCCGGCGGCGATCACGTCGATGAAGCTCTCTTCGGTCAGCACCTCGACGGTGATGTCCGGATAGGCCGCCAGAAACGGCGGCAGAATGCGCGGCAACACCAGCCGCGCCGCACTGACCGGCACATTGAGGCGCAGCGTACCGGCCGGCGTGTCGCGAAACGCGCTGACCACTTCCTTGGCGCCCTCCAGCTCGATCAATGCCGGCTCGATGCGGGCCAACAGCGCCTTGCCCGCATCGGTCAGCACCACACTCCGTGTAGTGCGGTTGAACAGCCGCACGCCGAGCCAGGCCTCCATCCGCTTGATGGCATCGCTGAAGTTGGATGCGCTCTGGCCCGCGCTCTTGGCCGCTTCCCGAAATCCCCCGGCGCGCGCCACCCGCACGAACGCGTCCATGTCACCCAGACGATTGCTCATTGTTCGGAAATTCGTACGGCCCGTTCAATTTATACCAGATTGTCGCACAGAGGTCGCGGCCGTAAATTGCAGCGGCACTACCGAAGTGAAGCGTTTCCCTGCCACAGGCACGACGTCACATTAGCTCGTCCCGGACGAGCGTGCGCCGTGCCCGCAGCGGCCGCTCCCGCTCAATCGCAGACGCCGCTCCGCCCACCAATCCAAGGACATCTCATGACCGACACTCAACTCGGTGGCACCTTCACCCTGCCCGGCACCAGCCTGCAGCTCAAGCGCATGGGCTACGGCACCATGCAATTGCCCGGTTCCCATGTGTGGGGACCGCCGCGCGACAAGGCCCAGGCGCTGGCGGTGCTGCGTCAGGCCGTTGCCCTGGGCGCCAATCACATCGACACCGCGGAATTCTATGGGCCTCACGTCTCCAATGCGCTCATCCGCGAGGCGCTGCATCCCTACCGCGACGATCTGGTTATCGTCACCAAGATCGGTATCGCCCGCGGCAACGACAGCTCGTGGAACATCGATCTGTCGCCGGACAGCCTTCGGCAGCAGGTACACGCCAACCTGAAGAGCCTGGGCCTGGAGACGCTGGAGGTGGTCAATCTGCGGCTGGGCGCATTGGGCGACACCGACGACAGCTCGGTGGCCGAGCCGGTGGCCTGCCTGGCCGAGCTGCAGCGCGAAGGCCTGGTGCGCCATATCGGCTTGAGCAACGTGACGGCGCGACAGCTGGCGCAGGCGCAGTCACTGGCCAGGATCGTATGCGTGCAAAACCACTACAACCTGGTCAAGCGCGACGACGACGCCTTCATCGACGCGCTCGCGCAGCAAGGCATCGCCTATGTGCCGTTCTTCCCGCTCGGCGGTTTTTCGCCGCTGCAGTCGGACGTACTCTCCGGCGTCGCCAGCGCGGTGGGCGCCACACCGCGGCAGGTGGCACTGGCGTGGTTGCTGCAGCGCTCGCCCAATCTGCTGGTGATCGCCGGCACCTCCTCGCCGGCGCATCTGGCCGAGAATTTCGCGGCCTGCGACCTGGTGCTGTCCGCAGACCAGCTTGCAACACTGGATGGGATCGCCGCTCACACTCGTCCCGTACACGAGGCACACCAATGACCACCCTCGAACAGCGACTGCAACGGTTGGAAGACGAAAGCGCCATCCGCGCGTTGGTGGCTCGCTTTGCCGACACCTGCATCCGCGCCGACCACGATGGTTTCAAGGCCTTGTGGACGGACGATGGCATCTGGGAGATCGGAGCGCCGTTCAACCTCAGGCGCGATGGCATCGAAGCCATTGCGGCATTGCTCCATCAACTACGCGATGAACGCAACTTCTTCACCCAGCTGGTACCGACCGGGCTGATCGTGATCGAGGGTGATCGTGCGGCGGCGCGTTGGCCTGTCCGGGAGCTGGCCACCGGCCCGGAAGATCACTACTACGACAATGTGGCGATGTATTCGGACACTTTCGTGAGGACCGCTAGCGGCTGGCGCTTTTCCAGCCGTTCCTACACCTATCTGTGGTTGAACACCGAGCCGTTCGGCGGCCAGTCCTTCGGCACGCCACAGCTTCCCTGACCGCCCGGCCCGACCAGGCGCGGGCCGCTCGCGCAGTGTTGCGCAGGCAGTTGGCCCGGGCACACGGCGACACGTATCCGACGCACCGGCGCTCAGCGCCGGTTTTTTCTTGCAGGCCACCCTGCAGGCATGCAACGCGTGCCGCGGTTGCGTGACTGCAGCGCTGCCTTCACTGCGTCGAACGGCACGGCCCTCGTCGGGCCCAGGCGCAACCGGCATCGTGCCGGCCCCCGTCCGTGGTTGCGCACCGTGCATACGCGCGTTCGACCGCAGCGTATCCACCGCGATCCGCGTGCGCGAACGCTGTCTGCGCAGCGCCGTTGGCTGAGACGTTCTGTCGGGTTGACCGGCTGCTGGCGTCGCAAGATCCATCCATCGATCCGGTCCATTGGTCTGCGTGCCGGAGCGCACATGCACTGCCAGCGACAGCGTGGCGGGGCGCCAAGGCCTCACGCGGCGGCCGTCTTTCTCACCGCAGGTGGATCATGCACAACAACAAGGTCGTGTGGAGCGAAGGGCTGTTTCTGCGCCCGCAGCATCTGCAGCAACAGGAACGCTACCTGGAGCGCTATGTCGATCTGCGTGCGGCGCGGCTGCGGCCGCATGCCTGGGGCGTGAGCGAGCTGGAATGGGAAACCGACCTGCTGGCGGTGGGCAAACTGGGGCTGCGCCGCGCGCGCGGGGTGTTCGCCGACGGCACGCCGTTCGCGATGCCGGGCGACGATCCGTTGCCGGTGGCCATGGACGTGGAGCCCAACTGCCGCGACCAGATCGTCTATCTCACCTTACCGCTGAAAGTACCGGCACAGCCGGAGCTGGGCCGTCCGGAATCGCCGGTCGATCAGTTGTTCCGCTACCGCGTGCGCGAAACCGAAAGCGGCGATGCCTCCGGCAGCACCTCCGAGGCCGTGCTGATGGAAGTCGGCGGCCTGAGCACGCGGCTGCTGCCGCAATCGCAACCGCTGGAAGGGCTGGACCGCATCGCGGTGGCGCGCATCATCGAAACCCGTGCCGATCGCCAGGTGGTGCTGGATCCGCATTTCATTCCCAGCGCGATGGTGTGCCAGGCCGCGCCGCGGCTGACCACCTTCCTCACCGAACTGCTGGGGTTGTTGCATCAACGCGGCGAAGCCCTGGCCGCACGGGTGACGCTGACCGACCGCGGCGGCGCGGCCGATATCGCCGATTTCCTGCTGCTGCAGCTGGTCAATCGCTGGCAGCCGCAGATCGCCCATTGGGCCGCAGCGCCGCTGGTGCATCCGGAAGAACTGTTTCGCGCCTTGCTGGCGCTGGCCGGCGAGCTGAGCACCTTCACCGCAGCAGGCAAGCGCCCGCCGGCCTGGCCGGTGTACCGGCACGAGGCGCAGCAGGACAGCTTCGAGCCGGTGATCGCGGCCTTGCGCAGCAGCCTGAGCGCGGTGCTCGAACAGACCGCCACGCCATTGCCGATGCAGGCGCGCAAATTCGGTGTCTGGGTGGCGATGGTGCCGGACCCCACGCTGCTGGACAGCGCGGCCTTCGTGCTGGCCGCCAAGGCGCAGATGCCCAGCGAGGAACTGCGCCGGTTGCTGCCGGCGCACGCCAAGATCGGCCCGGTGGAGCAGATCCGCGACCTGGTCAACCTGCAGTTGCCCGGCATCGTGGCCAACCCGATGCCGGTGGCGCCGCGGCAGATTCCGTACCACGCCGGGTACCTGTATTTCGAGTTCGACAAGAGCGCTGCGCTGTGGCGCAGCTTGAAGACCTCCGGCGGTATCGCGTTCCACTTCGGCAGCGAATTCGCCGGGCTGGAGTTGCAATTGTGGGCGATCCGGAGCTGAGCGCATGAGCCGTCCTCTCACCGAGTTGGAGCCGATCGCTGCGGCGCCGTTGCCGGCAGATGCCGTGCTCACCGACGACACCGACATCAGCGAACTGCTGGGGCGCAGCGTCAACCCGCTGGTGCAGGCGGCCACGCCCTTGCTGCTGCTGGCGGTGCAGCTGCGCCACAGCGCGCAGTTGCCGGAGGTGGCGCGCCTGCGCGAGCAGGTGATGGCGCAGATCCGTCGCTTCGAGCAACGCGCACGGCAAGGCGGCGCGCCGGTGGAGGCGGTCACCGCCGCGCGTTACGTGCTGTGCGCGTTGCTGGACGAAGCGGTGCTCAACGCGCCGTGGGGCGAGCGCAGCGGCTGGTCGCAGAAGACCTTGCTGGTGGTCTTCCACAGCGAGTCGTACGGCGGGGCCAAGTTCTTCCAGATCCTGGAGCGGCTGTGCGCCGATGTGCGGCGGCATCTGGACCTGATCGAGCTGATGTACCTGTGCCTGGCGCTGGGCTTCGCCGGCCGCTACCAGATCGAGGCCGGCGGCCTGGCCCGGCTGGGCGAGATCCAGGACGATCTCTACCGCCGTATCCGCGCCGAGCGCGGCGCGGCGCCGGACAGCCTGGCGCCGCGCTGGCGCGGTGTGGAAGACCGCCGCCGGCTGGGGCGGTTGCTGCCGCTGTGGGCCGCTGCACTGCTGGGGCTGAGCGTGCTGGTGGTGGCCTTCGTGTGGTTCCAGACCCGCCTGAGCAGCCTGGCCGCACCGATCGGCGCGCAGGCCGCGCAGTGGGGGCTGGCGCCGGCCACGCCGCCGGATGCCACCCCGCTGCCGCCACCGCCGGTGCGTCTCAAGCAATTGCTGGCCGCGCCCGAGCGCGACGGGTTGCTGAGCGTGGATGAGCAGCCCGATGGTCAGAGCCGCGTGCGCCTGAGCAGCGCGGCCATGTTCGCCTCCGGCGGCGTGGACGTGGAGCCGGATCAGCGCGGCCTGATCGCGCAGATCGCCGCGGCGATCGAGCAACTGCCGGGCCGGGTGATCGTGGTCGGGCATACCGACGACGTGCCGGTGCGTTCGCTGCGCTTTGCCGACAACTACGCCTTGTCGGCGGCGCGTGCGCAGGCGGTGGCGCAGCTGCTGCGCGCGCAACTGACCACGCCGGGGCGGGTGGAGGCGCTGGGCGCCGGCGATTCGCAGCCGCTGGTACGGCCGCCCCAAGTGCCCGCCAATCGCGCGCGCAATCGCCGCGTGGACATCCTGTTCCAGCCGGGGGAATGACGATGAAGACGCTGTTGTCCAAGCTGAGCGCCACGCTGGTGGTGAGCGTGCTCGCCCTGGCCCTGCTCGCCGTGCTGCTGTGGGTGGGCGGGCCGTACGTGGCGATCGGTGGCTGGAGCCCGTTGGCCGGCGCGGCTGCGCGCGGGCTGGCCATCGTGCTGGTGATCGTGCTGTGGCTGGGCGTGCTGGCATTGCGCCGCTGGCAGGCGCAGCGACGTGCCGGCCGGCTGTCGAGCGCGCTGGCCGCGCCGGGCCGCGACGACGACCGCGAGCTGCGCAGCGGCCAGGAGCGCGCGCAGCTGCAGGCGCGCTTCCAGCAGGCCATCGCGCTGCTGCGCAAGCGCCGCGGCGGCGATCTGTACAGCTTGCCGTGGTACGCGTTGATCGGCCCACCCGGCTCGGGCAAGAGCACCTTGTTGCAGCATTCCGGGCTGCAGTTTCCGCTGGCCGCACGCATGGGCGATGCGGCGCTGCGCGGGGTGGGCGGCACCCGCGATTGCGAATGGTGGTTCACCGACGAAGCGGTGTTCCTGGACACCGCCGGCCGCTACACCACCCAGGATTCGGACCAGGCCGTGGATGCCGGTGCCTGGCGCGATTTCCTGCGCCTGCTGCGCCGGCATCGCCCGCGCCGGCCGCTCAACGGCGTGCTGGTGACCATGAGCATGTCCGATCTGCTGCTGCTCGACGATGGCGAGCGCGAGACCCACATGCAGGCGATCCGCCGCCGCCTGGACGAGCTGGCCGAGCAGCTTCAAGCCGCCGTGCCGGTGTACCTGATCTTCACCAAGTGCGATCTGGTCGGTGGCTTCGGCGAGTTCTTCGACGATCTGAGCCCTGCGCAGCGCAGCCAGGTGTGGGGCATCACCTTCCCGTTGGCGCAGACCCTGGAAGGCCAGGCCGCGCGCCGCTTCGCCGATGAATTCAACCTGCTGCAGCAGCACCTGAGCGCACGCCTGTTCGAGCGCTTGAACCTGGAACGCGACCGCTTGCGGCGCGCGGCGATCCTGGCGTTTCCGCAGCAGCTGGCTGCGCTCGGCGAGCGCGCGCGGCAGTTCGTCGAAGGCAGTCTCGCCGGCAACGCCTACGGCCCGGCGCCGCTGTTGCGCGGCGTGTACTTCACCTCCGGCACCCAGGAAGGCACGCCGATCGACCGCATGATGGGCGCGGTGGCGCGCACCTTCGGGGTGGACGATGCGCGCGTGCATGTGCCGGGCGCGCAACGCCGCACCTTCTTCGTCGAACGCCTGCTGCGCGAGGTGGTGCTGCGCGAATCCGGGCTGGCCAACACGCCCCCATCGCGGCAACGCCGCATGGCCTGGCTGCAGGCGGCCGCCTATGCCGGCGTGGCGGTGGTGAGTGGCGCGGTGCTGGCCGGGTTGGGCGCCAGCTATCTGGGCAACCGTGCCTACCTGGCGCAGGTGCAGCAGGCGCTGGACGCACGCCCGGCAGTGCCCGATCCCAATACCGCCGCCAGCATGCCCGAGTATGTGACGCGCACGCTGCAACAGGCGGCCGCCACGCAATCGGTGGTGCAGGTGGCGCAGCAGTATCGCGACGGCGCGCCGTGGTCGCTGCGCATGGGCCTGTTCCAGGGTCACGCGCTGGGCGATGCGCTGCAGGCCGGCTATCTGCGCCAGCTCAATGCCACGCTGATGCCGGCGTTGGCCGTGCGTTTTCGCGATGGCCTGGTCGACAACGCGCAGGCACCGCAGGCGCTGTACTACACGCTCAAGGGCTATCTGATGCTGGGCCAGCCGCAGCACCTGGATCCGGCCCAGCTCAGTGCGCTGGCCGCGATCGAGGCCGGCAAGCTGTTCCCGCGCGATCCGGCGCAGCAGCAGGCGCTGGCCACGCAGTTGCAGGCCGTGCTGGACGCGCCCACGCGCGTGCGTGCGTTGTCGCTGGACGGGCAGCGCATTGCGCAGGCGCAAGCCAGCCTGCAGGCGGCCGACCTGTCCACGCTGATCTACGGCAACCTGCTGCTCACACCGCCGGCCGGCACGCCGCTGCGGCTGGACAAATCGCTGGGCCTGCTCGCCGACACCTTCGTGCGCCGTAGCGGTACGCCGTTGTCCGCACCGGTGCCGGCGCTGTACACCCAGCCGGTGTTCGCGGCCCTGCAGCGCGACGGCATCGGCCAGGCGGTGGAGCGCTTCGGGCGCGACGATTGGGTGTTCGGTGGCGCGCCGCTGGATGCGGCCGCCCGCGCCGCGCTGACGCGCCAGGTCGGGCAGCGCTACGAAGCCGACTACATCCGTTACTGGGATGCGCTGCTGGCCGATCTGCAGCTGCGTCCGGCCGTCGATCTGGCCACCGCCAGTGCCACCGCGGCCAAGCTGGCCGGCCCCAGTTCGCCGCTGCGCCTGTTGCTGGGCGTGGTCGGCGAACACACCCAGGCGATGGACCGCGCGCCGCCACCGGATGCGGCGCAGCGCGCGGCCGCCGCAGTGGCCGGCAAGGCGGCCGCCACCGCCGGCAGCGCGGTGGCCAAGCTGCCGGGCGGGGCAGCGATGCGCGCCGCACTGGCCACCCCGGCCGATCCGTCGGCAGTGGCGGCGCCAGCGCCGGGTGCGGCCATCAGCGAGCACTTTCTTGCGCTCAACGCACTGGCCGAGGGCGCGCCGGGCAGCACGCCGCTGGATCATCTGCTGGGCGTGCTCGATCAACTCGGCAAGCAGTTGCTGGTGGTCTCCCAGGGCGGCGGAGATGCCGCGGCCGCCAACGCGCAGCTGGCGCTGGCGCGGCAGCAAATGGCGCAGTTGCCGCCGCCGGTGAGCGGCTGGCTGCAGAGCCTGGCCGGCAGCAGCGCCACCTTGATGACCCAGGGCGCGCGCGCAGCGCTGGATGCGCAGGTCAGGCAATCGGTCGGCGAGGTCTGCAGCGACTTCGTCCGCGGCCGCTACCCGTTCGACCCGACCGCGCAGGTGGAGATTCCGCTGCAGAATTTCGGCGAGCTGTTCGGCAGCGGCGGCCGGCTGGATGCGCTGTACACCGGCACCGTGCAGGCGCTGCTGGACACCCAGGCGCCGCAATGGCGCTGGAAGCAGGGCCCGGATGCGGTGGTCGGCGCGCCCGGCCTGCCGGCGCAGCTGCAACTGGCGCAGCGCATCCGGCAGAAGTATTTCCGCGGCGGGCCGGCTCCGCAGGTGGGCTTCACCGTGCTCGCACCCACGCTGGGCGAAGGCGTCACCCGGCTCACGCTCGATATCGACGGACAGCGCTACGACTACCAGCCCGGCGCCGCGCAAAGCATGCCGATGATCTGGCCCGGCCCGGTGCCGGGGCATGTCTCGATCGCCGCGTTCGGCGCCGACGGCGTGGCCCTGGGCAAGCTCGATTACCAGGGCGACTGGGCGCTGTTCCGCGCGCTGCAGGACGGGCATCTGCAAAATCCCTCCGACCTGCGCTTCGTCGCCAGTTTCGCGCTCGGCGGTCACGACGTGCAGGTACCGCTGCGCGCGGGCAACCTGCGCCATCCGTTCCTGGACAGCGACGTCCAGCACTTCGCGTGCGGCGGATGAGCATGCCGGCCACCGAACAGATCGGCTTCTACGGCAAGTTGCCCGGCGTGGGCGATTTCGTGCAGCGGCGCCTGCCGCCCAGCTTCGTACAGCCCTGGGATACGCACTTCGCTGCCTGCCTGGAGGCGGTGCGCCAGCCGCTGGGCGCGCGCTGGCCGGCGGCCTATCGCGCCAGCGGGGTGCGTGCGTTCGCGCTGGGGCCGGGCGTGTGCGGGGCGCAGGCCTGGGCCGGCGTGCTCGGCCCGGGCGAAGACCGGGTGGGGCGGTGTTTTCCGCTGACCCTGGCGATGCCGCTGTCGCAGCCCTGCCTGCCGGCACCGGCGTGGTTCGGCGCATTGGCCGCCTGTCTGGGGCGCGCCTTGCGCGCGCGTACCGACGCGGCCGGCTTCGATGCCGCGGTGTGCGCGTTGGCGGTGCCCGCAGCGCCATCCACCGCACCGGCGCCGGCGCACGGCCAGTCCTTGTGGTGGCGGCCAGGGGACGCGGCGCAGGCGTTGGGCGGGCTGCCCGCCGCCGAACGCTATCTGGAGTGGCTGCTGGCCGAGCAGGACATCACCGAGGTGACACGATGAGCGCGCCCTACCGATCGGCCGGGCATACCGAAACCGGCAAGGTGCGCCGCCTCAACGAAGACGCGCTGCTGGTGCGCGAGGAGGCCGGCCTGTGGGTGGTGGCCGATGGCCTGGGCGGCCATAGCGCCGGCGATTACGCCAGCCAGCTGCTGGTGCAGCGCCTGGGCACCCTGGTGCGCCCGCCGGACCTGTGCGACTTCCTGGATGCCATCGACGACGCCCTGGCGCAGATCAACGCCGAGTTGCTGCACGCCGCGCGGCAGCGCCGCGTGGACATGATCGCCACCACCGTGGCAGTGCTGGTGCACGACCCGGATTTCATGCTGTGCGGCTGGGTCGGCGACAGCCGTATCTACGCCCGCCACGCCGGCCCGCTGCGCCAGCTCACCCGCGACCACGTGCACGGCGTGCGCGAGGACGTGACCCGGTTCGGCAACGCCCAGGCCGCCGCTGCCGCGGCCGGCGTGCTCACCCGCGCGGTGGGCGCGCAGGAACCGTTGTTCGTCGATTGGGTGCTCATGCCCAGCCTGCCCGGCACGCAGTTCGTGCTGTGCAGCGACGGCATCAACAAGGAAATCCCCGACCCGGAGCTGGATGCCGAAAGTCACCGCTTCGGCGATCCGCGCGCGCTGCTGGCGCGCTTGTTCGAACTGGCGATGGGCAGGGCGGCGCGCGACAACGTCACCGCCGTCGTCGTCCGTCTGCAGGAGTGAGCGCATGCACCACGACACCGCCACCGTGACCGAACTGGTCACCGCCATGCGCCGCGGTGCACTGGATCTGGAGGCCGTACTGGCCGCACTGGGCAAGCGCGCGGCGGTGCCGGAGGCCGAGTACCGCGATGGCGTGGAAACGCTGTGGCAACTGCAGCGACAGCAGCTGCTGGACGATGTCACCGTCACCACCCTGGTGAGCCGCCTGGAGGCCTTGCGCGACGGCGCTGGCAGTCACGCGTTCGTCGCGCCCACCGCATCCACCTCCCCGCCGATCGACGACGACGCCACCGTGGTGATGCCGCGTCGCGACGCGGTACACGTCGCCGACGACGACATCACCCGCGTGCAACCGGCGCAGCCACTGCCCGGCGACGCGCCCAGCCTCACCAGTGTGGGTCTGGGCACGCAGACCGGCCTGGGCACCCTGACCGGAACCGGAACCGGCACCGGCACCGCAGGCACCGCCAGCCTGTCCAACTGGCAGCAGCTTGCCGATGCGGCCGGCGGCGATCACGCCGGCGTCGGCAGCCTGCTCAAGGGCCGCTTCCTGCTGGAGCGCGAACTCGGCCGCGGCGGCATGGGCGTGGTGTATCTGGCACGCGACGAACGCAAGGTGGAAGCGCGCGACCGCGACCCATGGCTGGCGGTGAAGGTGCTCAGCGACGAATTCCGCCGCCACCCGGACGCGCTGGTGGCGCTGCAACGCGAAGCGCGCCGTTCGCAGAAACTGGCGCACGACAACATCGTGCGCGTGTACGACTTCGACAAGGACCGCACCCTGGTCTTCATGACCATGGAGTACATCGGCGGCTGCGATCTGAAAACGCTGATCCGTGAGCAGGCCTACAACGGCATGCCGCTCAAGCAGGCCTGGCCGTTGATCGAGGGCATGGGCCGCGCGCTGATCCGTGCGCATGCGGCCGGGGTGGTGCATTCGGATTTCAAGCCCGGCAATGTCATGGTCACCCGCGACAACGTGGCCAAGGTGTTCGACTTCGGCATCGCGCGCGCCGGCAAACACGCCGCCGATGCGGCGGGCGAACAGACTTTGTTCGATGCCGCCACGCTGGGCGCGCTGACGCCCGCCTACGCCAGCCTGGAGATGATCCGCGGCCAGGCACCGACTCCGGCCGACGATCTGTACGCGCTGGGTTGCGTGTGTTTCGAACTGCTCACCGGCAAGCACCCGTTCGACAAACTCAGTGCCGAAGTGGCACTGCGCGAGGGGCGCCGCCCGCCGCCGGTCCCCGGCCTGACCTGGCGCCAGTACGCCACGCTGTGCGCGGCGGTGGCCTTCCCGGCCACCCATCGCCTCAAGCGCGTGGAGCAGCTGCTCGATGGTCTGCGCCAGGTGCCGTTGCGCGAACGCGCGCTGCCATTGCTCGGCTACGGCGCCGCCGCGCTGGCGGTGCTGGGCACGGGCGGGTGGGGGATCCACCGCTATCTGCATCAGCAGCATCTGGCCGAGGTGATCGCACGTTTCGGCGCGCAGGATCCGCAGCGCTATCGCGACGAAGCCCAGGCCATGCAGGCGCTGTCCAGTCTGGAGCCGGACGACCGCCGCCGCCTGCTCACCGACCGCAGCGACCTGATCGAGGATTTCCTGCTGCGCCGCCTGGATGCAGTGTGGAATCCGGCCAATGGCCGCGACGACTATCGCGGCGCATTGCAGGTGTTCGCGTTGCGCGATCGTCTGCGGCTGTACTCGCCATCGCTGGATGCGCGCCGCCAGACCATGGAGCGCGAGAAGAACGAACGCCTCAACGCACTCGATACCGCGCTCAATCGCCAGCTCGATGCCGGCCTGCTGTTCCGCAGCCAGCCGGACAACGCGCTGGCCACGCTGGATCAGGTGCGTCGTATCGATCCGCAGAGCAGCCTGTTGCGCCACTCGGCGCTGGAGGTGGGCCTGGACGAGGCCATCGCGCAGACGGTGGCCGCCGGGCAACTGAGCGCCGCGCGTCGTGAGATCGACCAGGCCCGTGCCGCCTTCCCGGACTCCTTGCGCCTGCAGCTGCGCAACGCCGACGTGCAGCTGGCCGAACAGCAGGCCAGCCGCGCGCCGCGCACGGCTACGCCGCTCGACGCCGCTGGCGCCCGCCAGGCGTTGGCCACCGCCCTGGCACAGCCCGCCAGCGACCCGGCCTGGCGGCAGCGCGTGGCC
>NZ_JAJGQG010000012.1:0-127954 GCF_020783795.1 Xanthomonas sp. NCPPB 1067
ATCACCTCAATCCGCCGTAGCGTCTTTCCGTGTTGCGAGCCGCCCATCATAGCCGGCTTTTGCGTTTCGTCAACACCCTGGATCAGGGAATTTCCGAACCCTTCTGCGCTGTCACCGCGTTTGCGGGTCCGTTGCGTCGGGGGAGGCGAACTATAGGCCCCTAAAACCGTTTTGGGAAGAGCTTTGTGAAAGAAAAATCACCGCTGCCGCCAGAATCTTGCGCCACGCCTCAGACGCGCAGCCATCCGTGGCTTCAGCAGGCTTCTGAAGCCGCCACACGACATATAGATGTGGCGACATCCATCTGCGATTGCCGCTGCGCATCAGCCTTGCGCGCGTCAGCCGTTGACCAGCATCACCCGAGCGAAATTGCGCTTGCCGACCTGGATCACGCCCTCGAAACCTGGCGCGAACACACGCGCCGCGTCCTCGATGACCTCCCCATCGATCTTGACGGCGCGCTCCTTGAGCTTGCGCGTGGCTTCCGAGTTGCTCGGCGTGAGGCCGGCTGCGGTCAGCAGACCGGCGATACGCAGGCCCTCGGCCGGCACTGCAACCTCCTGCAACGGCAGCAGGCTGGTGTCGCCCTGCCCTGTCACCACGGCATGCCAGCCGGCAATCGCCTGCTCGGCGGTGGCCGCATCGTGAAACCGGGTGGCCAGTTCGCGCGCCAGCCGCAGTTTGACCTCACGCGGATGCAGCTCGCCGGCGGCGACCTGCTCCTTTAGACGCACCGCTTCGGCCACACCGATGTCGAAGGACAACAGATCGATCCAGCGCCAGGTCAGCTCATCGCCGATCTTCATGGTCTTGGTGACGATGTCGATGGCCGGCTCGTTGATGCCGATATAGTTGCCCAGCGATTTGGACATCTTGGCCACGCCATCCAGGCCTTCCAGCAGCGGCATGGTCAGCACGATCTGCGGGGCCTGACCGTAGTGCTCCTGCAGCCCTCGGCCCATCAGCAGGTTGAACTTCTGATCGGTCCCACCCAGTTCGACGTCCGCTTTCAAAGCCACCGAGTCGTAGCCTTGCACCAGGGGATAAAGGAATTCATGGATGGCGATCGGCTGCTGCCCGGCGAAGCGCTTGGCGAAGTCGTCGCGCTCGAGCATGCGAGCCACCGTGTGCTGGGCTGAGAGCTTGATCATGTCGGCGGCCGTCATCTGGCCGAACCACTCGGAGTTGAAACGCACTTCGGTGCGCTCGCGGTCCAGGATCTTGAAGACCTGCTCTTCATAGGTCCGCGCATTGGCCAGCACGTCCTCGCGGCTGAGCGGCTTACGGGTGACATTCTTGCCGCTGGGGTCGCCGATCATGCCGGTGAAGTCGCCGATCAGGAAAATGACCTGGTGCCCGAGCTGCTGGAACTGCCGCATCTTGTTCAGCAACACGGTGTGGCCCAGGTGCAGATCCGGCGCGGTGGGATCGAAGCCGGCTTTCACCCGTAGCGGCACACCCGATGTGAGCCGGGTTTCCAGCTGATCGAGCTTGAGGATCTCGTCGGCGCCGCGGCCGATGAGGGCGAGGGATTCTTCGATAGTGGCCAACCACGGACTCCAGCGGCGCTTGCCGTCAATAACGTGAATGATGTTAAACGCGGGTTAATTCCGCGCCAGGTGAAAATAATGAACAGGCTCAATGGTTTGACGCGCTGTTACAGCCTGTCTATGGTACCGGCGATTGGGCTCGCACTTCGAGCCAGCGAGGATATGGAACGATGCAGAACTCAGAGCAGGGCCGTGCACGCAAGCGGCGCTTTCACGAACGCCTCCACGTTCTCCACGACACTGCCCTGCATCGCAAGCTCAAGGCGCATCTTCCGGCGGCTTTCAACGACCGCTGGACGCGCCGCCACTGGATCCACGCCAGTCTGTTCGCCACCATCGGTGCGATGGTAGCGACCATCGTGCCAGGCTTCTCCAACGCGATCGATGCTCCGCTGTCCAGCCATTCCACGCTGGCGCTGCCGCTGCCACCGCTGGTACCCAGCCGCAAGCAACTGGCGCCGAGTACGGAATGGGAAATCCTGCAGGTCAAATCCGGGCAGACACTGAGCACCTTGTTCGGCGAGCTGGGAATTCCGACCGCGGTGATGTACCAGGTGCTGGCGCATCCCGGCACCAAGGAGGCGCTGACCAGGCTGCATCCGGGCGCTGAAATCGCCTTCGACATGCCCACGCCCGGCCAGTTGCGGGCGCTGCGCTTCGATCGTGACGACAGCCACCGGGTGGAACTGCGCCTGCTGGGCGACAGCGTGCGCGAGAAGGTGACCGAGCGCGCAACGACCACGCGCACCGTGGTGGCCAGTGGTGAAATCACCAGTTCGCTGTCTGCTTCGGCCGGCAAGTCGGGATTGTCGCCTGCGGCGGTGGCGATCATGACCGACGAGATCTTCAAGTACGACATCGACTTCGACAAGGATCTGCAGCCCGGCGACCGCTTCAGCGTGGTGCTGGACGAAACCTGGCGCGAAGGCGAGCGGATCGGTACCGGCGATATCCTGGCGGCCACCTTCACCACCGGCGGCAAGACCTATACCGGTTTTCGCTTCGAGCGCGCCGGCAAGCCCGCCGAGTATTACGACATCACCGGCCGGCCCTTGAAGAAGAGCTTCATCCGCATGCCGGTGGCGTATAGCCGGATCAGCTCCACCTTCGGCGCACGCCGGCATCCGGTGCTGGGCACGATGCGCATGCACAAGGGCGTGGACTACGCGGCGGCCTCGGGAACGCCGATCATGGCAGCCGGCGATGCACGGGTGGTGTTCGTCGGCACCCAACGCGGCTACGGCAATGTGGTCATCCTGGACCACGGCAAGAGCTACAGCACGCTGTACGGCCACATGTCGCGCTTCGGCAAGATCAAGGCCGGCCAGCGCATCAACCAGGGCACGGTGATCGGCTATGTCGGCATGACTGGTCTGGCGACCGGCCCCCATCTGCACTATGAATTCCGCGTGGGCGGGCAGCAGCGCAACCCGATGTCGGTGACCATGCCGCCGCCGGAGCCGTTGCAGGGCACCGAACTGGCCGCCTTCCGTGCGCAGACCGCACCGGCCATGGCGCGCATCGAGGGCATGGAAAAGCTGATCTACGCCGATGCCAGCAAGCCTGCCAAGGGCAAGTCGCGCGGCTGAGTCCGCGCAGCGGTGCGACGGTGGAAGCGGCGACGCGGGATAGATCCAGCCGAACGCCGACCCTGCATTCCGGCCACGCCGCTTGGCCGGGCAGCGGCGCAGCCGCGTGACACCGTCTGCTGCGCGCGATGCGGGTCGACACGTTGCACTCCCTGGGGTCGGAATCGCCCGCGTCCATGTTGGCGAACTGGGCGTCCTTGCTGGAGATGTCCGCCACCTGCGGAGCGCGGGGCGTCCCCAGCCGGCAACGGCACCTGTCCAGGCATTCGGCCTGACGGCGATGCGGGTCTCGCTCATCGGTGTCGAGCGTCAGACCGGTTGACGGGCACGGCCCGGCTGCACAAGCTGGCCGACCGTGCATTTCTGGCTTCGGCATGTCCGTCTTGGAACCCATTGACTCCCCGCTGTACCTGGGCCTGATGTCGGGCACCAGCGCCGATGGCATCGATGCTGCACTGGTGCGCTTTGCCGACGCCAACCATCGCCGCTGCGAACTGGTGGCGGGCACCACGGTGCCGTGGGCGCCGGCACTGCGCGATCGGCTGGTCGCGTTGGGACAGGGGGCGGAAACGGTCTGCATCGATGCGCTTGGGCGATTGGACGCCGAGGTCGGGCTGGCATTCGCCGCTGCCGCCAACCAGCTCATTGCCGAGACCGGGGTGCCACGTGAGCGTATCCGCGCGATCGGCTCGCACGGGCAGACCATTCGCCACCGACCCAACGGGAATCCGGCGTTCACCTGGCAGATCGGCGATGCCAGCCGGATCGCCGAGCACACCGGCATCACCACCGCGGCCGATTTCCGCCGGCGCGACGTCGCGGCCGGCGGCCAGGGCGCACCGCTGATGCCGGCCTTCCATCTGGCCATGCTGGGCACGGCCAACGAGGACCGTGCCGTCCTCAACCTGGGCGGCATCGGCAATCTGACCCTGATCCCACGCGACGGCACGGTGCTCGGCTTCGATACCGGACCTGCCAATGCCTTGCTGGACAGCTGGTGCCAGCAGCAGCACGGTACCGCGTTCGATGCGGAGGGCGCATTCGCCGCCAGCGGCCGGGTGGATGCCGCTCTGCTGCAGGCATTGCTGGCCGACCCGTGGTTTGCGCTGGCGCCTCCGAAGAGTACCGGGCGCGAACAGTTCCATCTGGCCTGGGTGATGCAGGCGATGGGCGAGGCCCGCCTGCGCCCGGCCGATGTGCAGGCGACCTTGCTCGAACTCACCGTTGTCACCGTGGCCGACGCCTTGCTGCGGCTGCAACCGCAGACCCGCCGGGTGCTGGTTTGTGGCGGCGGCGTGCGCAATCCGGTGCTGATGGCGCGCCTGGCGGCACGGCTGCCGGACGTGGTGGTGGAATCCAGCGCTCGCCATGGGCTGGATCCGGATTATCTGGAAGCGATGGGGTTTGCCTGGCTGGCAGCCGAGCTGCTGGCCGCGCGCCCGGCGAATCTGCCGGCGGTCACCGGGGCGGCGGGACCGCGGTTGCTGGGGGCGATCCATCCAGCCTGAGCAGCGACACGGGGAGAACGGTCGCGCTGTTTTCTCATGGTGGCCGCGTGTGCAGGTGCACGCCTGAGTTGTCGACCGACGCTGCCGCAGAACAGGAACAGGAGGACGCGCAAACCGCTGGCGATGACCTGTGCGGCCGAGCGGCCCGGGCGTCCTGGCAGGCGAGCCCTGTCAGCGCAATCGATGAGGTGTGTCTTCCGGGCCGGCACCGAACGCCCAGCGCCCGGACTGCCGCCGCCCGCTCAAGGGTTGTTCCCCGCCGGCAGCGCCTTGAGCGCAGCGATCGCCTCGGCCAGGGCATCGACTTCCGGGTGCTGCAGGCCGCCGGTGACCTCGTATTCGCTGGCGAACAGGCCCTGTTCGAGCAGATGCATGACGGTCTGGTGCTGCGTCCACCCGCGTGCGACGGAAATGCGGCGGATACGGTCCACCAGCAGCGGATCGATGTCACGCAACACCAGATCGGTCATGCCCTTCCTCGTGCACTACGCTGCCCCGCCTGCATCATCGACAACCTGGGCGGCCGTTTCAATCCGGGCGCCCATCGCGGGCATCCAGCCGCGGCCACAGCCAGGCAAGCAGGGCCAGCGTGGGAACCACGGTCAGGGCGCTGAGGATGAAGAAGGTGCTGTAGGAGGTGGCCTCGACCAGGAACCCGGACACACCGCCGGCGAATTTACCCGGCAAATTGGCCAGCGACACCAGCAAGGCGTACTGGGTGGCGGTGAAATTGCGATTTGTCAGCGATGACATGAAGGCCACCAGCACGGTGGCTGCGAAGCCCTGGAACAGGTTATCGGCGCTGAGCGCCGCATAGAACGCCCACAGCTTGGCCGGGTTGTGCGCCATCAGCAGGAACGCCAGGTTGGACAACGCCACACCCAGCGCAGCTACCAGCAACATGCGACGGAAGCCGAATGCCGCCACCGCCGCGCCACCGGCAAAGGCACCGACAATCCCGATCCACACGCCGAACAACTTGGACACGGTGGCGATGTCGGCCTTGGTGTAGCCGGAATCCAGATAGAAAGGTCCGGCCATCACGCCGATCACTTGGTCGGGGAATTTGTACAGGCCGACAAACAGCAACAGCACGATCCCCAGCGCCAGACCATTGCTGGAAAAGAAACTGGAGATGGGCTGCCAGAACGCCCCGGCCACATCGACGCGGCGGACCACCGTGGCTTCGGGTCGGTCGGGCTCGCGACACACCAGCGTGGTGATGATCGGCAGCAACATCAGCGCCGACATGCCCAGGTACGCCCAGGTCCAGTCGAGGTATTCGGCCATGTACAGCGCACCGGCGCCGCCCAGGATCAGGCCGATGCGGTACCCCAGGGTGTAGGTCGCGGCCAGCGCCGCCTGCGCGGTCTCCGGCGCGATTTCGATCCGATAGGCATCCACCACTGAATCCTGGGTGGCACCCCAGAACGAGGCGAACAGCACCCAGCTCACCAGCCCCGTCACGCTCAGGTCCGGGCGCGAGAACGCCAGCGCAACCAAACCAAGCGTGACGCCGATCTGCGCGACCAGCAGCCAGGAGCGGCGGCGGCCGAGGAAGGCCGTGAGCGGAAACGCATAGCGGTCGATCAGTGGCGCCCACAGGAACTTGAGCAGATAGAAGAAGCTGGCCAGGCTGATCAGGCCGATGCTGCCCAGGTCCAACCCGACATCGCGCAACCGTGTCGACAGCGTTTGCGAGGCGATCAGCAAGAACGGCAGGCCGCTGCCGAAACCGAGCAGTGCCATGGTCGCCGCCGATGGCGTGGCGAAGGCTTGCCGGATGCCGCGCAGGCCCTTGTACTTGGGTGCGGGCTTGCTCATGCGTGCGGCCGGTGGGATCGGATGCTGGTCGATGCAATGTGGGCAGTGTTAGCGACCGCAGCGCGGGCCGGTCTACCGTCAACGCACAATCGGCCCCCTGAGGGGTCTACGGCCATTGCGCTGCGGCGGGCTACCGCGCTCCCGCGCGCGATGCTCTCCTGCACCGCGCCAACAAAAGCACGCCAATCGTGGGTAGCGACACCCGCACTCAGTCTCGCGCCGACCAATTGCGCGCGCTCACTCACAGCGTGTAGTCCACGACGTACGGTGCGTGGTCGGAGAAGCGCTGCTCGCGGTAGATCGCGCAGGCCTGCAGGGCCTCGCGCAGGCCGGGGGTGACCAGCTGATAGTCGATGCGCCACCCCACGTTGTTGGCGCGCGCGGCGCCGCGGTTGCTCCACCAGGTGTAGTCCTGGCCCTGCGGATGCAGCACGCGATAACTGTCGACCCAGCCGCGGCCGTCGGCAGGACTGGCATCGCTGGCCACATCGGCGCACAGCCCGTTGAGCCAGTCGCGCTCGGGCGGCAGGCAGCCGGAATTCTTCTGGTTGGATTTCCAGTTCTTGATGTCCAGGGCGGTGCGCACGATGTTCCAGTCGCCGCACAGCACGTACTGCCGGCCGCTGGCCAGCCACTGGTCCAGGATCGGCCGCAGCCACTGCATCACCTGGAATTTGTAGTCCTGGCGCAATTCGCCCGACGAGCCGGACGGGATGTAGAAGGACACCACACTGAGGTTGCCGAAGCGCGCCTCGATATAGCGCCCTTCCTCGTCGAACTCGGGCCAGCCCAGCGCGGTGCGCACTTCGTCGGGTTCGCGCCTGGCGTAGATCGCGACGCCGCTATAGCCCTTCTTGGTGCTGGCGTCGCGAAACCAGGCCTTGTAGCCGGCCGGCAGGAACTCCGGGCCGGCCAGTTGGTGTTCCTGCGCCTTGGTCTCCTGGATGCACAGCACGTCCGCATCCTGGCCGACGAACCAGTCGAAGAAGCCCTTGCTGGCGGCCGAGCGTAGGCCGTTGGCGTTGAAACTGATGATGCGCATAGGTGAAGAGCTGGGATTCGGGAATGGGAATTGGAGTTCGTGAAAGCGTACCGCATCGGCGGATGCCGCAAGGCGCGACCGGCTATGCTTTCCAATCCCGAATCCCCACTCCCCGATCTCGTCACCATGACCGACCACCGCACCCGATTCCTGCAGCTGGCCCTGGCCGCCGACGCCCTGCGCTTTGGCGAGTTCACGCTCAAGTCGGGGCGGCTGAGCCCGTATTTCTTCAATGCCGGGCGCTTCGATTCGGGCGCCAAGACCGCGCAGCTGGCACAGTGCTATGCCGATGCGATCGATGCGGCCGGGGTGGACTTCGACCTGGTGTTCGGTCCGGCCTACAAGGGCATCCCGTTGGCGACCGCGGTGGCCTGCGCCTACGCCGCACGCGGCCGCGACCTGCCGCTGGCGTTCAACCGCAAGGAAGCCAAGGACCATGGCGAGGGCGGCAGCCTGATCGGTGCGCCGCTGGCTGGCCGCAAGGTGCTGATCGTCGATGACGTGATCACTGCCGGCACCGCGATCCGCGAGGCGCTGGGCATCATCCGTGCCGCCGGCGGTACCCCGGCCGGCATCGTGGTGGCGTTGGACCGGCAGGAGATCGCCTCCGAGCAGGACCGCCGCTCGGCGGCGCAGGCGGTGGCGGCCGAGGCCGGCATCGCGGTGATCGCGGTGGCCAACCTCGCCGATCTGCTTGCTTTTGCGGCGGGAAACGCCGACCTTGTCGGCTACCGGGAACCGCTGCTGGCCTATCGTGGCCGCTACGGCACCGACACCACGGGCTGACGGCAGGCGACAGGGGGCTGCGATGATGCCGAGACACCTCTCTTTGGCAGTGTTCGCCGTCGTCGTGGCGATGTTCGCCGTCGCGCCCGCCGGGGCGCAGGACAAGGCGGCGGCGAAGAAGCTGTATTGCTGGAACCAGAACGGTGCCAGGATCTGCAGCGACACCTTGCCGCCGGAAGCGGTGAACCAGGCGCGCGACGAATTCAACGCCAAGAGTGGCTTGCGCAGCGCCGAGGTGCAGCGCGCCATGAGCAGCGACGAGCGGGCGGCGGCGGCGGCCAGCGAGCAACAGCGCCAGGCCGACCTGGCTGCCGAGCAGATGCGCAAGCGCACCGATCAGGCGATGCTGATGTCGTATCAGAGCGAGGACGACCTGCGCCGGGTGTTCAACGAGCGTATCGCCATCGTCGACAACAACATCCATACCGCCCGCTTCAATGTGACCAGCCTGCGCGAGGGCCTGGCCAGCCTGCTGCGTGCGGCCGGCGACCGCGAACTGGCCGGCCAGGCGGTGGCCGACAAGCTGGCAGGCGACATCCAGCAACGCCACCGCGAACTGATGGCGCAACTGCGCCTGCAGACCAGCTTCGAGCAGCAGCGGGTGGCCCTGGACAGCGAGATCGCCGACATCTTGCAGCGCTACCGTGCCATGCAGACGCCGTCCGGCGGTGCCTCCCCCGCCGGCTGAGCCGCCCCGGTCATTCCAGCACGTGCCCCGGCGCCGCCGCAGGCGGCATTTCCCGATCCGACGCCCTGCCCGCATAATGGCCGGTCTTCCTCCTTGCCCACGAGGCTCTCCCGCATGGCCCGGATCATCGCCATTGCCAACCAGAAAGGCGGCGTCGGCAAGACCACGACGGCCGTCAATCTGGCGGCCGGCCTGGCGCGCGCGCCAAAGCGCGTGCTGCTGGTGGATCTGGACTCGCAGGGCAACGCCACCATGGGCAGCGGCATCGACAAGCGCGATGTGGCCGCCTCCACCTGCGACCTGTTGCTGGGCGAGAACAGCGCCGCCGACATCCGGGTCACCGCGCCGGAAGGCTTCGACCTGCTGCCGGGCAACATCGACCTGACCGCCGCCGAGATCCAGCTGATGGACCAGGGCGAGCGCGAGCAGCGGCTCAAGCGCGCGCTGGCGCCGATCCGCGACGCCTACGACTTCATCCTGATCGACTGCCCACCGGCACTGTCGCTGCTGACGCTCAACGCGCTGACCGCAGCCGATTCGGTCATCGTGCCGATGCAATGCGAGTACTACGCGCTGGAAGGGCTGACCGCGCTGCTGGAAACCATCGAAGCGCTGCGCGCCAACCTCAACCCGGCGCTGGAGATCGAAGGGGTTCTGCGTACGATGTTCGATATTCGCAACAACCTGGCCAATGCCGTGTCGGCCGAGCTGACCGAGCATTTCGGCGACAAGGTGTTCCGTACCATCGTGCCGCGCAACGTGCGCCTGGCCGAGGCGCCCAGCCATGGCCAGAGCATCGTGGGCTACGACCGTACCTCGCGCGGCGGGGTGGCCTACCTGGGCCTGGCCGGCGAAATCGTGCGCCGCCAGAACGACCGCAACAAGGCCGTTCGGCCCGTGGAGACCGTCTGATGAGCAAGCCGCCGCTGGCGAAGAAGCGTGGCCTGGGCCGTGGCCTGGAAGCGCTGTTGGGGCCGAAGGGCGCAGCAGCGGCAGCCGCTGCGGCACCGAGTGGCGCCGACGAGCCGGCCCTGCAGCCGGGCGACAGCCTGCGCACGCTGCCGGTCGCCCAGCTGCAACCGGGCAAGTACCAGCCGCGCCAGGAGATGGACGAGGTCAAGCTGGCCGAGCTCGCCGAGTCGATCAAGGCCCAGGGGGTGATCCAGCCGATCGTGGCGCGTGAGCTGGCGCCGGGACAGTTCGAGATCGTGGCCGGCGAGCGCCGCTGGCGCGCCTCGCAGCTGGCCGGGCTGAGCGAAGTCCCGGTGGTGGTGCGCGAGCTGGACGACCGCACCGTCATCGCGATGGCGCTGATCGAGAACATCCAGCGCGAAGACCTCAACCCGCTGGAAGAAGCGCAGGCGCTGCAGCGGCTGATCGACGAATTCTCGCTGACCCATGCCGAGGCCGCCGAAGCGGTAGGCCGCTCGCGCGCATCGGTGTCCAATCTGCTGCGGCTGCTGGAACTGCCGGTAGCGATCCGGGTGCTGCTGGAAACCCGTCGCCTGGAAATGGGCCATGCGCGCGCGCTGCTCACCCTGGCCCCGGAACTGGCCAGCAAGCTGGCGCAGGAAGCGGCAGACCAGGGCTGGTCGGTGCGCGAAGTGGAACATCGCGCGCAGCAGTTCGCCGCCGGCAAGGTGCCCGGCGCGCTGCGCAAGGGCAAGCCCGCGCCGGTGGCGCCGCAGGCCGATATCGCCTCGCTGGAAACCGAGCTGTCCGAATCGCTGGGTACCAGGGTGGTGTTCAATCACGGCCGCGGCGGCAAGGGCAAGCTGGTGATCCACTACACCGATCTGGACACGCTGGAAGGCGTGCTGGAACGCCTGCGCCTGCACAAGGGATGAGTCCACGGCCGCGCACGAGGAACGCCGATGCATCCTTCCAAGGTGGACCGTGCGCAGCTCCGGCGCCTGACCGACCTGCCCAATGTGGGGCCGGCCTGCGCACAGGATCTGCAAGTGCTCGGCATCCACGACCCGGCGCAGTTGCGTGACTGCGACGCGTTCGAGATGCATGCCATGCCCGGCTCTGCCAACGCACCGGCGTGCGGCACGACCCGTGCGTGATCGATGTGTTTCTGTCGATCGTGCGCTTCATGCAGGGCGAGCCGGCGCGCCACTGGTGGGAATTCAGCGCCGAGCGCAAGGCGATCCTGGCCAGCCGATCCGCGCCGGCGGCGGGGCCGTCACCGCGCGACCCAGCACCCCGAACTTGATGTCTTCAGGACGACTGCCATGACCATTCTCGTCACCGGCGCCGCCGGTTTCATCGGTGCCTACACCTGCCGCGCCCTGGCGGCGCGCGGTGAGGCGGTGGTGGGACTGGACAACTACAACAGCTACTACGACCCGCAGCTCAAGCGCGACCGGGTGGCGGCGCTGTGCCCCGATACCGACATCCGCGCGCTGGATCTGACCGATCGGGATGGCCTGGCCACACTGTTCGACCAGATCCAGCCGACCCGCGTGGTGCACCTGGCAGCGCAGGCCGGGGTGCGCTATTCGCTGGAAAACCCGCACGCTTACGTCGACAGCAACCTGGTCGGCTTCGTCAACGTGCTCGAACTGTGCCGGCATCGCGGCGTGCAACACCTGACGTATGCGTCCAGCAGCTCGGTGTACGGCGACTCCGCCACCCCGCCCTTCTCCGAGGACCAGCGCGTGGACCAGCCGCGGTCGTTGTATGCGGCGACCAAGGCGGCCAATGAGCTGATGGCGCATACCTACGCGCAACTCTATGGTCTGCGCGCCACCGGGCTGCGCTTTTTCACCGTGTATGGCCCATGGGGCCGGCCGGACATGGCGCCGCTGCTGTTCAGCCGCGCAGTGCTGGCCGGGCGCCCGATCGAGGTGTTCAACCACGGCAGGATGCAGCGCGACTTCACCTTCGTGGACGACATCGTGGCTGGCGTGCTCGGTGCGCTGGACACGCCCAGCGACGATCCGGTGCCGCACCGGGTCTTCAACCTGGGCAACCATACGCCGGTGGAACTGGAAACCTTCATCGAGGTGATCGCGCGGGCCGCCGGTCGTCCGGCCGAAAAGGTCTACAAGCCGATGCAGCCGGGCGACATGCTGCGCACCATGGCCGATACCCGGCGCGCGCAGGCGGCGTTCGGTTTCGCGCCGACCACGCCGGTCGAGCATGGGCTGCCGCAGGTGGTGGACTGGTGCCGGCACTATTTCGGCGACCGGGCCTGAGCGACCGACGCGCGGACAGCGGCACCGGCCTGGTCGGGCTCGGCCACGCCGCTGCGCGCCGGTACACTGCGGCGTGACGGATCGCTGGCTTCATGCCCTGGGCGGCCCCGAGTAACCTTGCCCTACACGCTTCAGGCCGCTTGTGCGCGTTCCGGCGCAGCGAAGACGAGCGCGCTTCATGCCCGGCTCAGACGCGCAGGGCACAATGCGCGATCTTTTCGCTCCGCTTTCCTCCGGTCACTACGAATCCATGAGCCAACCTCAGCTTTCCGTCGTCGTTCCGGTGTTCAACGAGCGCGATAACGTCGCGGCCCTGGTGGGCGAAATCGTCGCTGCGTTGCGCGGTCTGGTGGCCTTCGAAATCGTCTATGTCGACGACCATTCCCGCGACGACACCCTGGCGGTGCTGCAGGGCCTGAAGGCCACCACGCCGGAGCTGCGGGTGCTGCATCACGTGACCCAGAGCGGCCAGAGCACGGCGGTGCGCAGCGGCGTCAAGGCCGCGCGCGCCAGCTGGATCGCCACGCTCGACGGCGATGGCCAGAACGACCCGGCCGACATCCCCAAGCTGCTCATCGCGCGCAGCCAGGCCCAGCCGCAGGTCAAGCTGTTCGCCGGCTGGCGCGTCAACCGGCAGGATTCGGGGTCCAAGCGCTGGGCCAGCAAGTGGGCCAACGCGATCCGCTCGCGCATGCTGCAGGACAACACGCCCGATACCGGCTGCGGCATCAAGTTGTTCGAACGCGAGGCATTCCTGGACCTGCCGTACTTCGACCACATGCACCGCTACCTGCCGGCGCTGATGCAACGCGCCGGCTGGCGGACGGTGAGCGTGCCGGTCAATCACCGCCATCGCACCGCCGGCGTGTCCAAGTACAACAATCTCAACCGCGCGCTGGTGGGCATCCGCGACCTGCGCGGCGTGGCGTGGCTGATCACCCGCAGCAAGCGCACCGTGGTGGAGGAACGCTGATGGATGCGACGTTGCTGGACCAGCCACTGACCTGGCTGTACTGGACCGGCATCCACGTCACCGGCTGGAAGCTGATCGGCTACGTGGGCGCACTGATGTTCGGCGGCCGCTGGCTGGTGCAGTTCCTCGCCTCCAAACGTGCCGGCAAACCGGTGATCCCGCGCCTGTTCTGGTACATGAGCGTGGTCGGCAGCCTGATGACGCTGAGCTACTTCGTGTTTTCGGCCAAACAGGACTCGGTCGGCGTGCTGCAGAACCTGTTCCCGGCGTTCACCGCGGTCTACAGCCTGTATCTGGACGTCAAGCATCGCGGCTGGAAGCGCGATCGGGCTGGGCATTGACGGCCGGGATTGGGGATTCGTCGGTCGTCGGTCGCCGTCGCGCATACGTCGCGTTGATGGCTACATCGCTCCAGACGGGACCAGGTTGTCCGGGTGGCTGGCGGCATTGCGAGAACAAGGTGGCGCTGAGCGCCTGATTCTTACGCGGCGTTGCGCAGGTGGCCGACGTCTTGATGCGTGGCTGGATGATGTTGATGCCACGGCGGCATGGGCAGGCTGTGGGCATGTCCAGCGCGCCCCTCCCTTGTTCGGTTTTCGTGCCAGTTCCCACTGCGGCGTACTGGCATCTGTGCCTGCCCACCCATCAAGGCGTGCCGTTGTTTGCGGACTGGCGGTGCGCGCGCGCCGCCGCGGCGACCCTGGCGTTGGCACGTCATTGGCACGGCGCGCAGTTGCTGTGCTGGGTACTGCTGCCACATCGCTGGTGCGGCCTGCTGCAGGCGCCGGGCAAGGCGCTGTTGCTGCAACTGGCCAATTCCGCGCGGCTGGCAGCCGGCGAGGCGGTCAATCGTGCGCGCGGCCGCGGCGGGACGGTCTGGCAGCCGGAGATGCAGATGGCCGCACTTCCTGCAGACATCGATCGCCGACAATTCGCGCGTGGCCTGGTGGCCTTGCCGTTGCGCGCCGGCCTGGTCGACCAGATCGGCGCGTATCCGTACTGGGACGCGGTATGGCTGCAGCGCCACGGCCCGGAGGCCTTCGGGCGACCGGATGTGCCGGATGGGCGACAGCTGAGCGTCTTGGCAGCGTCAGCGCCGGCGAGCGCTGAGCATGCCTGACCGACCATCACCATCTGGCCGCGGTCGTGCCGTGCGGCGACCAACGGCACTGCCGCGGGCTTGACGACGCCGCTGGCGCTGTCGGCACATCGCGCTCAGAACGCCAGCGGATGCTCGGGCAGCAGCGCCTGCAACTCGCTGCGGAACAGCGCGCGGATACGCTCCAGTGCCGCCTCGCTGTCGGCTTCGAAACGCAGCACCAGGATCGGCGTGGTGTTGGAGGCGCGCACCAGGCCCCAGCCGTCGACGAAGTCCGCGCGCAGGCCGTCGATGGTCGACAACCGCGCCGATTCGAACGGCGATTCCTCCCCGTCCTGCGCGCGCGCGACAATACGCGCCACCAGCGCGTGCGCATCGCCTTCCACCGGCACCTTGATTTCCGGCGTGGACACGCTCTCAGGCAGGGCGTTCAGCACCTCGGACGGGCTCTCCTCGCGCTGGGCCAGGATCTCCAGCAGGCGCGCGGCTGCATAGATGCCGTCGTCGAACCCGAACCAGCGCTCCTTGAAGAAGAAGTGGCCGCTCATCTCGCCGGCCAGCTCGGCGTCGGTCTCGCGCATCTTGGACTTGATCAGCGAATGCCCGGTCTTCCACATCAGCGGGCTGCCGCCATTTCGCAACACGTAGTCGGACAGCTTGCCGGTGCACTTCACGTCGTAGATGACCAGCGCGCCGGGATTGCGCTGCAGCACATCGGCGGCAAACAACATCAGCAGACGGTCCGGGAACACCACCGCGCCTTCCTTGGTGACCACACCCAGACGATCGGCATCGCCGTCGAAGGCCACGCCGATGTCGGCGTCGAAGCGCTGCACCATCTTCACCAGATCGTCGAGATTGTGCGGCTCGCTCGGGTCGGGGTGATGGTTGGGGAAGGTTCCGTCGATGTCGCAATACAGCGGGATGACCTCGGCGCCGATCGCCTCCAGCAGGCGCGGCGCGAGCTCGCCGGCCACGCCGTTGCCGGCATCCACCACGACCTTGATCGGACGGTCGAGCTGCACGTCGTCGGCGATGCGCTGGATGTACGCATCGCCGATGTCGCGCTGCTCCAGCTCGCCGGGCGTGGCGGCGGTATGCAGGCGACCCTGGTTGATGCGCTGATGCAGTTCAGCAATGGCCGCACCGGACAGCGTCTCGCCGCCGATCACGATCTTGAAGCCGTTGTAGTCGGGCGGGTTGTGGCTGCCGGTCACTGCCACGCAGCTGCCGGCACGCAGTTCATAGGCGCCGAAGTACACCAGCGGCGTCGGCGCCAATCCGATATCGGTGACGTTGCAGCCGGCGCGGCGCAGGCCCTCGATCAGGCCGCTGGTCAGCTCCGGTCCGGACAGCCGTCCGTCGCGGCCCACCACCACATCGCGCAGACCCTGCGCCTGCATGACGCTGCCGATGGCCTGCCCGATCAATGCGGCGACGCCGGGATTGAGATCCTTGCCGACCACGCCGCGGATATCGTAGGCGCGGAATATGTCCGTGGCGACCTGCACCGCCGGCAACAGCGGCGGTGGCGCCGGTAGTGCGTCGGGCTCCACCGCCGCAGCTTCGCTGGCAAGGCTGGCGTCGTGCTGCAGGCTTTGACCGAAGGTCGGTTCATCGAGCGCCGACTCGCCGGCGACGCGGCGTCGGCGCGGCAGCGCCACCCGACCACGGCTGGCCAGCACGGACAACACGGCAATGGCCAGCAGCAGTGCGGCCACGATGGCGCAGCCGACAGCCCCCAGACCCAACGGGCCGCTGTCGCGCTGCGGGACCGCGGCCGCCACACGCAGGCCGCTGGTACCCAGCGGCTTGGCCAGCGTTTCGGCAGCATCGGCCAGCGCCGCGTCGCCCTGCTGCACGACGTTGAAACTGCCTTGGCGCAAGGCCAGGTAGGCGCTGCCGGGCACGGCGATGGCGTCCAGCGGGCCGGTCAGGCGCAGCAATGGCAGCCGTGCGTACGCCACCGCCGGCTGCGCACCCAGGCGCACCGCTGCCGCCACGCCCAGACGCACCTGCTTGGCGTCACGCACCACGCGCACCTGCGCGCGCTCGGCGAGCAGCGCCGATTCGAGCAGGCTCAGCCTTGCATAACCGAAGTCCTTCGGATTGGCATAGGCCGCGGCGAGATCGCCGGGCAGCACCTGCACGTCCTCGGCGCCCTTGAAACGCTCGCGGATGGCCGAGGCGGCCGCCAAGGCGTCGCCGTTGCCCAGCGCGGCAGCCACCGCCGGCTGCTTGAGGACGGCATCGAGTTGGCCGGCCTGCGCGGCCATCGCCTGGCTGACCTCCTGCACGGCGCGGTCGCGCGCGTGTTCCAGATCCTGCGCGATGGCCTCTTCATGCCACTGCGCATAGCTGTTCCAGCCGAACCAGGCGGCCAGCAGCAGCAACATGCCCCCCAACACCGGACCGCTCGTACGCACGCTGGACATCGACTGCCTGCGCTCGTTCGCCTTGCTCATGTGACTCCCCAGTCAGCGCACCCCGGTATGGCCGAATCCACCCGCTCCCCGCGCGCTGTCGACGAAAGTATCCACCACTTGCAAGCCCACGCGCACGATCGGAAGGATCACCAGCTGCGCGATACGGTCGCCCGGTTCGATGGTGAAGGCCTCGCGGCCGCGATTCCAGGTACTGATGAGCAGTGGGCCCTGGTAGTCGGCATCGATGAGCCCGGTGCCGTTGCCGAGCACGATGCCGTGACGGTGGCCCAGGCCAGAGCGCGGCAACACCACGGCGCACAGTTGTGGGTCGGCCAGATGGATGGCGATACCGCTGGGTATCAGCGCCGCATCGCCAGGCTCCAGGGTCATCGGCGCTTCCAGCGCGGCACGCAGGTCCATGCCTGCGCTGGCCTCGGTGGCGTAGGCCGGCAGCGGCCACACGTCGCCAAAACGCGGGTCGAGCAACTTCACCTGCAGGGAGTGGATCGGGTAGCTCATGCCTGCAACCTCTCCGCAATCAGGGCCAGCAGCTGGTCGGCCAGCTGGGTCTTGCTGCTGCTTGGGAACACGCGCTCGCCGCCCTGCCAGTAAGCGGTGGCGGCGTTATTGTCGCTTTCGAAACCGCCGCCTTCGATTCCCACCTGATTGGCGATGATCAGATCCAGCCGTTTGGCCGCCAGCTTGCCACGCGCGTAATGCTCCACGTCGTGCGTTTCGGCTGCAAAACCGACCACCAGTTTCAGTGCGCCGGTCTGGGCGGCGACCTCGGACAGGATATCCGGCGTGCGCACCAGCTCCAGAGTCAGCGTCTCGCCGGTTTTCTTGATTTTCTGCGCGACCACCCGTTTGGGCGTGTAGTCGGCCACCGCCGCCGCGCCGATATAGATGTCGGCCGGGAACGCGCCCAGCACCGCATCGCGCATCTGCACGGCCGAGCGCACATCGATGCGCTGCACGCCGGGCGGCGTGGTCTGGTGGACCGGGCCGCTGACCAGCACCACGTCGGCGCCCTGACGGGCGGCGGCGGCGGCCAGTGCGTAGCCCATCTTGCCGCTGCTACGGTTGCCGACGTAGCGCACCGGGTCCAGGTCCTCGAATGTGGGGCCGGCGCTGATCACCACACGCAGGCCCTCCAGCTGCGCGCTGCTGGGAACGAATGCCGGGGTAGCGGCAGACGGGGCGGCAGCGGGCGGGGCGGTCACGGCGTCGGCACCTGCCAGCGCAGCGACGATCGCCGCCGGATCGGCCAACCGGCCGGGGCCGGATTCGCCTTCGGCCAATGGACCGTCCTCCGGACCGACCACCGCCACGCCGCGCGCGCGCAAGGTGGCGATGTTGGCCTGGGTGGCCGGGTGCAGCCACATGCGATGGTTCATCGCCGGGGCAACGGTCAACGGGGCGGTGGTCGCCAGGCACAGCGTGGTGACCAGATCGTCGGCCAGGCCATGCGCCAGCCGCGCCAGCAGATCCGCAGTGGCCGGGGCCACGATGACCCGATCGGCCCAGCGCGCCAGTTCGATATGCCCCATCGCCTGCTCGGCGGCGCTGTCCCACAGCGTGGTGCGGGTCGGTTGCCCGGAGAGCGCCTGGAAGCTCAGCGGGGTGACGAACTGTTGCGCGCCGCCGGTCATGGCAACCTGCACCTGCGCGCCGGCGTCACGCAGGCGACGGACCAGTTCGAGCGATTTGTAAGCGGCGATGCCCCCGCCGACGCACAGCAATAAACGCTGCCCGTCCAGGGGGCGGGCCTGAGTGGAGCCGATCACGTCGGGGTCGTCCTACGGTTACAAGGACAACTAGATTAGCCGATGGCCCTGCCTGCCCTGATAGGCGTGGGCGATAAGCATCGGCAATCTGGCCATATGCACATACACGACTGGCCCAGCACCGAACGACCGCGCGAAAAACTCCTGGCGCGCGGCGCGCCCGCGCTCTCCGATGCCGAGCTGCTGGCAATCTTCGTCGGCTCGGGGCTGCGCGGCCAGGATGCGGTCAAGACCGCGCGCGAACTGCTGCATCGGCACGGCCCGCTACGGGTGCTGTTGGACCGCCCGGCTCCGGCCCTGGCCCGCCTGCCCGGCCTGGGACCGGCCTCGGCCTGCAAGCTCAATGCGGCGCTGGAGCTGGCGCACCGTCATCTGATGAGCGGACTGGAGCGCGGCGAAGCACTCAGTGACCCGCCTAGCGTGGGCCGCTACTTCTCGCAACGGCTGCGTGCCCGCGCCTACGAGGTGTTCGCGGTGCTGTTCCTGGACAACCGCCACCGCGCGATCGCGTTCGAGGAGATGTTCACCGGCACCATCGACGGCGCCGACATCCATCCGCGCGAAGTGGTGCGCAAGGCCTTGCTGCATAACGCTGCGGCGATAATCGTCGGACACAACCACCCCTCCGGTAATCCGCAACCCTCCGAGGCCGATCGTGCCGTCACCCGACGTCTGCAGCAGGGGCTTGACCTGGTGGATATCCGCCTGCTGGACCACTTCGTGATCGGCGACGGCCGCCCGGTATCGCTGGCCGAGCGCGGCTGGCTGGAATGAGTCTGCCGCCCCCGACCTGAACCATCGGCCGGATCCTGCGGCGCGCGGTCGGGTAAAATCGCTGGTTTGGTTCCAAGCAGATCCCACGTGAAAGCCCTACTCTGCGCACTGATCGGCCAAGGCATCGAAGCCTTGCGCGCCAACGGCACCCTGCCTGCCGACACCTTGCCGCCGGATTTTGTGGTCGAGCGACCCAAGACCCGCGAGCACGGCGACTTCGCCACCAATGCCGCGATGCTGCTGGCCAAGGCCGCGCGCAGCAATCCGCGCGCGCTGGCGCAGGCGCTGGTGGCTGCCCTGCCGGCCAGCGACGACGTGGCCAAGGTCGACATCGCCGGCCCCGGCTTCATCAATTTCCACCTGGCGCCCACCGCGTATCAGCGCGAAGTGGCGCATGTGATCAAGCAGGGCCACGATTACGGTCGCGGGCTGGCCGGTAACGGCCGCTCGGTGGGCGTGGAATACGTGTCGGCGAACCCGACCGGCCCGTTGCATGTCGGCCACGGCCGCGCCGCAGCGATCGGCGACAGCCTGGCGCGCGTGCTCGATGCAAATGGCTGGAACGTCAAGCGCGAGTTCTACTACAACGATGCCGGGGTGCAGATCGAGAACCTGGCGCTGTCGGTGCAGGCGCGCGCGCAGGGGCTCACCCCCGACAGCGACGGCTGGCCGGAGAACGGCTACCGCGGCGACTACATCGCCGACGTGGCCAATGCCTATCTGGCCGGCGACACGGTCGACCTGGAAGGCCACCTGGTGACCGGCACCAAGGATCCGGCCGATCTTGAATCGATCCGCCGCTTCGCGGTGGCGTACCTGCGCAACGAGCAGAACCACGATCTGGCCGCGTTCCGGGTCGACTTCGATATCTATTTCCTGGAAAGCTCGCTGTACAAGGACGGCAAGGTCGAAGAGGCGGTGCAGAAGCTGATCGCCTCCGGCCACACCTACGAGGAAGGCGGCGCGTTGTGGCTGAAGTCCACCGACTTCGGCGACGACAAGGACCGCGTGATGCGCAAGTCCGACGGCACCTACACCTATTTCGTGCCGGACGTGGCCTACCACCTGACCAAGTGGCAGCGCGGCTACGAACGCGCCATCACCGAACTGGGTGCCGACCACCACGGTTCGCTGACCCGCGTGCGCGCCGGCCTGCAGGCGTTGGAGCTGGGCATCCCGCAGGGCTGGCCGGAATACGTGCTGCACCAGATGGTCACCGTGATGCGCAGCGGCGAGGAGGTGAAGCTGTCCAAGCGTGCCGGCAGCTACGTCACCCTGCGCGATCTGATCGAGGAAACCAGCGCCGATGCGGTGCGCTGGTTCCTGATCGCGCGCAAGCCCGATTCGCAGCTTACCTTCGACATCGATCTGGCGCGCGCGCAGAGCAACGACAACCCGGTGTTCTACGTGCAGTACGCGCATGCACGCGTGTGCAGCGTGCTGCGCCAGGCACAGGAAAAGGGCTACAAGTACGACCAGGCCAATGGGCTGAACCAGCTGGCGTGCCTGGACGACGAGCATTCGCTTGCGGTGATGCTGGAACTGTCGCGTTATCCGGAAGTGGTGGAAATTGCCGGTCAGGCGCTGGAGCCGTACCAGATCGCGCAATACCTGCGTGAATTGGCGCATGCCTTCCACACGTGGTATCACAACAGCAAGGTGCTGGTGGACGATGCCGCCGAGCGCGATGCCAAACTCACACTCGCCGTCGCCGCCCAGCAAGTGCTCGCCAACGGTCTGGAGCTGCTTGGCGTCAGCGCGCCGGAAAAGATGTAGGCAGGCACGAGGCGACGCCGGGCGGGGCACTCCCCGTGCGGCAGCGCAATGCGCAAGGCGATCGCGACGGCCTTGCGCAGCGGTTGCCGTGCCAGGGCGGCAGCGACAGCGACCGCCGCAGTAAGTCGGGCATGGCGCCCGCAACGACACGATTCGGAGAAGTGGTAGATGGCAGCACGACGCGGTAAGAGTCAGGCACGGCGCAACACCAGCAATGGCACACCCGGCTGGGTGTGGTTGGTGGCGGGCGCCGCGATTGCGGCGGTGATCTTCCTGGCCGCGCCCAACCTGTTCAAGAAGGACGGCGACGGCTTCCTGCGGGCCGGCCCGCGGGCCAATCCCGACGCACAGCCCGAACCGGTGGCCGATGCCGATACCGATACGCCGGCCGAGCTGCCCAGGCCCAGCGCGCAACCACCCAAGCCGCAGGCCAAGTCGGGCGATGCGCAGACCCAGTACGACTTCTACACCTTGTTGCCTGGCAAGGAAGTCCAGATGTCCGATGCGGAACTGGCGGCCAGCGCGCGTGCCGAGGAAGCGGCACGTGCGCGCGCCGCGCTGGAAGGCAAGCCGGTGCCGCCGGCGCCGGGGGCTGCAGCCAGCGTTGCGGCGGCCACGCCGGCCCCGAGCGTGCCGGTGCCCTTGAACGAAACCGCCGCCAGCGCGCCCAAGCCGTTGCCGGAAGCGACACAGACCCGCCCGGTGGCCACGCCGGCGCCGGCCGGCACCGCAGCGCTCACCGCTCCGGCTGCAGCAGCAGCTCCCAAGCCAACGGCAACCACGACCGCCTCCGCGGCTGCCCCTGCAGCAACCGACAACACCCGTTACATCCTGCAGGCCGGCTCGTTCGGCGCTTCCGGCGATGCCGAATCGACCAAGGCCAAGCTGGCGATGATGGGCCTGGCCGCTCGGGTGGAATCGGCCGAGATCAGCGGCAAGACGGTGTACCGCGTGCGGATGGGGCCGTACGGCAGCGCCGGCGAACTGGCCGAGGCCAAGCAGAAACTCACCGGCAGCGGCTTGCCTGCCATCGCCATCAAGGCGCAGTAAGCACACGTGATGCGCGGCCTCGCCAGCGCGTTGCTGGGACTGCTCGCACTGACCGGCAGCGCGCGGGCCACCGAGCAGATCCCAGACCGCATCCAGATAGACGGCCGGCAGGCGCGCTTGCTGGCCGAACCCCTGTCCGGGCCGCTGGACGACCCCGCCATCTGGAAGCGCTTCGTCGCCACGGCCGGCACGGCACTGGGCAGTTGCACGGCCAATTGGCGTGGTTATCGCGCAGATTGGCGACTGGAAGCGCGGCAACTGGTGCTCGATCGCGTCGTGCTGGGCGCCTGCAACGATGTTCCGCCGGAGCTGCCGCTGGAGGTGTTGTTTCCCGGCCAGCGCGCGCCGGTGCCGGCGGTGTGGGTGGACGGCGAGTTGATCGTCGCATTGCCACGCGCTGCAGCGGCGCCTTCAACTGCGGCCAGCTACCTGGTCCTGCGGCTGCGTCGCGGCCAGGTGGTCGCGCAAGACACGCTGACCGAGCAGATGCTGCGCGAGCGACGCGCTGCCGCCAGCGGCAACGCTGTCCCCTGAGATCCTCTCCCATCCCCTGGAGTTCCCCATGTCCAAGACCGTCATGATCACCGGCGCCACCTCCGGATTCGGCAGCGCTGCGGTGCGCCGCTTCGCCGCTGCCGGCTGGAAGGTCATCGCCACCGGCCGGCGTACCGAACGCCTGACTGCACTCGCGGCAGAACTTCCTGCCGGCCAGGTGCATACGGCCGCTTTCGACATGCGTGATGCACAGGCCTTGTCGGCCGCCATCGACGCGCTGCCCGCCGCATTCGCCGACATCGACGTGCTGGTCAACAACGCCGGCCTGGCGCTCGGTACCGCGCCCGCGCAGCAGGCCGACCTGGTGCAATGGCAGCAGATGATCGACACCAACGTCACCGCGCTGGTCACCCTCACCCACCGGCTGCTGCCGGCACTGATCGCGCGCCGTGGCGCCATCATCAACATCGCGTCGGTGGCGGCGACCTACCCGTACACCGGCGGCAATGTCTACGGCGGCACCAAGGCCTTCGTGCAGCAGTTCTCGCTCGGCCTGCGCTCGGACCTGCACGGTACCGGCGTGCGCGTGACCTCGATCGAGCCGGGCATGGCCGAAACCGAATTCACCCTGGTGCGCACCGGTGGCAACCAGGCCGCGTCGGACACGCTGTACCGCGGCGCCACCCCGATGACCGCCGAAGACATCGCCGAGCAGATCTTCTACGTGGCCAGCCTGCCACCGCACTTGAACATCAACCGGCTGGAAATCATGCCGGTGACGCAATCGTTCGCCGGCTTCCAGGTAGCGCGCGACGACACCTCCACCTGAGGCGCAGCGCAGCGTCCGCGCACCGCAGACGCCGTACCTGACACGCCCGTTCTCGGCAGCGAAGGCGGGCGTTGTGTTTCTGTTCCTGCGCAGCGGAGGACGACCCGGCGCGGGGCGCAGATCGCCGGGGGACCGCAGACACAAAGAACCGCATCGGCATCAGCCATTGCTGGCTTATGCAGTTGCCTTGCTGTACCGCTTGCGCAGCCGCAGGAACGGGCGCTCCACCGCGTTATGCAGCACTGCGCCACCCAGCAGCGCCGCCCCGCCATACGCAGCAAACGCGAGCAGGCCACGCCCCTCCAGTGCTGGGCCGAACCACTGCTGGATGAGGTGGAATACCGCCTTGTGGGTCAGGTACAGGCTGTAGGAGATCGCCGCCAACCAGGCGGCGCCCGGCACCTGCAGCCGGCCGAATACAGTCCCGGTCGCGGTACCCGCCAGCACCAACAGAGCCAGACCGAACGAGAGCACCGGCCAGCCCACCGCGTTGCCGAGCAAGCCGGTGCGCTCGCGAAACAACCACATCGCCAAGGCCAGCACGGCCACGCCTGCAAGCGCACAGGCATTGCCACGCTGCTGCAGCCGCTGCCATGTGTGCGGACGAAACATCTTCAACACCGCCAGCACGACACCGGCAAGCAAGCCGTCCAGCCGGTTCCAGGTGGGGTAGTAGAGGTCTTCGACGAACCAATTGCGCTGCTGCCCGCCGCCGACCTGGTCCAGCGCGGTGTTGTGCAGCCACACGCTGCTGCGCAAGGCGATGCCGGCCACCACAACGGCCACGCAGAGGGCAACGAGGCGGGTAGCCGATGGGCGCCGCAGCAACAGCGTGGCCAGCAGCGGAAACACCAGATAGAAATGCTCTTCCACACACAGCGACCAGGCATGCGAAAACGCGGCCTGTTCGCCGTAATCGACCAACAGATTCAAGGTGAAGGTGACAAACATCCACCATGGTGCCAGCCCGGGCGCTTCGCGAAATCCTGGCCATGCCATGTAGACGAGCAGCACCACCGAAAATGCCGGCAGGATGCGAAACGCGCGCCGCAGGTAGAAGTCCTTGAAGTCCAGCCGCTGCCCGCGCGCCAGCGGCACGAGTACCTGGCTGCCGATCAAAAAGCCGCTCAACACGAAGAACAGGTCCACCCCCATCCAGCCGTAGCGCGACAGCCACGCCCAGTCCGGCCCCAGCCCGCCGACCACGAACGAATGGAACAGCATCACCCAGACGATGGCGATGCCACGCAACAGATCCAGAGCGGGATAGCGCATGCGGGCGAGATCAACCGGAGGAGCCCGATTGTGCCGTATGCCGGTAGCGCACAGCACATCGCTGGCAACGACGCGCTGCCACCCAGGGCTGCAGTGCGCGTTCCCAACGCTGCGGCCTGATGCGCAGCGTGCCCTGTTTATGCGACGGCGTGCTGCTCGATCCGTGCGACGGTTGTGGATGGCGCAGAAGCCGGTTCGAGCAGCTGCCAGGCCTCCAACTGATCGATCGCCGTGCGCACACCGTCTTCGTCCCCAATACGTTGACCGAGTGCGCGTGCAGCAGCGCGCATGGCCGGCGCACTCGCCTGCTGGATGGCAGCGGCCAGGGTTTCCGGCCGCAACCCCACCCGTGCGAGCGCCGGCGGTGCCACGCCACGCTGGGCCAGGCAGTGCGCCCAGAACGGTTGGTCGTATCCGAACGGCAACACCACCGAGGGGATACCGGCCGTCAGTGCCGCGCCGGTGGTGCCTGCACCGCCGTGATGCACCGCCACCGCCACGCGCGGAAACAACCAGTCGTGTGGCGCCTGTTCCAGATGGAAGAAGCGCCCGCCATCATCGTCGGCAGCGGTCTCCCCAGCCGCCAGGCCTCCCCAGCCGCTGGCCAGCAAGGCGCGCTGCCCGGTCAGACGCACCGCCGCCTTGACCGTGGCGGTGAGCTGCGCCGCGTCGGTGCTGGTCATGCTGCCGAAGCCGATATACAGCGGCGGTGGCCCGGCCTGCAGAAATGCCTGCAGATCCGCCGGCGGTTGCCACTGCGGCTGCGGAAGTTGCCAGAAACCGCAGACCTGCGCGCTGGGCGGCCAATCTGGTGGGCGTGGGCACAACTGCGAACTGTAGCCATAGATCACCCGTGGCCGGCTGCGATCCGGACCACGCCACGGGTAGGCCGGCAGGCCCAGGGCTGGCCGCACGATGTCGTTGAGCACCGGGCGCATCAGTTGCCAGCCGGCAAAACGCACCACGTGATGCAGCGCCACGCTCACCCGCCCAGGAAACCGCACGGTCGGCATCACCATCAGCGGCAGATGCCGCGAGGCGGTCAGCGGCTGCAGTTGCGCGAATGCCACCGGCAGCCGATAGGCCTGCCCCAGGCTATGGGCCAGGAAGCTGGCGCTGCCCACGCCCAGGATCAGCCCGGCATCGGCACAGGCCGCGCGGCCCTGCTCGGCCCAGTCGCGCGCCCAACTCAGCAGCGGGGCGCGCAAGCTGGTCCACATGCCGCGCCAGCCGCCGCGCATCTCGGCCACGCTCGGGTTGCCCTGCAGCAGCTGCTGGTGGTCACCACTGAGCGGAAAGAAGTCCAGCCCGTTGGCACGGATCAGCGCTTCGAAATTGCGGCTGGTCAGCACCCGCACCGGGTAGCCTCGCGCGCTCAGGCCACGCCCCAGCGCGATGATCGGGCGCACGTCGCCGTGGGTGCCCAGAGTGGCGATGACGATCGGACGATGGGCTGCGGCGTTTGCCGGGATCTCAAGCATATTCGGCTACCCCGTCGCTGGCGGTGGCGATGCTGCCATCGCGCCGCGACGCTGGCGCGGCGGCGGCGTGAAGCAAGGCACACACCCTGGCCGAATGCGTGGGCGAGAGCATCGAATGATGGTCGCTGTCCAAGCCATGCAGGTGCAGCGTACGCACGTAAGGACGCCAGGCCTGCGGCCGATAGTCCACCCAACGCGCATCGTCGCCACCGGAGCTCATGCGGATCTTGGCTTCGATGAACAGTACGTCCTGGTTCAACGCCCGGGGCCGGTGACGTCGCGCCAGATGCAGGTGGTGCTGGGTCACATCGCCCAGATCGCCCAGCAGCGTGGTGCGCTGCTCCAGCAACTGGCGCACGGCCGGCAACGCGTTCAGCCCGTAGTGATCGCATAGCAGGCTGGCCAGCTCGGCCATGGTGGTCGGCATCGGCTGATGGGGCCCCAGGGTCAGGCCGAGCGCATGCACCGATGCGCTCACGTTCTCCGACTCCGGCAATGCAGCGGCCTGATCCAGATGCGGGTAGCTGTCCAGCATCGCCAGCAGTTCGACCTCTTCGCCAAGTTCGTGCAGCTCGGCCGCGATGGCGTGGGCGATCAGCCCGCCCAGCGACCAGCCGATCAGCCGGTACGGACCCTGCGGCTGCACGCTGCGCAGACGGGCCAGGTAGTCGCGCGCAATCGCCTCGATGCTGTCCGGACGATGCTGCGGGTCGCTCAATGCCGGCGACTGCAACGCGTAGACCGGCCATTGCGGGTCGAGCTGACCGAGCAGGGTGAGATACGACCAGCCGAGCCCAATCACCGGATGGATGCAGAACAAGGGTGTGACTCCCGGCGTGCCTGCACGCAAGGGCAACAGCACGCCCAGGGGATCGTTGGCCGGCTGGGCACTGCGCCTGATCGCCTCGGCCAGCCCGGCGATCGTCGGGGCATCGAACAACGCGCCCAGTGGGAGTTCGACACCGAACAACTGCGGGAAGCGCGCGGCCATTTCCGCCGCGCGCAGCGAGTCGCCGCCCAGCTCGAAGAAGTTGTCGTCCACACCGACTGCCGCGATGCCCAGCACCTCGCGTAGCAATTCCGCCAGCTGCCGTTCCAGGGCATCGCGCGGCGCCACTCTGGCACGCGCAGGCACGCCGCCCGGCGCCGGCAGTGCGCGGCGGTCCAACTTGCCGTTGGCTGTCAGCGGCAAGGCCGGAAGCATCACCCACAGGCCTGGAATCATCGATGCCGGCAGGCACTGCTGCAGATGGGCACGCAGCGCGTCGGTCGACGGCTCTGTGCCATGCTTGCCCACCACATAAGCCAGCAGCTGCACCGTAGCATCGCCGTCGTTATGCGCCACCACCGCCACCTGCGCCACCTGGGCATGCAGCAACAGCGCATTCTCGATCTCGGCCGGCTCCACCCGATGACCACGGATCTTGAGCTGTGCGTCGGCTCGGCCGATGAATTCCAGCAGGCCATCGTCGCGTTGACGCACGCGGTCGCCGGTGCGGTACATGGTGCTGCCGTCGGCGGCGAACGGATCGCGCAGGAACCGCTCGCTGGTCAGCTGCCGCTTCCCGCGATAGCCCTTGGCGACGCCGGCACCGCCGATATACAACTCGCCGATTGCACCGGTCGGCAGCGGTTGCCGTTGCGCATCGAGTACGTAGACGCGGGTATTGAGCAGCGGCCTGCCGATCGGGGGTGCCGCCGCATCGGTCAACTGCAGCGGCATGATGGTCGACCAGATGGTGGTCTCGGTGGGTCCGTACAGCTGGGTCAGGCGCCCGACCCGGCCCAGCAACTGGCTGGCCAGTTCCGGCACCAGCGCCTCGCCCCCCACCAGCGCATGCAGGCGATCCAGTGCAAGATCCTGGTTGGCCAGCAGGATGCGCCACAGCGACGGCGTGGCCTGTACCAGGCTGACGTGCGCGTCGGTGATCAGACGCGCCAAGCCGCGCGGATCGTGACCGATCCCCGCCGGCGCGATGACCACGCGCGCGCCCACCAGCAACGGCAGGTACAACTCCAGCCCGGCGATATCGAAGGTGATGGTGGTGACGGCCAGTACGCGGTCGCGTGGGCGCAGCGCCAACTCGTGTTCCATGGCGTGCAGGAAATTGAACAGGTTGCGATGGCTGATCTCCACGCCCTTGGGCGCGCCGGTCGAACCGGAGGTGTACAACACGTAGGCCGTGCCATCCGGCGTGGCCAGCGGTGCGATCGCTTCCGGCAACACCGCCGGGCGCGGGTCCAGCCAGACCATCCCCCCCATCAGATAGCGCTCGCACAGCGCAGGCTCGCACACCAGCGCAATGGCGCCGGAATCGGCGAGCATCTGACGGTTGCGCACAGCCGGGCTCTCCGGGTCCAGCGGCAGATACGCCGCACCGCTCCACATGATGGCCAGCAGCGCCACCAGCAGGTGCTCGCTGCGCGGCAGCGCGACCGCGACGACATCGCCGGGACGCACGCCATCGGCGACCCATTGCCCCGCAACCCGCGAGGCCAGCTCGCACAGCGTGGCGTAATCCAGCGTGCGGCTGTCGTACTGCACCACGACCGCAGCGGGCATGAACTCGGCGCGCTGCAGCATGCCATGCAATAGCGTGGCCGGTTCCGGCAGCGGCGCTGCGGTGTTGTTCCAGGTGTGCAGCAGGCGCCGACGCTCCTCGGCGCCCAGCACATCGACCTGGCCAAGCGCGCATTCCGGATCGGCCAGCACGGCATCGACCAGACGGGTCAACCTGCGGCAATGTTCAGCCAGTTCGTGGCTGTCGTACAACGCCGGATTGGCATCCAGATCGAAGCGCAGGGCAGCGCCATCGCCGCGCTCGTAGCAGAAGACGGTCAGGTCGTCGGCGGGGCCATTGGAAAGATTGTGCGGCACCGCGTACGCATCGCCGAAGCGCAGGCCGTATTCGAAAGCCTCGATATTCACTGCCAGACGCGCGATCTTCTGCTCGGTTCCGAAAATCCCCATGTCGCGACGCACGTCTTCGAAGCGGTATTGCTGATGGCGCAGTGCATGCTTGACCACCGAGGAGACCTGCGTGAACAGTGCGTGGATCGGCTGCTCCGGTTGCATCTTCAGACGGATGTAGACCACATTCGCCACCATTCCAGGTGTTTTTCGATAACGCGCATTGATACGCCCGCTCACCGGCATCGCAAACACCAGGTCGTCGGCGCCGGTGTGGCGGTAGTAATAGGCCGCCACCAGTGCAATCAGGATCTGCGGCAGGCTAACGGTGTAGCGCCTGCCCAACGCACGCAATTTCGCCATCTGACGCGCAGAGAACTCCCCGGTTCCACGCAACGAGCCGGCCATCTCGTAACTGCCCGGCCGCGCCAGCGTTGCAGGTGGTGGCAAATCGGCCAATTGCTCCATCCAGTACGCGCGATCGCGTTGATAACGATCCGAATCACGGTACTGCTGTTCCAACACCGGCAATTCCGTCGCACTGGCGAAGTCGGCAGCCTCCGGCTCAGTGCCGACCAGGTAGGCGCGGTACAGCGCCGCCACGCGCTGAGCCACCATGGCCGTGGTATAGCCATCCATCACCAGATGGCTCATGTACTGCACCCACAGGTGATGATCCTCGCCAAGACGGAACAAGGCACAAAACCAGAGCGGCCCGTTGCGCAAATCTTCCGGCTGACGGATCTGCTCTTCGACCCAGTGCACAGCCGCGTTGCGCGGTGCCGGATCCTCTGCGACGTTGAAGTAAGGCATGGTGCCGGTGTATTCAGGCAGCACAATCTGCACTGGCAATCCGTTTTGCTCGGCAATGCAAAGCCGCAGTGTGTCGAACTCGCGTGCGACCTGTGCACTGGCGCGCAGGATCACCTGCGGTTCAAGCGGTCCGAATAACTCAAGCGCCTCCGATAACATCAAGGTGTTTTCGGTATACATTTTGCTGCCTACCCAAAGACCGCGCTGAGCACGCGTCAGGGGAAAGGCAGGCATGGAGGCTTCAATCTGCATTGCGTGCATTCCTCTGAAGTGGCGCACAGTCCGTCGACGCACCATCGGCCTTCATGTGGTCGATGGATGCCGAATCAGCACCTGCCCCGAAAAAAAGCGATAGATTAAGAGACACCGCCGACGATCGGCGGCTGCCGGCCATACACGATGGAGACTTACAACCAGGAAATCCGCACAATCGAAACGCCGACGTACAGGTGTCTTCTTCGAAGTGTTGAGTCAACATTAACAATTCGTGCAGGTCGGAACCGTGCAAAAAATCACGAAACCCAAGTGGCGCACGAATAATTTTCACTGAAATGTGATTGAACTGATGTCCTGGATGCATACATTCGCCCACTCCAGCGCGGCTTCCGACGAACGACGGACGTCCTGTGCCAGGTCGACGATAAAGTCCGCTGTGGAGCCTGGCACGCGCTTTACGCGATATATCCTGAGGCACACCTACCTAAGACTATTTCGCTATCGACATTTATTGATTGTTTTATTCACAAGATGATTTGAATAAAAATTCATCTGCGGAAAGATTGCGCGCTTCAGGCAGGCGATCGCGCAATGGGTTTGCGTCTTGTCGGTAAGCAGCATTGCCTGCTGACAATGCGGTTGTATGATGCGTAAAGCATGGAGTGCCGTCCCGTTTCGGCCGCTCTTCCCGCCGCCACCATGTGCGTCAGCAACATGCGTAGGACCGTAACGGCCGGCGAACGACACAGACATGTAAGAAACGGCGAGGCATCCAGAGCCAGTCGTGGTGCCGGTGGTGCGACTGCGCCGCTGTCAAGCGATGTTGCCAACGTATCGACGGCGGCCTCTGCGCCATCGTATTGCGCTACGTGGCGCTGCGGCATGCCGCAGCGCCTGCACGATCAGCCCAGCGGTTCGTCCGACAGATAGGTGTAACCGGTGAGCCCGGCTTCCAGCGCGTCGCTCAGCTCCTGCGCGCGCTCCGGCGGCAGCTGCGCGGCGGCGATGCGCTCGGCATAGGTCGCGCGCAACGTGTCCAGGTGATAGCCGACGTAATCGAGCATCACATCGGTGGTGTCGCCACGCCGTTGCTGCACGATCCGATAGCCTTGCCCGTCCACGGCCACTTCCACCGCATCGGTATCGCCGAATAGGTTATGGATATCGCCCAGGATTTCCTGGTAGGCGCCGACCAGGAAGAACCCGATGCGGTAGCTCTCGCCGGCGTTGAGGCTGTGCAGCGGCAGCGAGCTGTCCAGGCTTTCGTTTTCGACATAGGTCTTGACCATGCCGTCCGAGTCGCAGGTCATGTCGGCGATGATGCCGCGGCGCTGCGGCGCCTCGTTCAGGCGCTCGACCGGCACGATCGGGAACACCTGGTCGATCGCCCACACGTCCGGAATCGACTCGAACACGCTGAAGTTGACGAAGTACTTGTCCACCAGCCGCTCGTTGAGCTCGTCCAGCACCGGGCGGTGACTCTTCTCGTCGAAGCTCAAGCGTGCACGCACACCGTGGGCGATGGCATAGAACAGATCGTCGATGCGCGCGCGATGGGTCAGGTCGATCTGGCCAAGCGCATAGGCGCTCAGGCCTTCGGCATGGAAATGCTGGGCCTCCTGGAGCAGTTCCACCGCCGGGCGTACATCCAGTTCGTCGTGGATCTCGCGCAGATGGCGGATGGCGGCCGGCTCGTCGTCGTGCGCATCCGGCACGCGGCCCTCCGGCGCCTGCTCCACTTCCGAGACGTTGGCGATCAGCACCGCGTGGTGGGCGGTCATCGCGCGGCCGCATTCGGTGACGATGCGCGGCGGGGTCAGGCCATGTTCTTCGCAGGCGCTGGCCAGCGGCTGCACGATGTTGCTGGCGTACGAATGCAGGCCGTAGTTGATCGAGCAATAGCTGCGCGAGCGCGTGCCTTCGTAGTCGATGCCCAGGCCGCCGCCCACGTCCACATGGCTGATCTTCGCGCCCAGACGCGAGAGCTCCACGAAATAGCGCGTGGCCTCGCGCATGCCGTTGGCGATATCGCGCACGTTGGAGATCTGCGAGCCCATGTGGAAATGCAGCAGATTCAGGCTGTCGGCGTACTCGGTGTCGCGCAGCGACTTCCACAGGTCCAGCACCTGGCGCGGCGACAAGCCGAACTTGGCCTTGTCGCCGCCGCTGTTCTGCCATTTGCCTGCGCCCAGCGAGGCCAGCCGCATGCGCACGCCCAGGCCCGGCTTGACGTCCAGCGCGCGCGCCTCTTCCAGCACCAGGGTCAGCTCGGAGGGTTTTTCGATGACGATGAAGGTCTGCAGGCCCAGCTTGCGGCCGATCAGCGCCAGGCGGATGTATTCGCGGTCCTTGTAGCCGTTGCAGACGATCAGCCCGCCCGGGCGCGACAGTGCCAGCACTGCCATCAACTCCGGCTTGCTGCCTGCTTCCAGGCCGAAACCCTCGCCATGATGGCCGGCCAGGGTGCCGGCCACGCCACGGTGCTGGTTGACCTTGATCGGATACACCGCGGTGTAGCCGCCGGCGTAGTCCCACTCCGACTGCGCCTGCGCGAAGGCCGCCTGCAGCTTGCCCAGGCGCTGGCCCAGGATGTCCGGAAACCGCACCAGCAGCGGCAACTTGGCCCCGGCCGCACGCGCGGCATCCACCACTTCGGGCAGCGACACCGACGGGCCGTCGACGGTGGGGGTGACCACCACATGGCCGGCGTCGTTCACATCGAAATACCCGTCGGCCCAGTGCGGGATCGAGTAGGTCTTGCGGGCTTGGTCGAGGGACCAATCGCTCATTTCGTTGTCTCGGCTGGGGCAAAAGGGCGTGAATTGTAACGCCTGGCATGCCGAGGGTCCGTTACAATCCGCGCCGACTTCACGCCCCGCTCCTGGTCGGATCGGGGCCGGGCAAGGGTCAGCCGCTGCGCAGTTTGGCTGCACGGGGCTGCGCCCGACCCTCATCCGGCGCTACGCGCCACCTTCTCCCGCCGGGAGAAGGAACCGCCCGCTTCTTTTAGTTTAGGACGTCCGCATGAGCAGCAACGACAACTGGTACATCGAACACTTCCAGCCGACCGGCTCGGCCATCGGCTTTCGCATCAGCGGCAAGCTGGACGAGGTGCAGTCCCCGTTCCAGAAGATCGAGATCTACCAGACCACCGACTGGGGCAAGCTGATGCTCATCGACGGCGCGGTGATGCTGACCAGCCGCGACAACTTCTTCTATCACGAGATGATCAGCCACCCGGCGCTGTTCACCCATCCCGCGCCCAAGCGCGTGGTGATCATCGGCGGCGGCGACTGCGGCACGCTGCGCGAGGTGCTCAAGCACCCGGGCGTGGAAAGCGCCACCCAGTGCGACATCGACGAGCAGGTCACGCGCATGTCGGAGAAGTACTTCCCCGAGCTGTGCGATGCCAACCACGATGCGCGCGCCGAACTGCTGTTCGACGACGGCGTGGCCTACATGGCCAATTGCCCGGCCGGCAGCGTGGATATCGTGATCGTCGATTCCACCGACCCGGTCGGCCCGGCCGAAGGCCTGTTCAACAAGGCGTTCTACGAAAGCTGCTTCAAGGCGTTGAAGGACGACGGCATCCTGGTGCAACAGTCCGAGTCGCCGCTGGCGCTGCTGGACCTGATCAACGAAATGCGTACCGAGATGGGCAAGGCCGGCTTCCAGTCGTTCAAGACCCTGCCGTTCCCGCAGCCGTGCTACCCCACCGGCTGGTGGAGCGTGACCATGACCAGCAAGCAGGCAGGCGCCGATTTCGCCTTCCGCCAGGCCGATGCACAGGCCAAGGGCTTCGACACCCTGTACTACACCGCCCATCTGCACACCGGCGTGATGGTGGCCCCGCCGTTCGTGGCCAAGGCGCTGGGCGAGTAAGCACGAAACGGCGCTGCAAGGCGCCTGCAGTACTCGAACCACAACGGGCGGATGTTGCCATCCGCCCCGTTGCCGTCTCTGCCGTGCTGCGTCGCCAATCAGAAACGGACTTCGGCGCCCACGTTCAACACTTCGGCACGGTTGATGGTGATGTCTTCATCCGAGTCGTAATAATCGTTGGCGTAAAGATAGTTCGTATAGAGCACGCTCAGACTTGCGTGCCTGCCGACATCTACACCAAGCCCGGCACCGGCATATCCGCCAGAAACACGATCATTGGATTCGCCGTTGGAATTGGCCGACCAGTAGCCCAGCCGGACCACCGCAAACAGTGGACTATCTCCAAAGTTAAAGCGCGCCATCCCCCCCAGACTTCCAAACTCCACGCTAGGTACATAGGCGCCGTCGTGATCACTGATGCGGGCCAGCTTCCCCACCGCCGCTTCGACGCCGATCAGGGTCACGGGTCCAGCCCGCCAACGATAGCCTGCATTGAAGCCGAGCATGTCCTGATCGATGCCTTCATACACCTTGCCCTGACCACCCTGCACACCAAGAAAGACGCCGCTCTTCAGGCGCTGATCTTCTTCGCGCGGTGCGGGCGCCGTGTAGGCCGATGTCGGTGGCGCCGCCACCGCGGGCGTCTGCGCCGAGACAGTGGTAAATCCCTCGGCCTCGCCAGCTGCGCCTGCGCTTCCACCCACTGCGACCGGCGCGCCGCCGTTGCCGGTACCTTGCGGCGGGCGCGAAAGCGGAGCCGTCGGCGCTGCGCCCCCCTGCGGGCCAGCCTGTTGCTGCTTGTTCTGCTGGCGGTAGCTATCCCACCCGCGCGAGAGCGATTGCGCCGAGGCCTGGGCCGTGACGCCAAGCGCCGTGCAAGCCAACAGCAGTGTTGCGGTCCTTTTCATCACGTTCCCCCTGAGTGGTCGTCCATCGTTCCGCATCCTTGCGCACGCAGGCGGACCTGACGGGCGTCGGGAAGTGGTGCAGTTGCCGTCGTCTCATGGAGGCTTCCCCGTAGCACGCGATGTCGCCGGTGACACTGGCGCAGGCAGGCCTGGGCAGACCAACGCCATCGCACGTGATGCAGCCCCCTGACCGCAGCGCGCACAGTGTCTGGAGTCTCAGTGTCTGTCAAGAAGAGGTGAGACCTCCGTACTCAGGCGCGAGGTGCGCGGCACGCACCCCGTTGCATCGCCTGCCACGACACCGCGCAGCATCTGCCGCCGGGCTCCTGCAAGACACCACATGGTGCGCAAAGCACCCGGCACCTCACGCCGATTCCAAGATGTTGATTAAAAACGCCGTTCTACATCCGGAATACTTCATTTGTTAAATAACTGTAATTTCAATACCGACAAGTTTTAAAATTAGGCACTCCCGATCCCAAGCGATCACCGTGGACCTGCGTAACGCGTGACACCTCCGCGCCGCCAGCGTCCGGAGAACTGCCATGCACCACCAGCCGCTGGACGCTTCCAGCCTGCACCTCGTCGCTCCCGTCCTGCTCAAGCAGGGCACCCGGCTGCTCGAACCCGATGTCTATCGCACCCACCTGGATGGGCAACTGGCGGTGGTCAAGGACTACACCCGCTATCGCCGCACCCTGCTGGCGCCGATCGCACGGCTGATGGTGCGCCACGAAGCCGGCATGCTGCACCGGCTGCACGGCTGGAAGCATGCACCGGCTCTGCTCGGTACGCTGGGCGGGCTGGCCGTGGGCATGGAGTTCATTCCCGGCGACACGCTCAGCGCCGGTGCCGTGGTGGGCCAGGAGGTGTTCCAGCAGTTGCAGCAGGCGTTGCGCCGCCTGCACGGTTTCGGCATCACCCATAACGATCTGCATGGCACCAACGTCGTGGTCAGTGCCGGCGTGCCGGTCCTGATCGATTTCACCTCGGCGTGGCGGTTTCCGCGCTGGCTGCGGCGCGGACTGCTGGCCCGGCAGCTGCAGCGCAGCGACGTGGCCAATTTCCAGAAGATGCGCCAGCGCCTGGCAGGCATCGCACCCACCGCCGACGAAGCCGCGCGCAGCGCCGAACCGGGCTGGGTGCGCGCTATCCGCGCTGGGTGGAAGCAGCTGTATCGCCGTCTCAAGCGTGATGCTCAGCCGGCGCATCAGGCGGATTCGCGTCACTGATCTGCGCGATGTATGCAAGACGCGCCGGCGGCGTGGCCAGGCGATCTTTCACAGGACGGTGCAACGCCCGGCCGGCATCGCGCCCAGCAGTCATGAAACAGCACGCAGTGCCGCGCCAGGCCGGGTGTACGGCGTGGGCAGCGAATGGCCGCGGTGTACGACTGCCTCAGGCGCAATGCATCAGCGTCACCGGTGCCTGCCAGAGAACAGGCACCGGTATTCCATCAACGCAGCATGCCGCTACGGCGTCGTCGCTGGCGCGCGATAGGCGATCAGGTGCGGCGCTTCGGCCACGAACCGATCCAGCACACCGTCAGCGATCTTGACCGGCCCGCCGAAACGCGTAGCGCCGGGAATCGAGGGGATCGCTGCCGCCTTGGTCGCGGATGCGGCCGCATCGGCAAACAATGCCGGCGCCTCGGTACTGCCACGGCTGGCCGCCTCCAGGCCGGCCGCAGTCTGCCGCAGCGCGCGGCCCCAGCCCTCCATCGCCTCCAGCCACGGGCGCGACTGTTCCGCAAAGCCTTTGTCGGCCACGCCGTCGCGGATGAGTTGCGGGGCGGCCACCAGCTCCTCGGCAGTGCGCGCCAACTCGGCAAGCGCCTGCGTGCGCGCTGGGGCATCGCCCAGCGCGATCGCTTCGCGCACATGGTCGAGTACCGCCTTCAGCCGCGGTGCCTGCTCCTGCCATGGCTGGCTGCCGAAGGTCGGTGCCAGGTGCTGGGTATCGAAGAAGGTCAGCAATGCGGCAGTGACACGCGCATCGCCGCCGGCCAGATCGCGCGCCGCCGCATGCCAGGTGCGCTGCGCGTCGTAGCCTTTGTCGTTCCAGGCGAACGCGGTCAGGCCCATCACCGCGACCCTGCTGGGCACTTCCTGGTTCATCGGGTTGGAGACGATGCCCGACAACTCGGCCGACAGGCCGGCCTCGCGCCGCGCGTACGGCGCCATCAGCAGGCGCCCGGCCGAGGTTTCGAAATCGTTGACCGGGTAGTTGTCCCACAACAGCGTCTTGCGACCGAACGCCTTGGTGGCCGCACGCGCATCCGGGATGGAGATGGCCGGCGGCACCACGTCGGTGCCGGTCCATTGCACCACGATCTTCGGATCCAGGTGTTTGCGCAACGCTTCCTTGTAGGGGCTCTCCTTGGCATCGAAGTATTCGGTAGGCACCATGATCAATTCAGACGCCGCATCGTGGCGCGCGACCAGATCGGCCTGCACCAGATTGAGCAGATACGATTGCGCGACGCCAGCCGCCTGCGCGCCGGATGCACCGAAGGTGGCCTTGTCGCGCTCGCAGTTCCATTTGGTGTATTCGATATCGTCCAGCGCCACGTAGAAACTGCGCACGCCCAGCGCGCGGAACGCGTCGAACTTGCGCAGCAGCGCCTTGGCATCTGACGGATCGGAGAAGCACACCGTCGGCCCCGGCGAGATCGCATAGACGAAATCGACGTGATTGCGCCTGGCGCTGGCCGCCAGCTTGCCCAGTGCCTGCAAGGTCGCCTTCGGATACGGCTCGCGCCAGCGGTCGCGCGCATACGGGTCGTCCTTGGGGCTGTAGATGTAGGTATTGGCCTTGGTGCGCGCCAGGAACTCGATATGCTTGCTGCGATCGCTCATCGACCATGGCGCGCCGTAGAAGCCCTCGATCGTGCCGCGGATGGGCATGGCCGGGTGGTCCTGGATCGTGAGCGTCGGGATCGCCGGCCGCTCGACCAGCTGACGCAGCGTCTGCGCCGCATGGAACAGCCCATCGCCATCGTGGCCGGCCAGCGTGATCAACCCGCTGCCGAGCGCCGCGCTGGTCAAGGTATAGCCCTCGCTGTGCGTGTCCTGGGTGGCCTTGCTGCGCGCCAGCGCCTCGCGCACCACTGCCGCATCGCCGGTGCCGATCACGATGTGCGGGCGGTCGAACGTGGCTGGCAGGCGCGCTGCGGTGGCGATCCTGGTCACGCCGGCCGTCCCCAGGATGCGGCGTACCAACGCGACGGACTCCGGATCTGCGCCCGGCGCCACCACCAGTACCACCGACTGACCCAGCGTGACCGTGCCGCCCTCCAGCATGATCGAGACCGGCGTGGGGAAGATCGCCGGTTGGGTGACCGGCTGCGCCAGTGCGGGGACTGTCGCCGCTGCCAGGCCCGCTGCCAGCCAGACCGAGAGCGGGCGCAGGCCCGACTTCCTATCGCGTCGCTTCATCCCGAACTCCGGTATTTAATTGGTATTAGGCCCTAGAGTAGGCAAGTCGTCGTGTGGCGACAAGCGGGCCCGGCCACGGGGATATCTATACCTAAATCTCAGCCACATGCTGAATCGCGGCATGACGCCTGCGTCGATGCCGGCCTCAGATGCCAGATCCTATCTGCGGTATTGAAATGGTATGAGTGCGCACGTAGCGCGGCACCGCTCGGCCCGTCGCGGACCAGCTGCTCGAATGACGTTGCGCCCCGCGCACCATCTCGCGGCTGCATTGGCCGTCGCTGGCCGGATCCCGCCTGCCCAGGCGTGACCATCGCGCCACGCTGCAACCATGGGCGCATGGCGCCGCGTCGTGGCAATCGGGCGACGACGGATGCGGTATCGCAACAATCGGCCAATCGCCTGAAGACCAACGGCGCAATGTCGGCCGAAGGCGCTGCCGGCCGATGTCTTACAGCGCGTCGCCGTCCAGCTCGCCGGTGCGGATGCGCACCACACTGCCCAGGTCGTAGACAAACACCTTGCCGTCGCCGATCTTGCCGGTGCCCGCCGCACCGACAATGGCTTCGACCACGCGCTCGGCCTGATCGTCGGTCACCGCCACTTCGATCTTCACCTTGGGCAGGAAATCGACCACGTACTCGGCGCCGCGATACAGCTCGGTGTGGCCCTTCTGCCGCCCGAAGCCTTTCACCTCGGTCACCGTGATGCCCGCCACCCCGCAACCGGCGAGCGCTTCGCGCACATCGTCGAGCTTGAACGGTTTGACGATGGCCATGATCATTTTCATTGGTGCAGATCCAGCGGCATGACAGGGCGCGCAGCATAGCGTGGACGGCCGCAACACTCATCCATGCCGGCTGCACCACCCCGGACCACAGCCGAATGGGACTATTCTTACCGCCTGCCGACTGCCTTGCCGATGTCCCGCGTGTGCGGCCTGCATTAGGCTTTCCACGGACCTGCGGAGACAACCATGATCGATTTCAATCAGCTCGACGACCTCGCCCGCCGCCTCAGCGACCTGGTGCCACCAGGCCTGCGCCAGTCGCGCGAGGAACTGCAAAGCACGTTCAAGGGGGCCTTGCAGGCCGGCCTGGGCAAACTGGATCTGGTCACCCGCGAAGAATTCGACGTGCAGCGCGCGGTACTGCTACGCACGCGCGAAAAGCTCGACGCGCTGGAGCAGGCGGTGGCCGCGCTGGAAGCACGCGCAACCGGTGCGCCGCCCAATGCGGCGCCCGATTCCGGCACCGTCTGACCTGAGCCGCCACCATGAGCCTGGCACTGGTGCACAGCCGTGCCCGCGTGGGAGTGCACGCGCCTGAGGTTCGGGTGGAAGTGCATCTCTCCGGGGGGCTACCCTCCACCCAGATCGTGGGCCTGCCCGAAGCCGCAGTGCGCGAATCGCGCGAACGGGTGCGTGCCGCGCTGCTGTGCGCGCAGTTCGAGTTTCCGGCCCGACGCATTACCATCAACCTGGCGCCGGCGGACCTGCCCAAGGAAGGCGGTCGGTTCGACCTGCCGATCGCGCTCGGCATCCTGGCCGCCAGCGGGCAGATCGACCGGCAGGCGCTGGCCGAATACGAGTTCCTCGGCGAGCTGGCCTTGACCGGCGAGCTGCGTGGCGTCGACGGCGTGCTGCCGGCCGCCCTGGCCGCCGCACAGGCGGGGCGACGGCTGATCGTGCCGCTGGCCAATGGCGCCGAGGCCGCCATTGCCGGGCATGGCCAGGCGTTCACCGCACGCACCCTGCTGGAGGTCTGCGCGGCCCTCAACGGCAGCCAGCCGGCGCCGGCAGCCGAACTGGCAGCCCCCGCATCGGGCGCGCGCGCGCTGCCGGACATGGCCGACGTGCGTGGTCAACCGCATGCGCGCCGCGCATTGGAGATCGCTGCCGCCGGCGGTCACCACCTGCTGCTGGTCGGCAGCCCCGGCTGCGGCAAGACCTTGCTGGCCTCGCGTCTGCCCGGCCTGCTGCCGGACGCCAGCGATGCCGAAGCGCTGGAGACCGCTGCCATCGGCTCGGTCAGCGGTCGCGGGCTGGATCTCGCCCGCTGGCGCCAGCGTCCGTATCGCGCACCGCACCACACCGCCAGCGCGGTCGCCCTGGTCGGCGGCGGCACGCATCCGCGCCCCGGCGAGATCTCGCTGGCGCACAACGGCGTGCTGTTCCTGGACGAACTGCCCGAGTGGCAACGGCAGACCCTGGAAGTGCTGCGCGAGCCGCTGGAATCGGGTTTGGTCACGATCTCACGCGCCGCGCGCAGCGTGGATTTCCCGGCGCGGTTCCAGCTGGTCGCAGCCATGAATCCCTGTCCCTGCGGCTGGGCGGGGGATGGCAGTGGGCGTTGCCGCTGCAGCAGCGACAGCATCCGCCGCTACCGCAGCCGCATTTCCGGCCCGCTGCTGGATCGCATCGACCTGCATGTGGAAGTCCCGCGCCTGCCACCGCAGGCGCTGCGCAGTGGCAACCCCGGCGAAGACAGCGCCAGCGTGCGTGCCCGCGTGGTCGCCGCGCGGCAGCGGCAGCTTGCGCGTGGCGACCTGCCCAACGCACAGCTCGACCAGCCCGCGACCGACCGCCACTGCCGTCTGCAAGGCGACGACCAGCTGCTGCTGGAGCGCGCGATCGAGCACCTGCAGCTGTCCGCGCGTTCGATGCACCGCATCCTGCGGGTGGCGCGCACCATTGCCGACCTGGACGACAGTGCCGCGATCGCCACGGGCCATCTCACCGAAGCCATCGGTTACCGCAAGCTGGATCGCGCGCTCGGCACCGCCAACGCGGCCTAGTTCGCGGCCGGCCTGAGGCCTGGGTGGCCGATGCAATCGGGCCGTTACACCGGCATCGAACACGTCCGCGCGGTGCGTCGGCCGCCACCGCTGGCTGCCCCAGGGAGTGCCGTCGTCACGAACGCAATCGGAACATGCCTGGGTGCGAGGTCGTTTGAACACGCGACCGCCCGATGGGCGATGCTGGCCGGGGTCCGGGAGGCAGACGTGCGCAGCTGTTCCTCCTGGCGTCACCTGCCCTTGCGAAACGCCGTGGCGCGCAGCACACACGCCACACGGTTTCATTGCCTGTCGCACAACACCGCCACCTGCCCGAACACGCGTTTCATGGCGCTCGCCGTACAACGTCACTACCCTTACGCAGAGGCCGTCATGCGCCAACTCCCTGAGTTATCCACCGTCCCGTCGCTGGATCTGAATCGCTATCTGGGCACCTGGTACGAAATCGCCCGGCTACCGATACGTTTCGAGGATGCCGATTGCACCGATGTGTCGGCGCATTACTCGCTGGAAAGCGATGGCGGCGTCCGCGTGCAGAACCGCTGCCTGACCGCGTCTGGCGAGCTCGAGGAAGCGCTTGGTCAGGCGCGGCCCATCGATCGCAGCTGCAGCCGGCTGGAGGTGACCTTCCTACCGGAGGGACTGCGTTGGATTCCCTTCACCAAGGGCGACTACTGGGTGATGCGGATCGATGCCGAGTACACCGCGGCACTGGTCGGCAGCCCCGACCGCAAGTACCTGTGGCTGCTGGCACGGTTGCCGCACCTGGATGAGAACGTCGCGCAGGCCTACCTGGCGCATGCGCGCGAACAGGGCTTCGATCTGTCCCCCCTGATCCACACCCCGCACACGGGAAAACTGACCGAACAGCCGCTGCCGTGAGTCTGTCTATTCACCTTCAGCCCGAACGGTGCAGGTACCCGGCAGACGCTGGCCTGCCTCGGAGAACATTGCCGTAGAACAGGGGGCAGGGCAGGTCACGCGCCCCAGTCGACCTCTGCGTCCGTCCTGCTCCGCCCCCCTGTTCCGATGACGCATCCTCACCCGTTCAACGTGTCCAGATCCTTCGCTGCTGCCTGGGCGGCTTCCAGGCTGTCGAACGCGACGCCGGTGTCGCCGACCACGTACTTGATGAGCTCGCCATCGCGCGTGGTTTCCTGCATCTTGAAGATCGGTACCGCGTCGGTACCGCCGACGCGCTCTTTTTGCGTTGTCATGGTCGTTCTCCGGTGAGGGACTGGGCGCAACCGGTCTGGCCCGCCAGCCCGCAGACTGCGTGCACGCCATGACCCTAGCGCGCGCGCACGTGCGTGAGCGTGAATCCAGCGCTTCGGGCCGCTACCGGCCAGGCACGGCACGGCGACCGGAAGGAATTCATCATCAATTCGCAGCGGTGACGCGCGCAGCGCACGCGCGTGTCGTACATTCGCGATGTGCAGGCTCATCCGTCCCTATCTGTGGTCTCCATCACATCGCGCCACGTGTGCGGAGGGCGCTGCGTGGCCGCATCCGACGCGGCGCCGGCGCTGCGTACGCGTCATCCGCAGCATCGGCGCGCCGGGCTTCGGCAACGCCTGCGAGTGCTCCGGTGAAGCGCCAACGCATCATCCGGCTGACCGTGCTGCTGGTGGTGCTATGCGCCAGCCTGCCGGTTGGCCTGTCCTATTACCTTGCCTGGCGTTTGGCGCTGTCGCGGGAGGAAAGCAGACTGAGCCAGTTGGCAGCGCTGTCGATCCGGCGCACCGACGCCGCCTTTAAGGAAGCGCATGCCGTGCTGGTCGGCATGGCCAGCGCGAAGGCGCCGCCATGTTCGCCTGCGCATCTGGCGCAGATGCGCGCGTTGGTCCTGACCAGCCCATACATCGTGGAACTGGGGCACTTCCGGCAGCGCCGCCTGCGCTGTACCTCGTGGGGCAAGCTGCCCAAGGGCATTCCGCAGACTCCGGCGGATTTCGTGGTCCGCAGTGGTATCTCGGTCACCACCCGATTGCGTCCGCTGGCCAATCCGCAGCATTCGCTGATGGCACTGCAGCTGGGCGATTACAACGTGCTGATCAATCCGACCACGCTGGTCGATATCAATGTCCCGTCCGGCCTGCAGTTGGCGGTCGGCACGCCCGATGGGCACATCCTCAGCAGTACCGGCGCCGCAGCCGAGCAGCTGCTGGTGGCCACGCCGATGCAGGCCGGGACGGCCGATGTCGCACAAGAACAAGTGCTGCACGGACGCGATCGGCGGGGCGATTGGGCCGCCGTGGTCACCGCGCCGGCCGCCTCGCTGCGCGGGCCGTTGACCGCAGCGCGCTTGCAGGTGGTGCCAGTGGGCATCGCGGTGGCGGTGTTGCTGGTGGCGTTGGTGCTGTGGGTGTCGCGGCGGCGGTTGTCGCCGCTTGCCCGGTTGCGGGTGGCGGTGCGGCGCAGCGAGTTCGTGGTGCACTACCAGCCGATCATCGCGCTGGACAGCGGCGCCTGCGTCGGTGCCGAGGCGCTGGTGCGCTGGCAGCAACCCGATGGCGTGCTGGTATCACCGGACGCCTTCGTTCCCCTGGCCGAGGAGAGCGGCCTGATCCTGCCGATCACCGATCTGGTGGTGGCCCAGGTGGTCCGCGAACTCGGCCCCACCCTGGCAGCCGATCCGACCCTGCATGTGGCCATCAACGTCTCGGCCGAAGACATCAAGAGCGGGCGCGTACAGTCGCTGCTGGCCGAGGCGCTGCGAGACACCGGCGTGGACAGCGGGCAGCTGTGGGTGGAAGCCACCGAACGCAGCCTGATGGATATCGAAGCCGCGCGCGCCACCATCACTCACCTGCGCGGCGCCGGCCACACGGTGTCGATCGACGATTTCGGCACCGGCTATTCGAGCCTGCAGTACCTGCAGGGCCTGCCGCTGGATGCGCTGAAGATCGACAAGTCGTTCGTGGACACCATCGGCACCCATTCGGCCACCAGCGCGGTGACCGCACACATCATCGACATGGCCAAGACGCTGCGGCTGCGTACCATCGCCGAAGGCGTCGAGCGCCAGGAACAGCTCGACTACCTGCGCGCGCATGGCGTGGACCTGGCCCAGGGCTGGCTGTTCTCGCGTGCCCTGCCGGCGTTGGGTTTCATCGCCTACCACGCGCGCGCGCGCAGCGCCGCGCCGCGCGACCGGGCCGGCATGGTCAAGGGCGGCTGACCGCCTCGGCAATGGCGGACGCAGGTACCACCGGCCTCGCGTTCGCGCCCGTCGCGCACTGCCCTGCGCAATGGGCAGCGCTACGACTGCGCCCACGCATCTCCCGGTGCCGACGATCGCCGCTCGCATGTGTCGGTGCGCATACGCACAGGCATGCACCCCGCGCTGGCCGCAGACCCGCCCCGGTCGCCTCGCTCGCGACACGACCACCGGGCGCGCAGGCGCCATGAAGAAGGCCGCCAACGGCGGCCTTCGGTGCATCACGCGCCCTGCAAGGCAGCACTGCGCTGCCGTGCCGGCCGGGGCCGGCTGGGGAAGGCATGCCGTACGATCCGCCACATCACCTGCCCGAACTGCCGCGGCAGCGAGCCGGTGTTGTAGTGCTGGCCGTAGCGGGCACAGACCTGCTTCACCTCCACCGCAATCTGCGCATAGCGATTGGCCGGCAGGTCGGGATAGAAGTGATGCTCGATCTGGTGGCTCAGATTGCCCGACAGTACGTTCATCAGCTTGCCGCCGGTGAGGTTCGACGAGCCGCGCAGCTGCCGCAAGTACCAATGGCCACGCGATTCGTTGCGGATCGATTCCTTCGGGAACACTTCCGCATCGGCGGTGAAATGGCCGCAGAAGATGATCACGAAGGTCCAGATGCTGCGCAGCACGTTGGCGGCCAGGTTGCCCAGCAGCACGGTCAGGAAGAACGGGCCGGCCAGCGCCGGGAACACGATGTAGTCCTTGAGCATCTGCCGGCCGATCTTGCGGCCGACCGGCAGGAACGAGGCGCGCAATTCGGCGGTCTTCATCTTGCCGGCGAACCAGCGGCCCAGGCGCAGGTCCTGGATCGCCACGCCCCATTCGAACAACAGCGCGAATACCACCGCGATGAAGGGCTGCAGCAGGTAGAACGGGCGCCAGCGCTGTTCGGGAAAGATGCGCAGCAGGCCATAGCCGATGTCGTCGTCCATGCCGCGCACATTGGTGTAGGTGTGGTGCTTGAAGTTGTGCGTCTTACGCCAGTTGTCGCCGGTGGCGACGATGTCCCACTCGTAGGTGTTGCCGTTGAGCTGCGGGTCGCCCATCCAGTCGTACTGGCCGTGCATGACGTTGTGACCCAGCTCCATGTTCTCCAGGATCTTGGACAACGTCAGCAGCAACACGCCGGCGATCCATGCCGGGATCAGCACGCTGTGCACGAAGGCGCCCAGGAACAACAGCGCACGGCCGGACACGCCGGTCCAGCGCACGGCGGCCACGATGCGGCGGATGTAACGCGCATCGGCGGCGCCCACCTGGCTCAGCACGCGGGCGCGAATGGCGTCGAGTTCGTCGCCGAAGGACTGCAGTTCGGCAGCAGACAGGGCGCGGTTGTGGACTCGGCTCATGAGGATTCCTTACAGATCCAGGATCAGGTCGGTGCTCGGCGCACTGATGCACAGGCGCACCTGTGCGGTGGGTTCGTTGCTGCGCTCGCCGGTCAACAGATGGCGCGTGATGCCGGATTGGCGGGCGCAGGCGCAGCTATTGCAGATGCCCATGCGGCAGCCATGTTTCGGGCGCAGGCCGTGTGCCTCCAACCCCTCCAGCAGCGACTGGCCGCGCGGCAGGGTCAGGGTACGGCCGCTGCGTGACAGCTGGACCTGCACCTGCCCGGCATCGGCTTCTTCCAGTGCCGGCACGCTGAAGGCTTCGGCCTGGAAGGCCGCCACGCGTCCGTGCAGGCGTTCGCGCGCGGCCTGCACGAAGCCACCCGGACCGCAGGCCATCACATGACGACGCGGCAACTCGGCAATCTCGTCCAGCGCATGGGTATCCACCCGGGCTGCCGGTGCGGCACCCTCCCGGGTGGTCAGCAGGCGCACGCGCAGGCGCGGATGCGCCGCGGCCAGTGCCTCGAACTCATCCATGAAGCAGGCTTCGTCGCGCTGGCGGACCCAGTACAGCAGGTCCACGTCCATCGGCATGCCGGCCTGCGCGGCCGCCCGCAGCAGCGCCCGCATCGGCGTGATGCCGGAACCGGCAGCCAGCAGCAGCAAGGGCGTCGGCGCCGCCGGCAGCAGCATGTCGCCGAAGGCCGGGTCCAGCGAGACCACCGTGCCAAGTACGGCATCGTGGGCCAGGTAGCGGCTCACCTGCCCGCCTTCGATCGCCTTGACCGTGACCGCCAGGCGGCCGTCATCCAGCACGGTCGGGCTGTAACTGCGCAGCAACCGGCGGCCATCGATCTCCACGCCCAGACTCACGTGCTGACCGGCCTGCAGGCCCCGCCAGTGCCCGTTGGGCCGCAGCACCAGGGTGACCGCATCGCGGCTGGCCGGCACGCGCTCGATCAGGCGCGCCATCGGCCGCTCCAGCGTCCACAGCGGATTGATCCGGGTTGCCCAGAAGTCGAACAGCTGCGGCGACACCAGGTGGCGCGCCAGCCGCGCGGGCAGCGGGGACTTGGACTTGGCAGTGGGTTCCAGGCTCATGGAGCGCACTATACGCATGCATGCACATGCGTGTATACACTTGTATATTGACGAAGCGGCTATGATTCAGGCCCACGCCCGGCTGCCGTCTCATGACCTCCATCGCCCTGCCTTCCCACGACGCGCCGCCGTCACGCAAGCCGGCGATCTCACGCGAGGACCTGATCGCCGCGGCCCTGTCGCTGATCGGGCCGCATCGCAGTCTGTCCACGCTGAGCCTGCGCGAGGTCGCGCGCGAAGCCGGCATCGCGCCCAACAGCTTCTACCGGCAGTTCCGCGACATGGACGAGCTCGCCGTGGCGCTGATCGACCTGGCCGGGCGCTCGCTACGCACCATCATTGGCCAGGCCCGCCAGCGCGCCACCTCCACCGATCGCAGCGTCATCCGCGTTTCGGTCGAGACGTTCATGGAGCAACTGCGCGCCGACGACAAGCTGCTGCATGTGCTGCTGCGCGAAGGCGCGGTGGGTTCGGACGCGTTCAAGCAGGCAGTGGAGCGCGAGCTGACCTACTTCGAAGACGAGTTGCGGGTGGATCTGATCCGCCTGGCGGCCGCCGACAATGCCACCTTGCACGCGCCGGCACTGGTGTCCAAGGCGATCACCCGCCTGGTGTTCGCGATGGGCGCGGTGGCAATGGATCTGCCGCCGGAAAAGGACCCCGAGCTGATCGAGCAGATCTCGCAGATGCTGCGCATGATCCTGACCGGCGCGCGCACCTTGGGCACGCACGGCGGCTGAGCCAGTCGATCGCCGCGCCCGGCCGTGATCGCCTCTGGTTACGATGCAAGAACGCACGCAACTATGCACATCGCGCGGTTGTGCGTGCTGGTCGCATGTGGACGCCGGCACGCGCCGGCATCTGCCTGAGACGGCCGACCTCGGCCACGACTCGGCCTGGCCCGAGGTGGCGGCGGCGACGCTGGATCCTGCATGCCGGCATGACCCGCGTCGCGTGCAACACTTTCGCAACGCATGCTCATGCGCTGCTCGTCGGCGTGGCGTGCGTAACGCATATTTTCAATCCGGATACATCGTCGAGATTATCTAACGCATCCATTCAGTCGCCAGTCGCCGCTGTGGATTTCTCGTGCCATCGAAAAATCATCGATTATTTTTCATAAAGTGCTTGCATAATAAAAATCAAACAGGTAATGTTCGCGCCCTACGCAGCGACGCCTGCATCCAAACCGATTGATTTTCATGCACACCAGCCACCTCACCACGTTCGATCGACTGCCCGGCGCTCCACGCGCTGCAGCGATTGCACGCATGTCCAAGCGCGATCTGCGCACCACGACCGGCTGATGTCCTGATTCAAGGAGATCGGCCACCCGATCTCCGAGGCACGCGAACGCCCTCGGATGCTGCATCCGGGGGCGTTTTTCGTTGCGCGTTCGTCCCGCCCCTGTGAATGACCATGACGGAAACCCGGGCATGGATTGCCCGACAACAGGGATGTTGTCATGCCGCGAGGCGCGAAAGCGCTGTGCCCAGGTTTCGGGCACGGGCGGCACGTGGTCATGCACTTATCGAATTACCGTTTGAATAAAACGGTGATCGGAATCATTGCGAAGAAAATTCAGCGGCCTGGTATTTATCCAGCCGGTGCGCGCGGCCATGCCGTGGCGTATACCGAACTCTTTCCGATGTTTCTGTCTTGGGTACGGCTCCTGGAGGAGTAGCGGCGCAATCCGCAGGGCCGGTTCGATTCCGGCATACCCCCACTGGATAGCTCAGACGGTTAGAGCAGCAGATTCTTAATCTGTCGGTCGCGGGTTCGACTCCCGCTCCAACCATGACCTGTCACGTCATGCAGCACGGGACGCAAGTCCCATCAGGAAACGCCCTTGCCGGGTTGCGCGAGAGCAGTGCATCGCTCGATCGCACGCGGCAGCGGCAGCGTCGCCGGGCCTGCGCCCTGGACGTGCCCTGCCCCGCCGCCGACCCGCCGTCGCATTGGATCGCGCCGGCAGGCCCAACGCGGTGGCATGCACCGACAGCGCGCCGCGCTTCCGCTGCGCGGCCGTGACGGGCGTTTCCACCTTCTTACGCCGCGTTGCATCGGCACCGACCTCGCGATTGTCCGATCCGGATGGCGGGGCCGTATTCCACGGATCGGACCACCAGAGCCAAACCAAGGAGCAATGCCATGTTCTGGACCAAGAGGGTCGTGATCGGTGACGGCGAGCGCGGCCTGGTGTATCGCAACCGTCGTTTCGAGCGCGTGCTCGAACCCGGCGTCTACCGCATGTTCGACCCGTTGGGTCGCACCGACATCACCGTGCACGCCACCGGCAACGGCAATCACGTCGGCCGCGAGGCGGACATGTTGATCGCTACCCTGGGCGCCACATTGGCCCAGCACTGCGTGCTGGCCGACATCGGCACCGCGCAGGTTGGCCTGCTGATCCGCAACGGCAAGCTCGATGAGGTGCTGGCGCCGGGAACGCGGACGCTGTACTGGCGCGGCGCCGCGGCGATCGAGGTGCAGCCGCTGCCGCTCGGCGATGGGCTGCAGGTGCCCACCGACGTGCAGCGCCGCCTGCGCCAGCTCGGCATCCTGTCGCGCGTGGCGATCGGCATGGAGGTTCCCGCCGAATCGCTGGGGCTGGTTTTCGTCGACGGCAAGCTCATGGCTCCGTTCGGGCCCGGCGCGTATGCGTTCTGGAACTTCCAGAAGAACGTCGTCACCGACGTGGTCGATCTGCGCGTGCAGTCGGTCGAAGTCTCCGGGCAGGAACTGCTCACGCGCGACAAGGTGTCGCTGCGCGTGAACCTGGCGGCCAGCATGCGCGTCACCGATGCGGTGGCAATGCGCACGCGGGTGACCAAGGCCGGCGACTACCTCTACCGCGAGCTGCAGTACGGTTTGCGGCGCGCGGTGGCGGCCAAGACGCTGGACGAGTTGCTGGGCGACAAGGCATCACTGGATGCCGACATCTTCGGCTACGTGCGTGGCAGCCTCGGCGGCTTCGGCATCGAGGTGCTGGGCGTCGGGGTCAAGGACGTGATCCTGCCGGGCGAAATGCGCGAGATCCTCAACGCGGTGGTGCAGGCGGAGAAGCAGGCGCAAGCCAACGTCATCCGCCGCCGCGAAGAAGCCAACGCCACCCGCTCGCTGCTCAACACTGCCAGGCTGATCGACGAAAGCCCGGTACTGATGCGGTTGAAGGAGCTGGAGGCGCTGGAAAAGGTCACCGAGAAGATCGACAAGCTCACCGTGTTCGGCGGCCTGGACGGCGTACTGAAGCAATTGGTGACGATCCGATAGTCATGCAGGCGTGCGCCGGGGAACCGCCGCACGCCTGCGCAAGGGAATGAACAATGAGTACTTCACAACACTTCGAATTCCTGCATGCCGAGGGCAGCGCCACGCCAATCAAGGGTTGGGTACGCGGCGTGCCACTGGAGGCGCAGGCGCATGCACAGTTGCGCAACATCGCCGCGGTTCCGTTCGTCGGCCCGTGGGTGGCGGTGATGCCCGACGTACACCTGGGCAAGGGAGCCACCGTAGGCTCGGTGATCCCGACCCGTGGCGCCATCATCCCGGCAGCGGTTGGCGTGGACATCGGCTGCGGCATGGCTGCGGTACGTACCACCTTGCGCGCCAGCGACCTGCCGGACAGCCTGGCGCAGCTGCGCTCCAGCATCGAACGCAGCGTACCGGTGGGCAACGGGCGGGGCGGCGAGCATCGCTCGCTGCCCGACAGCATCCAGACCCGCATTGCGCAATCCGGGCTGGTACAGAGGCTGGACGCGATCAAACAGCAGCACCGGCGCATCCGTACCGACAAGCTGGAATGCCAGATCGGTACCCTGGGCGGTGGCAATCACTTCATCGAGATCTGCCTGGACGAGACCGATGCGGTGTGGGTGATGTTGCACAGCGGCTCGCGCGGGACCGGCAACCTGATCGGCACCTACTTCATCGAGCGCGCACGCGAGCAGTTGGCCCATCGTGTGCTGGGCTTCCACCTGCCCGACAAGGACCTGGCGTTCTTCCTGCAGGGCGAGCCCTTGTTCGACGAGTATGTGGAAGCGGTGTCGTGGGCGCAGGACTACGCCCGCGAGAATCGCGAAGCGATGATGGCGCGGGTGCTGGCCGAGATGCGTCACCGCCTGCCCAGGTTCCAGCTGGAAAAGCTGGCGGTCAACTGTCACCACAACTACGTGCAGAAGGAAACGCATCACGGCGAAGAGCTGCTGATCACCCGCAAGGGCGCGGTCAGTGCCCGTGCGGGCGAGCTGGGCATCATTCCGGGCAGCATGGGCACGCGCAGCTACATCGTGCGTGGGCTGGGCAATGCGGAGAGCTTCCACAGCTGCAGTCATGGCGCCGGACGGGTGATGAGCAGGACGGCCGCGCGTGCACAGATCACGCTGGCGCAGCACCGCGAGGCCACCGCACATGTGGAGTGCCGCAAGGATGCCGCGGTGATCGACGAATCGCCGGCAGCCTACAAGTCGATCGATGCAGTCATGGCCGCACAACAGGATCTGGTCGAAGTGGTGCACACCTTGCGCCAGGTGGTCTGTATCAAGGGGTAAGCGAGGGCCGCGCCTGCGGCCCTTGCTTGTTCTGACATCTCAGGCGGACCCATCCGCACGCGTGTGTAAGCAGTTCAGCCATGTCGCGGAGCCGCTCACATCCGCGCACATGCGTTTCACTCCGGCCTCGCCAAGGTTGCTCCACATCGTGGCCTGCACCGCCAGGACGCATCCAATCAGACAAGCAAGCCGGAGGCGATATGACGAATCTCGACAAGCAGGAACGCAAGGCTGAGGCACAGGATTTGAATCGTGATCCGATCACCGGGACGCCTGGCTCGCATCCGGTCGGCGTCGGCGTCGGCGGTATCGCCGGCGGCGCCGCTGCAGGCGCGTTGGCGGGCACCGTGTTCGGTCCGCTCGGCACCTTGATCGGCGCTGCGGCGGGCGTGGTCGCCGGTGCTGCCGCAGGCAAGGGAGTGGCCGAGCGCCTGGATCCCACGGTGGAAGCCGAATATTGGCGCCAGGAACACCGCAATCGCCCGTACTACAAAGAGGGCACCGATTACGATCGCGACTATGCAACCGTCTATGGCTTCGGCCTGCAGGCGCGGGAAACGCGCCCTACCAGCACCTGGGAAGAGACCGAGGCCACGTTGGCCGGCGAATGGCCGCGCAACCGCGGTCAGTCGCGCCTGGAGTGGGACGATGCCCGCCTGGCCGCACGCGACGCCTGGGAACGCGCCGATCGTACCCATACCGTCTACCGCGACGGCGATGTGCATTACTCGGATCGGCTCGATAGCGCCAGCTACCGCGACGCCGACTACTCCTACGACGACTATCGTCCGGCCTACCGTTATGGCATGCAGGCGCGCCAGCTGCACGTCGGTCGCCAGTGGGACGATCGCCTGGAACGCGATCTTGGCGATGGCTGGGATCGGTTCAAGGCCAATTCGCGCCTGAGTTGGGAAAAGGCCAAGCATGCCGTGCGCGAGGCATTCGATTCGGATCGTCACGATGAAGCATCGCGCCGTTATCCCAGCGACACGCGCATGTGACATCCGCTGACCTGCAATAGCACTGACTGAGACGGGCCCTAAGGGGCCCATTTCATTGCGCGACCCGGTGGTCGGCAACGTTGATGTCGAGTGACTCCTGCAGCGAGATGGAAGGTGGAACCTACCGGCCTCGCCACCGATCGCAACGCAATGCTGTCGCAGCTCTACTTCAACGCCAGATACAAGCCCAGCACGATGATGGCGACGACGATCAGACTGAGGATCACACGCCCGCCCCTCAGCTCCAGCAAGGCATGCCACCACACCCGGGCCTCGGGCGTACCGCTTGCTTCCTGCGGCTTACGACGACTGCTTTCGCTGTCCTGCATCCTGTTTACTCTCTCCATTACGTCCGTGCCTACCTTAACGAATGCACGTTACACAGGTGTGGAGTGGTTCAGAATCTTCCGTAAATTGCGGCGTCGCACGCCATATCCGCACAGAGTCATCGACCGGCGGCAGCCTGGCCATACGCGTGTGGTGTGCCGGTGTCTTACGCACGGGCTACGCGCGCACCCACCGTATGACGGCGAAAAGAAATCTGACTAGTTAAGCACGCAAGGCCAGCTCATGGCGTTGTAGTCGCGTTCGATGATCATCCGTTGACATACCCGCAGTTACCCTGCAGGTCAAGTTTGTTTACGTCGGAACACCCCAAGCCATGAGCAGAGATCCATCCGTCATCGATGTCCAAGCTGAAATCGCGCACTGGCAGGCGCGACATGCCCAAGGCAATCTGGGGACAGGCAAGTTCAGTGAGTTATCCCCTGTGGTCAAGATGGCCTGCGATATCTATCTGCAGGCGCCGCGTTCCAGCGACCAGGAACGGCTGCGTCTGTTTCGCGACCGTCTGGAACATCATTTCATTTCGTCCAGCACGCAATCCAACTACGAACAGTTGGCGACCGACTGCTGGCAACGCTTGAGCACACGCAACAGCTGAACATGCAAGCGTTGGATTGTGGTGAGCAAGACCCGTTACTCAATGGAGATCGTCATGAAAACCCCGTACCAAGTGCAGCAGGAGCTGGAACGACTGGAGCGGCTGGTGCCGCACATCATCAGCGACCAGGGCGACCGCGCGGAGGAAATCCTTGGCTTCCACGTCGCCAGCCTGCTCGGTAGCGCGCCCAACAGCGAGCACGCCCTGATTCGCGAGCGCACCGCACGCATGGCGCGCCAATGCCGCACTGCGCAGGATGCGGTACGAACACCACCCAGACCCTTGAGCGTTGGCCCCATTGCCCAACCGCAGTGGGCCTGACCGAGGCACTCCCGGAGCCGCATTGCGGCTCCTTTGCATTCCACCGCCGGCAGATCCCGGCGCACCCAGGACATCCATGAAATCCACTCTTGCTACTGCTTCGCTGTTGACCGCCCTGTTCCTTGTCGGCTGCGACCGCCCCGGCGGCGATGCCTCGCGCACCGCCCCGGCGGTCTCGCCCGAGCCAACCGCTGCGCCCGTATCCGGTAGCGGCGCGACCGAGCTGGCCAAAGGCGATGCCGGCGCGCTGGGCGTGCTGGCCGCCATCGACGAAAGCGAAATCGCCCTGGCCAAGCAAGCCATCGAACAGGATCTGGGCGGAGCCACCGGGCCATTCGCCGAGCAGATGCTGCACGATCACCAGGCCAACCTGGAGAAGACCAAGGCGCTGGGTGCAACCGACAGCCCCCGTGCCGAAGCGGTACGCGCCAAGGGCAAGGCGGCCGTGGATGCGCTGGCCAAGACACTCACCTTGCCCGATGGCAAGGATGCCTACCGCAATGCCTTCATGCGCACCATGGTCAGCGACCACGGCGACACCATCAAGATCATCGATGCCGAACTGCTGCCGGCCGCAGAAAGCGCACCCGTCAAACAACACCTGGAGGAGACCCGCCGCGCGGTCTCGGCGCACTTCGAACGCGCGCATGCGGTGTCTTCTTCGAGGTAACCCGCCTCGTACGCTGTCGATCGACGCGCGCCCCGCCTGGCCGGCGCGCGTACGTCCTGGCGCAATGCCCCGATATCGCAACCTGCCGACAGGGCAGTGGCATCGACGTTATCCCGTCGCTGCACACCGCCCATGCAGCGGCCCTGATCGCCGGCTTCACTCTGCCTGTGTCCGCCGTGGCCTATGGTGCAGCATCGACCCGCCCAGGACCTGCGCATGCGTTTGCTCATCACCGGTGGCACCGGCTTCATCGGCCAGGCCCTGTGCCCCACCTTGCTGGGTGACGGCCACCAGGTCAGCGTGCTGACCCGTGATGTAAGCCGAGCCCAGCGCCACGTGCCTGGCATCACTGCCGTGGACAGCCTGGATGGCGTGCAGGCCGATGCGGTCATCAATCTGGCCGGCGAACCGTTGGCTGCCGGCCGCTGGAGCGATACGCGCAAGCAACGCTTCCGCGCGTCGCGGCTGGGCACCACGCGCCTGCTGCACGACTGGATCGCGCACCAGCCCCAGGCGCAGCGCCCGGCGGTGCTGATCTCCGGCTCGGCGGTGGGGTATTACGGCGAGCGTGGCGACACCGTGCTGACCGAAGCCGATGGCGCAGGCGACGACTTTGCGGCGGTGCTGTGCCGCGATTGGGAAAGCGAAGCGGCGCGGATCGCCGCGCTGGGTCCGCGGGTGAGCTGGGTACGTACCGGTATCGTCCTGGACCGCGACGGAGGTGCATTGGCGCGCATGCTGCCGGCATTCCGGCTCGGCGGCGGCGGGCCGTTCGGCGACGGCCGCCACTGGATGAGCTGGATCCATCGCGCCGACATGGTGGCGCTGCTGGTCTGGTTGCTGCAGCACGGGCAGGCCGGTGCCTACAACGCCACCGCACCCAACCCGGTCACCAATGCGCAGTTCGCCCACACGCTGGCCGAGGTGCTGCATCGCCCGGCGCTGCTGACGCTGCCGGCCGCGCTGCTGCGGCTGGGGTTCGGCGAGATGGCCGGGCTGCTGCTGATCAGCCAGCGTGTGCTGCCGCAGCGCGCGCTCGATGCAGGATTTGGCTTCCAGTACCCACGGCTGGACGCGGCCCTGCGCGCCATCCTGCAGCGCTGAGCTCCGGTCCCGGCCATCTGCCCAGCGCGGGCCAGCCAGAGCCTGCACAGCCGCAGCGCCGCTCGGCGGGCGAACATGCACTAATGTTTGACTAACGACCATCTCCGACAATGGTGCGTATCTCGGACCGGCCCCATACGCGGCGGAATTTTCATGCACCTGCTTCTGGTCGAAGACGACACCATGCTGGCCAATGCCATCTGCGAGGGTGTGCGCCAGCAACGCTGGACCATCGATCACGTCGACAACGCCAGCGCAGCCAAGACCGCGCTGGTGGATCACCGCTACACCGCGGTACTGCTGGACATCGGTCTGCCTGGCGAATCCGGGCTGGCGGTCCTGCGCTTCCTGCGTGGCCACTACGACGCCACCGCGGTCATCGCGCTGACTGCACGCGGACAGCTCACCGACCGCATCCGCGGCCTGGATGCCGGCGCCGACGACTACCTGGTCAAGCCGTTCCAGTTCGATGAACTGATGGCGCGGCTGCGCGCGGTCATCCGGCGCAGCCAGGGCCGGGTGGTGCCACTGCTCGGCCAGGGCGATGTCAGCGTGGACCCGAGCAGCTGCAAGGTCACCAAGGCCGGCAAATGGGTAGCGCTGAGCGTGCACGAGTACCGCCTGCTGCTGGCACTGATGGAGCGCGCCGGGCGGGTGGTCACCAAGGACCAGTTGGAAGAAGCCGTGTATGGCGGCCCCTCGGAGGGCGGCAGCAACATGATCGCGGTCTATGTGCACCAGCTGCGGCGCAAACTCGGTGACGAACTCATTTCCACCGTCTATGGCCAGGGCTACATGATCGGCAAGGCACCGGAATGAGGTCTCTGCAGGCGCGCATGCTGGCGGCGCTGGCCGCCATCGTCCTGCTGAGCTGGTCTACCTCGCTGTGGATCCTGGTCGCCCTGGTCACCCAGGGACATCACAGCATGTTCGAACAGGAACTCAACCTGCTTGGCGATCAGTTGGTCAGCGTGCTGCCCGACACCTTGCAACACCGCTTCGACAGACCCGCAGCACCTCCTGCCGAGGCCAACACGGCCGCACTGGACGACGATGTCTCCTCGCGCATGAGCTTCAAACAGACGCTGATTGCAATGGTGCTCAACACGCTGCAGCTGGGCATCCTTGGCCTGCTGGTGTGGTGGGCGGTGCGCACGTCGTTGAGGCCGTTGCACAGCGTGTCGGCCGCGATTGCACAACGCACCGGCCTGGACACCGAGCCGGTACCGCTGGATCGGGTGCCGGACGAGATCCGTCCGCTGATCGATGCGTTCAACACCCTGCTGGCCCGCCTGGAAAAGGCCGTGCAGGCCGAGCGCGACTTCGTCGCCGATGCCGCGCACGAACTACGGACACCGCTCTCGGCGCTGCACACCTATGCAGAAGTGGCACTGCGCGCCCCCACGCTACAGGCCAAGGACGCAGCGCTGCAGCGGTTGCTGGAAACCGCGCGTCGCAGCAATCGGCTGGCCGAGCAGTTACTGGACCTGGCACGGCTGGATGCCGGCATCAGCTCGACGGCGTATCAACGCGTGGAGATGGGGGAATTGATCTCGCATGTGGTCGACGAATTCAGCGTGCAAGCCCACGCACGCGAGATTGGTCTGCGCATCGCGGCCGCGCCCTGCCTGCTGCGCTGCGATGTGGATGCGGTCGGCATCCTGATCCGCAATCTGGTCGACAACGCCATCCGCTACGGACGCATACGCGGCCTGGTGGAGGTGAGTTGCGGCTATTGCCTGCGCGCCGACATTCTGCATCCGTTCGTGCAGGTCAGCGACGACGGTCCCGGTGTGCCGGAGGTGGCGCACGTCTCCGTGTTCGAGCGGTTCTACCGCGTGCCAGGCAGCCAAGTGCAGGGCAGCGGCATTGGGCTCTCGCTGGTGGCGGGCATTGCCCGCCTGCATGGCGCAACGATCGAGACCGGCGAGGGCAACGATGGGCGCGGCTTCTGCGTGCGCGTGGTATTTGCCGGCGACAGTAGCCCCACCGCGCGCTGAACCCGCCACGCACACGGCGCGCATGCCGGCCATATCCAATAAGTTCCCAAACCTGTCTGTCTAGAGTGCAGTTACCGCAAGCATCCAGGATGCCTGGTGATGATGCACTCGCCCCGTCCCACCCCAATCGCAGGTTCCGGTCCGGCGCTGTCGACGCTGCACAGGACGGCCAACGACAACCCGATCGCCACTGCCGGCGATCCACTGTCATTGGCGGATTTGCGCTGCGGCCGCATCGGCATCCGTAACCGCGACGTCTGGTGCGCGCTGCCGGACATCCGCAGCGCGCGCAAGCAGCGCCGCCTGCAGCGCTGGGCCACGCACGGCGGGCTATTGGCCGCGTCGGGCATCGCCTTTGCGTTGATCCTGGTCTATGCGCTGCTGCACTGAAGCCGGCATCCGCACCGCTGGCGCCCGCCCCCGTTCGATTTTTCCCACAGGCTCGTCATCATGTCCCAGCGTCTCATTCGTTGCTGCACGCTCGCCCTCGTCGGCCTGACCCTGTTCGGCTGCGCCAGCACCGGCCCGATGCCTTACCGCCAATTGGCCTCGTCCAGCTATCTGCGCCCGCACGACGGCAGCCGTGGCAATCGCATGCCGTATGCCTACCAGAGCGAGGTGGATTGGTCGCGCTATCGCGCCGCCATCATCGAGCCGGTCGCCATCTACCGCGGCCCGGATGCGCAGTTCGAAAACGTGCCCGAGCAGGACAAGCGCATGCTCGCCGATGAGATGCAGCAGCACTTCGGCAACGCCATCGCGCGGCGCTGGCGCCCCACGCTTTCGGCCGACCGCGACACCTTGCGGATACGCATGACCCTGACCGGCGCAAAGCCCAGCAAACGCGTACTGGGAACCTTGATGAAGGTGGACCTGGGCGGCGGCTCCTACAACGTGGTGCAGGCCGCACGCGGCAAGCAAGGCGCATTCTCCGGCTCGGTGAGCTACGCGGTGGAGATCTTCGACGCGCAGACCGATCGCCTGCTCGCTGCGTATGTCGAAAAGCAGTACCCAAGTGCCATGAACATCAAGGCCAGCCTGGGCGCCTATGACGCTGCAAAGGCAGGGATTCGCAAGGGTGCCGAGCAGTTGGTCGAGGGGCTGGAGTAGGTGGGAATCGGGAATCGTGGTGTCGCAACGGTGCTGCTCCCTTCTCCCGCCAGGAGAAGGTGCCCCGCAAGGGCGGATGAGGTGACGCGCTGCGCGCTGCATCATCGCTACAACGGCGAGCACCGTGGGTTGCCCTCAGTTCGATTCTTCCGCTGAAAAAGCACGTCGGTAACGACGCGATGGCTGATGTTTTTGCTCTGCGAAGATGTCGGTCCGCCGCAGCGCATTCATCTCCCTCGTCCAAAAAAAAACCGGCGCTGTGCGAACAGCGCCGGTTTTTTGAGATGCCGCCTGCGGCACGCCCGATGGCACGACGCCTCAGCGCGTGACCCGCTTGGCGGCCTTCTTGCCCACGGCCTTGCGGGCGGCGGTGGTCTTGGCCACCGCACGCGTTGCCGGGGTCTTGGTCACCTTGGCGGCTTTCTTCAAGGCGGTCTTGGTCGCCGTTTTCTTCAGCGGTGCTTTCTTGATCGCCGCCTGCCTGGTGGCGGTCTGCTTGGCCACTGGCGTCTTCTTGGCGGGGCTCTTTGCCGCCGGGGTCTTGACCGCTGCCGATTTGGCGGCCGCCTTCTTGGCCGCCGTGCGCGCACCCACCGTCGCCACCGCAGTCTTGCGCGCGGCTTTCCTGGCCGCGGTCTTGGCCGTCAGTGCGGCCGCTTCGGCCTTGGCGTTGGCCTTGGCAGTCTCCAGCTTCTGCCTGGTATTGGCCTTGGTGGCCGCAATCTTCTTCTTGGCTGCGGCACTGGTCTTGCTCAGCTTCTGCTTGGCAGCGTCCGTGGTCGAAACCAGCTTCTGCTTGGCAGCGTCCTTGGTGGCAACCAGCTTGTCCCTGGCAGCGTCCTTGGTCGCGCCCAGCGAGCGCTTGGTCCTGGCGACGCTGCGCTTGACGGCGCCGGCCGCTTCGCCGGCCTTCTCGACCACCCGCTGCTCGGCCTGGACCACCGCCTTGCGTGCCCTTGCGACCCGCGTCTTGACCTCTTCCACCGCTGCGCCTGCCGCTTCCTGCGCAGTGCTCACCGCTTCGCTGGTGCTGCTGGCGAGAGTCTCGGTCAGTTCGGTTGCGCTGCTCTTTACGCTCTCGACGGCGTCGGACAGGGTTGCCGTCACACCATTGCCGTTGCTCATAGACCCTCCTTCAGGGCATCAGTGCGAAAAACGCGGGCGATGCGGGCGAGCATGCATATGCTGAACAGGCATCGGATGAAGCGGACGCTACGCCGGGCCACACGGGCTGTCAACGCAACCGCATCCCCCGCCGCAGGACGCTTTCACCGGCAGTTAAATTGCCGACTGGCACTCTCGTTCAGCTTGATTTACGCAGTCAGACACCCTATTCCTTTTCCACCGCGCAACCCCGGAATCCGTTCCATGCGACCGCTTCCCACCTTGCTTACGCTTTCCCTGGCCGCTGCGTTCGGCGGCTTCGCCGCAACCGGCATCAATGCCTGGCTGGACAACCGTGCCGAAGCCACGCCTTCCGGCAACGCCACCTTTAGCTTGCCGGCGGCGGCCGCATTGCCGGCTGCCGTCGCCGGACAACCGGTGCCCTCGCTGGCGCCGATGTTGCAGCAGGCGATGCCGGCAGTGGTCAGCGTCAACACCAAGCAGGTGGTGCGCGTACGCAATCCCTTCTTCAACGATCCGATCCTGCGCCGGCTGTTTCCGGAGATACCGCAGGACCGCATCAACGAATCGCTCGGCTCGGGCGTGATCATCGATGCGCAAAAGGGCTATGTACTGACCAACCACCATGTCATCGAGAATGCGGACGATGTGCAGGTCACGCTCGGCGACGGTCGCACGGTCAAGGCCGAGTTCATCGGATCCGACGCCGACACCGATATCGCGCTGATCCGCATCAAGGCCGACAAGCTCACCGACATCAAATTGGCCGACAGCAACCAGCTGCGTGTCGGCGACTTCGTGGTGGCGATCGGCAATCCGTTCGGTTTCAGCCAGACCGTCACCTCCGGTATCGTTTCGGCGGTGGGTCGCAGCGGCATCCGCGGGCTGGGCTATCAGAACTTCATCCAGACCGATGCATCGATCAATCCCGGCAATTCCGGCGGCGCACTGGTGAACCTGCAAGGGCAACTGGTGGGCATCAATACCGCCAGCTTCAATCCGCAGGGCAGCATGGCCGGCAACATCGGCCTGGGCCTGGCGATTCCATCCAACCTGGCGCGCAGCGTGGTCGAGCAGTTGGTGACCAAGGGCGTGGTCGTGCGCGGCACGCTGGGCCTGGAGACCCAGAACCTCACTGTGCAGATGTCCCAGGGCCTGGGGCTGGAATCGCAACGCGGCGCCTTGGTGACGCGCGTGCTGCCGAGGTCGGCCGCCGCTGCCGCCGGCGTGCAGCCGGGCGATGTGGTGGTGGCTGCCAACGACCAGCGCGTGGACAGCGCCGAAGCGCTGCATAACTACGAAGGCCTGCAGGCGGTCGGCAGTGCGGTGACGCTGGACATCCGTCGCGATGGCAAACCGCTCAAGCTCAGGGCCACCTTGACGGAGCAGGACCGTACGGTCACCGGCGACATGCTGGACCCGCGGCTGGGCGGCGCCACGTTCACCGACCTGCCCGAATCGCTGCGCCAATCCGGCATTACCGGGGTCATGGTCAGCGAGGTCAAACGCGGCGGACGCGCTGCCGCCAACGGCCTGGTGTCCGGCGATGTGATCGTGGCCAGCAGCGTGGGCGAGGTCGCCGACCTGGCCACCTGGCGCGCCAACTTCCAGCGCAAACCGCAGCAGCTGGTGGTACGGATCCTGCGCGGCAATGCGCAGTACGACGCACTGATGCGTTGACGGCATGTGCAGCCGCCGCCGATCCCACTAACACCTCCTACACCCCCCCGATGCTATTGCTACCGCACGACCCCACGCGAGTGGCGGCTGCCATCAACGACTGAAGGAGATACCACATGAGCCCCACCAATACCGAACAGCTGAAGGAAAACCTGAGCGAAGCCGGCAGCCACCTGAAGTCCGCTGCCAGCGCCGCCGGCGAAGCCGTCAAGGGCGCGACCAGCGCCGCCGGCGACGAACTCAAGCTCGGTCGAGCCAACGTCAAGGCCGAGCTGTCCGATACCGCCCTGGCCGGCATGGCCGCTGCCGAGTTCAGCGGCGCCGCAGCCAAGGAGCAGATGGACGTCCTGGTCGCCAAGGGCAACGATTTGCTCGATAGCGCCACCGATCTGATCCGCGAACGTCCGCTGGCCGCTTTCGGCGTGGCATTCGCCGCTGGCTGGGTGATCGCCAAGCTGGCACGCAGCAACGACAACTAAGCCGTGAGCGATCAGGCTTCCACAGCCGCCGGGGCCGACGCGCCGGACGCGCGCGAGACGACGCCGGGGCTGGACGAGAGCGTTCGCGCAGTTGGCGCTGCTGGCCGCGCCACCCTGGGTTCGGCCAAGGACACCAGCCGCGCGTTGCGCCGGCTGGTGTCGGCCGACCTGCAGTTGGCGCGCAGCGCCTTTGGCCGTGGCCTGGCCTGGGCCTGCGTGGCGGTGGTGTTCGGTGCGTCGTCGTGGCTGTTGCTTGCCGGGGCGATCATTGCATTGCTGCAGCGCGCGGGGCTGTCGTGGTTCCAGGCGATGTTCTTCACTGCACTTGCCAGCCTGTTGGTGACCGGCATCGCGGCGTGGCGCGTGTTCTTCTATTTCGACCACACCGGCATGAACGCCACGCGGCGGCAGTTGATCAAGCTGGGCATTTTTGACGACAGCGGCGATGAGGACGCAAACGCGTCGCATGCCAGTGGAGGACGCGCATGAAATTCGGCACCTTGCGTCAGCGCGTGGAGCGCGCTGAATTTCTGGTCGAGGGCCGAGCGCAGGAGACGCGCGCGCACTGGGGCGAATTACGGCAGACCTGGCGGGCCGGGTGGTCGCCGCTACGGATTCTCACGGTCGGCTTCGGGCTGGGCTTTGTCACTGGTCGCAACGAGCCGCAGGCCGCGCTGGGCAGCATCGCCGGCAAGCTGGGAGGCATTCCCAAGATTCTGCAGATGATCAGCACGATCTCCGCACTGTTTACCGCGCACCGTGCGCAGGAGGCCTCCGAACAGGCCGAGCGCGCTGCCGACAATGCCGAAGAAGTGGCGGCCGATCCACCGGTGACGGTGGTGCAGGTGCCGGTGGAACGCGCGGCCTGAGTCAGCGCGATAGTGGGGTTCTGGTGACGGCAGTCGCCGGGACCGCCGGCCGGTCGCACGGTGACATCGAACGCACGGTTCCTGTGCGCGCCGTTGACGCAATGTGCCGATAATGACGCTCCGCTGGCAGCATGCCAGTCCGCCGCCAGGGTGCGCATGTCTCTTTCCGTCGATTCGCTGGACCCTGCCGCACCGGCAGATCCACTGCCGCCACCGCCGGCGCCGCGCCCCCGCGCACCCGCTTCACTGGTCGTGCTGGCGACCCTGGCGGTCGGTTACACGCTATGGGCAGCGCAGACCATCATCCTGCCGATCATGCTGGCCGCTTTCTTCGCGCTGATCGGCAATCCCATCCTGCGTGGACTGCGCAAGCTGTACATCCCGCGTTTCCTGGGTGCATTGCTGGTGCTGTGCCTGGGACTTGCCGCCACTGCTGCGTTGGCAGTGCAACTGGCTGGGCCGGCATCGGAATGGGTGCAGCAGGCGCCGCGGCAGATGCGCCAGATCGCGCGCGACGTGCGTGATTTCACCAAACCGGTGATGCAGGCCAACCAGGCCGCAGAAAACTTTGCCCGTGCTGCCGGCGGCGGCCAGCAACGCGGCGTGCAGATCGTGCGCACCCAACTGGACGACCCGTACAAGGCGCTGGTGCGCATGCCCAAGCTCGCTGCTTCGGTGCTGGCGGTGGTACTGCTGACCTTTTTCTTCATGGTCTATGGCGAAAGCCTGCAGCGGCATGCGATCGCCCTGCTGCCCAACCGGCAGCAGCAACGCTTCACCACCGAGATCATGCTGGACATTGAGCGCGAGGTGTCGCGCTATGTGCTCACCATCAGCGTGATCAATACGCTGGTGGGCCTGGTGTTCGCCGGGATCCTGTACGTGCTGAAGATCCCGCTGCCCGAGGCGCTGTTGTGGGGCACGGTGGTGGCGCTGCTCAACTTCGCGCCCTATGTCGGCCCCTTGATCGGGGTGATGCTGATGCTGCTGATGGGATTCGTGGAATTCCGCAGCACGGTCTCCTCGCTGCTGCCGGCGATCCTGTATCTGGCGTTGCATACGATCGAAGGACAGGTGGTCACTCCGATCGTGCTGGGCCGCCGCATGGCGATTTCGCCGCTGATGCTGATCCTGGCACTGATGTTGTTCGGCTGGCTCTGGGGCATGGTCGGCCTGTTGCTGGCGGTGCCGCTGCTGGTGTGTATCAAGATGGTGCTGAGCCGGGTCGAAGGCATGCAGCGCTGGGCGAGGCTGCTTGAGTAGCCGGGATTGGGGGTTGGGCATTCGGGATTGGTAGAGGCAACCGCGCAGTTGCCGTTGCCCGATCCTGATTCCCCAATTCCGGCGCAAGCCCGTAAAATCTTGCGATGAGCTTCCACGTCCGCGCCATCACCCTCGACCTCGACGATACGCTGTGGCCGTTTGCACCGATCGGTGCGCGCATCGACCAGGTGTTGTATGAGTGGATGTGCGAGCACAGCCCGGCGACCGCGCAGCGGTTCCCGGTGGACGCGATGCGGGAACTGCGCGAGCGCAGCTTTGCCGACAATCCGCAGCTGCATCACGACCTCAGCGCATTGCGCCGGCTGACGCTGGAAATGGCCTTGCGCGAAAGCGGTGGCGATCTGGCACTGGTGGAGCCCGCCTATGAGGTGTTCTATGCCGCACGCAACCAGGTGGAATGCTATCCGGATGCGCTGGACGCGCTGGCGCGGCTCGCCCGTCACGTGCCGGTGGCCGCGCTCAGCAACGGCAATGCCGACCTGCAGCGCATCGGCCTGATGCATCACTTCGTCTTCCAGCTGGGCTCGCGCGAGCACGGCTGTGCCAAACCGGAGGCAAGCATCTTCCTGGCGGCCTGCGCGCGCCTGGAGGTACCGCCGGCCCAGGTGCTGCATGTGGGCGACCACGTCCGCATGGATGTACTGGGCGCGCTCAATGCAGGGCTGCGCGCGTGCTGGATCAATCGTGACGGCGCGCCATGGCCGCACCCGACCCAGCGGCCGGACCTGGAGTTCGACAGCCTGACCGGGCTGGCCGATTGGCTGGATGCCCAGTACCCGAATCCCGACGCCGCACGCGACGGCCTCTGTATCCCCGCCTGAGTTCACCCCGCCGGCGCACGGCGCCATCGAAGGATGTCCATGTCGCACCTCACCGGTTTCACCGATCCCAGCGCTGCCGCGCTACCGCTGCATGTCCTCGATCGCGAAGGGTTTAGCCGCTGGTGCGCCGAGCAGGCCACCAGCGTGCTGGCGTGGGCGCAGGCGCAGCGGTTCGATGCCGCTCCCGGCAGCGTATTGCTGCTGCCTGGCGAACAGGGACTGGCAGGGGCCGTGATCGGCATCGGCGACCGTGCCGATGCCTACGCCTACGCGCATGCGCCGATGACGCTGCCGCCGGCCAGCCGCTGGACGCTGGCCACGCCGCTCGATGCTGCCGAACAGGCCTTGCTGCATCTGGGCTGGGGCCTGGGTGCCTACCGCTTCGCGCGCTACCGCAAGGTGCCGCGCGCACCGGCCGAGCTGGCGGCCACGCCCTCGGCGCAGACGCGGGCCCTGATCGAGGCCTGCCTGCGCGTGCGCGACTGGGTCAACACGCCCACCGAAGACATGGGACCGGAGCAGTTGGAAGATGCCGCCCGTGCGGTGGCGCAGGCGCACGGCGCACAGGTGGAGGCGATCGTCGGCGATGCCTTGCTGGCGCAGAACTTTCCCACCATCCATGCGGTGGGCCGCGCCTCGCACCGCGCGCCGCGGCTGATCCAGCTGCAATGGGGCGATGCGGCGCATCCGCATCTGGTGCTGGTCGGCAAGGGCGTGTGCTTCGATACCGGCGGGCTGGATCTCAAGCCCGCCGACGGCATGCGCAACATGAAGAAGGACATGGGCGGCGCCGCGCATGCCCTGGCGCTGGCCGGCCTGGTGATGGCCCAGCAGTTGCCGGTGCGGCTGACCCTGCTGATCGCCGCCGTGGAAAATGCGGTTGGCCCGAATGCGTTCCGTCCCGGCGAGATACTCACCACCCGCGCCGGCGTCACGGTGGAAGTGGACAACACCGATGCCGAGGGCCGGCTGGTGCTGTGCGACGCCTTGAGCTACGCCACCGAGCAGAAGCCTGACCTGATCCTGGATTTCGCCACGCTCACCGGTGCCGCACGCATCGCGCTGGGCCCGGATCTGCCGGCGTTGTTCGCCAACGACGATGCGTTGGCGCAGGCCTGGATCGATGCTGGCGAGCAGACCCGCGACCCGGTCTGGCGCATGCCGCTGTGGCGGCCATATCTGCGCTATCTCAACAGCCATGTGGCCGACATGGCCAATGCCGGTTCGCGCATGGCCGGCGCGGTGACTGCGGCGCTCTACCTGGAACGCTTCGTGGCCCCGGGCCAGCCGTGGGCGCATCTGGACGTCTACGCCTGGAACGACAGCGACCGCCCGGGGCGCCCGGCCGGCGGCGAAGCGCTGGCGCTGCGCTCGGCGTTTGCGATGCTGCAGCAGCGTTACGGCGGCTGAGCGAAGCGCAACCCGCCTCTGCATGGGGCATGGCGGTGTCTGCCTAGCGCCTGCATGCCCAGAGCGCTCGTTCGGCAGCTGGCGAGAAAAGCTGAGCTTGCCTGGCGACAAGGCAGCACGGCCTACAGTTGGTGTCGTCGAGCCCGTGCCTGGGCGATCGAGGCAGTGGCATCACGCATTGGACGCGCCGGACGAAGGATTATTCCCTACCTGCGCAAACCGATCGCAACGCATGCATGGTCGTGGAATCAACGGGTCTGCGCATCGTCCCACCCCATCCAACCCTTCCGGAGCCAGCCATGACGTTGCCACCTCCCCCCGACCGACGTCCGCGCCGCCCGGTGCTGCCGTTGCTGGGCATCGCCGCCATTGCCGGCGGTCTCGCCGTTGCCTTCGCCTGGACGGCGGGCTGGATCGGCGGCGACCGGCTCACCGCCGCGCGCATGACCGATACCATCGAAGCCAGCGGGCCGCCGCATCCGGGCTTCCGGCGTGCGCATACCAAAGGTGTCTGCGTGAGCGGACAGTTCCAATCCAGCGGCAAGGCCACCTGGCTGTCGTCGGCACGCATCTTCAGCCAGCCCAGTACGCCGGTGCTGGGCCGTATGTCCATCGGCGGTGGCGATCCGCATGGCCCTGACGGGCAGGCGCGCGTACGCAGCATGGCGCTACTGCTGCGCAGCGACGACGGGCAGGAATGGCGGACCGCCATGAACAGTTTTCCGTTCTTCGTGGTCGCCACGCCGGCCGGTTTTCAGGCCTTGAACGTGGCCTCCCGGCCCGACCCGGCCACCGGCAAACCGGACCCGGCCAAGCTGGCGGCCTTCGGCAAGCAGTATCCGGAGGCGGCCAAGTTCCAGCAGTGGGCCAAGACCGCGCCCTGGTCCGATAGTTGGGCCAACACGCAATACAACGGCGTCAACGCGTTCCGCGCGGTTGCGGCCGACGGGCGCGAGCGTTACATCCGCTGGTCGATGCACCCACATACCCCGTTCAAGGAGTTGAGCGCGCAGCAACGCCAGCAGGCCGATGGCGATTTTCTGGCCACCGACCTGGACGCACGGCTGGCGGAGGGGCCGCTGCGCTGGGATATGGTGCTGACCGTGGCCGAACCGGGCGATCCGGTGGACGACCCGTCGCAGCCGTGGCCGGAGGACCGCAAGCAGATCGTGGCCGGCACGCTGACCCTGGAGCATGCGCAGCCGCAGGCCGCCGGGCCGTGCCGCGATCTGAATTACGACCCGCTGATCCTGCCCAAGGGTCTGGCGGCCTCCAACGACCCGATCCTGGCCGCGCGCTCGTCGGTGTATGCGCAGTCGTTCAACCGCCGCGAGCGCGAGATCGCCAGCGGCCAGGGCAGTGCCGCCACCGGCCAGGGAGCACGCCGATGAGCCGCACGACACATTTCAATCTTCCCGCACGCGTGCTGCACTGGCTGATGGCCGCGATGATCCTGACCATGCTGTTCGTCGGCGTGGGCATGGTCGCCTCGGTGACGCAACGGCCGTGGCTGATCGACCTGCACCGCCCGCTGGGCATCGCGATTCTGATTCTGGTGGTGCTGCGCCTGATCAACCGCTTGCGCCATCGTCCGCCGCCGCTGCCCGCCGATCTGCCGGCGTGGCAGAAGGCCGCCGCGATCGCCTCGCACTGGCTGCTGTATGCCTTGATGCTGGGCATGCCGCTGATCGGCTGGGCGATGCTGTCGGCTGGCGGCTACCCGATCGTGCTGTGGCCGGGCGCGAACCTGCCGGCGATCGCACCGCACGACCCTGCGTTGTATGCCTGGCTGCGCAGCGCGCATGGCTGGCTGGCGTATCTGCTGTTCGCGACGGTGCTGGCCCACCTGAGCGCGGCACTGTTCCACGCCTGGGTACGCCGCGACGGGGTGTTTTCCAGCATGGCGCGTGGGGAGCGGTCTGCGCGTTGATGCGGTTGTGGTTGATCGTGGGGTGATGGTGAGCTGCTGGAGCACTGAAGATGGCCGGCTGCAGCGCTAGCTCCCTTCTCCCGAGGTGAAGGGGCCAATGTTTAACGCTGTTGTTTTGTGTTGGCCGCTGGCGCAGGCGCTTCGATACCTTTACCGGTCGCCGCCCAGTAGATGCCGCCGTACAAGTGATCCAGATAGCGTGGATCGTTGTAGGCCTCGGCCTGGTGTCCCAGGGCCGTTGCGAACACGCGGCCGCCTTCGAAATGGTGGTACCAGGCCACCGGATGCGGCTTGCCCATGCCCTTGGCGACCTGGCCCGGCCAGATCAGCGTGGGATCGTAAGTGGTTTCGTCCACCGTCATCAGCGTGACCAGGTCGTCGCTGTACGGCGGATCGTACTCGTACCACTCGTCGCTCCACACCCAGCGTTTGGGCAGGCCGGCCGTTGCCGGAAAGTTGGCGTCCACCACGTCGACCATCGCGGTCTGCAGGTAAGGATGGGTGCGGAACGAGCGGCCGATGAGATGGTCGTACCACTCCCATTCGCCACGCTTGATCGCAAACGCCTTGTGCACGGCGACCACGCCGCCGCCATTGCGCACGAACTTTTGAAAGTTGGCGCGCTGGGCCGGATCCAGCTCGGTGGCCGGCGTGTTGAGCAACACGATGGCGGCGTATTGCGACAGGTCGCCATCGAAGGCCTTGGCATTCCATGCCCACACCATCTCGACATAGTGCTTGCGCGCCATCGCTTCGAACTGCGGTTTGGCAACGGGGATATAGTCGTGGTGATACTGGTTGGGAATGGCTGCTACCAGGATCTTGAATTGCTCGGCAGATGCGGTGAATGCGCACACCAGCAGCAGGCCCGACAGCCACAGAAACTTCATGCGTTTGCTCGCCCTGGTTGGAATCGTTCTGCAGTGTACCCGCGCGCAGGCGGCATGCTTGCGCACACATCCGCGCGCGGTGATCGGAGGGCTGGCGCCTGACGGAGGCTGGAAAGTGAGTGCGACGCCCGCATGCACTCATGCGACTGGGCGGCGCTACAACCAGCCTTTCTGCCGCGCCAGCCGGTAGGCTTCGATGCGGTTGGCCACGCCCAGCTTGCCGATGCATTCGGACAGATAGTTGCGTACGGTGCCGTGCGACAACTGCAGTTGCTGGGCGATCTCGCTGGCCGAGCGGCCTTCGCCGGCCAGGCGCAGCACGGTGCGTTCGCGCTCGCTCAACGGGTCCGCTTCCACCCAGGCATCCACCGCCAGTTGCGGATCGATCACCCTTCCGCCGCGATGCACCTGACGCAGGGCGCCGACCAGCTGTTCGGCCGGCGCATCCTTGAGCAGGTAGCCGGCCACACCGGCATCGAGCGCGCGCCGCAAGAATCCGGGGCGCGCGAACGTGGTGACGATCATGACCCGCACCGGCAGCGAATGGCGCTGGATACGCTGCGCCAACTCCAGGCCACTCAGGCCGGGCATCTCGATATCGGTGACCAGCACATCCGGCTGCAGCCGCTGCAGCTCGCGCCACGCGCTCTCGCCATCGCCAGCGCTGCCGACCACGGCAAGATCGTCTTCCAGCCCCAGCAAGGCCACCAGCGCGCCACGCAGCAAGGCTTGGTCTTCGGCCAACAACACCCGGATCATCGCTCGCGCTCGCATGCCTGCACGGCAGCGCACGATACCAGCGCGGGCGCATGCCGTGTACATGCGCTGCGATCGCCACGGCGCGTTACGGCAGCAGTGGGGCCGGCTGCGACGCGTCGACCGGCGCGCACACCGAAGGCGGCAATGGCACCCGTGCGCGCAGACGCATGCCACGTGGCAACGCCTCCACCTCCAGCCCGCCTCCCAGGGCCTGCAGGCGCGCGCGCATGCCGTCCAGGCCGTTGCCGGGCACGATGACTCCGCCGCGCCCATCGTCGGTGATTTCCAGCAGCGCCTGCGCACCATCGGCACGCAGGCTGACGCGGACGCGCTTGGCCTGCGCATGGCGCTGCACATTGGTCGCCGCCTCGCGCACCACCAGTGCCAATGCGGTCTCGTGCTCGGACGGCAGCGGCAGCACCTCCAGCCGGTCGTCGAGCACGATCCCGTCGATGTCCAACAGCACGCGTGCGGACGCCAATTCGGCCACCAGCCCGGCGGCGCGGATGCCGGTGACGGCACGGCGTACCTGCGCCAGCGCGTCGCGCGAGATCTGCGCCACCGCATCGATCTCGCCGCGCGCCGCCTGTGGGTCGCGCTCGATCAGCCGCGCGGCCAGATCGGATTTGAGTGCCACCAGCGACAAGGTGTGGCCGAGCAGGTCGTGCAGATCGCGGCCGATGCGTTCGCGCTCGGCGGTGGCCGCCAGCCGGCGCACCTCGTCCTGCGATAAGCGCAGCAGCGCATCCTTACGCTCGTTGATGCTGTACACCGCGCCGACCGCGGCCATGCCCAGCACCGACACCGGCAACCACACCAGCGCCTGCCAACCCAGCCCGAGCCAGCGCGCCCAGGCCAGGTACAGCGCATTCATCAGTAGCAGGATCGCGAAATGCCGCCACAACCCATGCCGCGCGGAAGGGCGCAGGCTCAGGCAGGAGAACACGAAGTAACTGATGCCCGAGGCGTACACCGGCAGCAGCACGGCACTGAGTCCCCCCATCGCCAGGGCATAGCGATGCGAGGTGCCGCGCGGCGCCAGCAGCATGCGGGCGTACAGCAGCAGGAACAGCGGATACGACAGCGCCGTGCACCACAGCCAGGTCGCATCGTAGCCGCGCGGCGAAAACACCGGCACCACGAACACCCAGGCCGACCACAGCAGGTGCACGCAGTCCATCCACGGCGACTGGCCCTGCGCCAGGCGCGCGGCCACTTGCGAATCGGCGGCCGGACGAAGCCAGGCCGGGAGCCTTGCATGCATCGGAATGAATCCCTGTCGAGCGGCCGATTCTGCCACTGCCGCGTCCGCCTGGGCACGTGCCGGTGCACGGGCGGTGGTGTCCCCGGAGGTTGCGCTCCCGTCCAGCGTCCGAACAGTGCGGGGCCACCGGGTGTGCCTTTCATCCAGGTCGGGTCGGTGCATGGAAAGATCCAGCGGTGATGCGGCACCACAAGCCTGAGCGGCCAGGCCAGCCGCGCACAGTCGCGCCTGTCACGGCGTGCGGATGACAGCTGTCACTGGCGGGCGCAGGGGTCCGGCCGCATGCTGCACAGCGTCCGGCCGCGGCGACGATCGTCCCGACCATTTGTCGTCGCGTTGCGGCTGGTGACTTCCGGCAGCTTGCGGCGCGCGTTGCGGGCGGTCACATTCTGCGCAGCCCTCTGTCCTGGTCATCGATGAACACATCCGCCGATCTGCTCAAGCAACTCCGCATCGACCGCCAGCGCCCCGCCGCACCGCCGCCTGCGCGACGTACCGGCTGGATCATCGCCGCCATCGTCCTCGTCCTGCTGCTGGCAGCGGCGGCATGGTGGTTCACCCGTACACCGGTGCTGAAGGTACAGACCGCGCCGGTGGTGGCGATCAGCGCCGGCAGCAGCAGTGCCTCGGTGCTGGATGCGTCCGGCTACGTGGTGGCACGGCGCATGGCCACGGTATCGGCCCAGGTCACCGGCAAGGTGCGCCAGGTGATGATCGAAGAAGGCATGCGGGTGGAAGAAGGCCAGGTGATGGCCACCCTCGACCCGCTGGATGCCGATGCGCAGCGCACGCTGTCGGCCTCGCAGCTGTCGGCCGCGCGCAGCCAGGTCGACAACATGCAGGCGCAGCTGACCGTGGCCAATGCCGATGCCACGCGCCTGCAGTCGCTGGTGGGCGCGCAGCTGGTCTCGCGCTCGCAGTACGAACAGGCCGCCGCGCAGCGCGACGCCCTGCGCGCGCAATTGCAGAACGCACAGCGTAATGTGAAGGTGGCCGCCGATCAGCTGGCCATCGCCGGGATCCGTTCGGACTTCAATGTGGTGCGTGCACCGTTCGCCGGCGTGGTGACGGCCAAGGCCGCGCAGCCGGGCGAGATCGTCTCTCCGCTGTCTGCTGGTGGCGGCTTCACCCGCACCGGCATCGGCACCATCGTGGACATGGACTCGCTGGAGATCGAAGTGGAAGTGGGCGAGTCGTACATCGGCCGCGTGCAGCCGAAGATGCCGGTGGAAGCGGTGCTCAATGCCTATCCGGACTGGAAGATCCCCGGCGAGGTGATCGCCATCATTCCCACCGCCGACCGCGGCAAGGCCACGGTGAAGGTGCGGGTGGCCTTCAAGGTCAAGGACGCGCGCATCGTGCCGGAGATGGGCGTACGGGTGAGCTTCCTCGAACAGGCCAAACCGCAGCAAGCCGCCAAGCCTCAGGGCGTGCGCGTGCCGGCTGCTGCGCTGGTCGAACGCGGTGGCAGCACCATGGCGTTCGTGGTCGGCGAGCAGAATCGGGTCGCCGCCAGGACCGTCACCCCCGGCATGGCGATGGGCGACGACCGCCAGGTGCTCTCCGGATTGGCCGCGGGCGACAGCGTGGTGCTGAGTCCGCCGCAGGCGTTGAAGGACGGCGACACGGTGAGCGACGCGCAACCGGACGCGACCGAATGATGCACGGCCTAGCGGCAGCGCGCAGCACACCGCGCTCGCGACGTGAGCATGCGTCGTCGCTGCAGCAACGAATGGATGAACCACTGAAAGACCGTGCTCGGTCCTTGCGACGGGAACAGCGCTGCGCTGGATCCGGGTCTGGCCGGGCACCCTACCGAAGCAGCGTTCGTTCGGGAGCGTTGCGCAATCGATGATCGACCCTGGAAGCCTCGATCGCGGGTGAGCCGCCTCCATCGCCTCGACACATTGCGACACCGCTCGTGCATTCGCATCACCGCTCATGCAGTCGCCGTACCGTCCGTGCCTCTCCTTCTCTCGCTCGCCAGGACTCGCCATGACCGCTCTCGTCAGCTTGCGCAACATCACCAAGACCTACCAACGCGGCCCCGAGCAGGTGCAGGTGTTGCACGGGATCGATCTGGAGATCGCCAGCGGCGATTTCGTGGCCCTGATGGGACCCTCCGGTTCGGGCAAGACCACCTTGCTCAATCTGATCGGCGGCCTGGACAGCCCGAGCGGTGGCGAAATCGAAATCGAGGGCGAGCGCATCGACCGCATGAGCGGCGGCCAGCTCGCCACCTGGCGCAGCCACCATGTGGGCTTCGTGTTCCAGTTCTACAACCTGATGCCGATGCTCACCGCACAGAAGAATGTGGAGCTGCCGCTGCTATTGACCTCGCTCAATGCCGCGCAACGCAAGCGCAATGCGGAGATCGCGCTCACCCTGGTCGGCCTGCAGGAACGTCGCAACCACAAGCCCAGCGAGCTGTCCGGTGGTCAGCAGCAGCGCGTTGCCATCGCACGCGCCATCGTGTCGGACCCGACGTTCCTGATCTGCGACGAACCCACCGGCGATCTGGATCGCCAGAATGCCGAGGAAATCCTGCGCCTGCTGCAGGAACTCAACCGCGAACACGGCAAGACCATCGTCATGGTGACCCACGATCCCAAGGCCGCCGAGTACGCCACGCACACCATCCATCTGGACAAGGGCGAGCTGGCCGATGCGCCGCTCGTGCTCTGAAGGAGCGCTGCCATGAAGTATCTCTCGCTGGTGTGGGCGCAGCTGTTCCGCAGCAAGACGCGCACGCTGCTGACCTTGTTGTCGGTGGTGGCGGCATTCCTGCTGTTCGGCATGCTGGATTCGGTGCGCGTGGCCTTTACTTCCGGCGGCAGCGTCAGCGGGGTGAACCGGCTGGTGGTGGCCTCGCGGCTGTCGATCACCCAATCGCTGCCGATCCGCCTGGAAGAGCAGGTGCGCCGCGTGCCGGGCGTACGCGATGTGACCTCGGCAATGTGGTTCGGCGGCATCTATCGCGATCCGAAAAACTTCTTCCCGAATTTCTCGGTGGCGCCGAACTTCTTCGACGTCTACAGCGAGTACGAGTTGCCCAAGGACCAGCTCAAGGCCTTCCAGACCACGCGCACCGGCGCAGTGGTGGGCGAAACCCTGGCCAAGCAATTCGGCTGGAAGATCGGCGACACCATCCCGCTGCAGGCCACCATCTTCCCGCGCGGTGGCAGTAACGACTGGCCGTTGCAGCTGGTCGGCATCTTCCGCATGAAGGACCGCACGGTGGCGGCCAACCAGGAACGCCAGTTGATGATGAACTGGAAATACTTCGATGAGTCCAACGACTACATCAAGAACCAGGTGAGCTGGCTGACGGTGACGCTGAGCGATCCCGACCAGGCCTCGCGCGTGGCGCAGGCCATCGACGCACTGTCGGCCAATTCGGATCACGAAACCAAGTCGCAGACCGAATCGGCGTTCCAGCAGGCCTTCGTCAAGCAGTTCGCCGATATCGGCCTGATCGTCACCTCGATCATGGCGGCGGTGTTCTTCACCTTGTTGCTGCTGACCGGCAACACCATGGCGCAGGCGGTACGCGAGCGTATTCCGGAACTGGCCACGCTCAAGACGCTGGGCTTCCAGGACCGCACGATACTGAGCCTGGTGATGTTCGAATCGGTGCTGCTGATCGGCCTGGGCGGCGTGATCGGCATGGGCCTGGCGGCACTGGTGATCCCGGCGGTGTCCGCGCGCAGCGGCGGCCTGATGCCGACCCAGAGCGTGCCACTGCAGACCTGGCTGGTGGCGCTGTGCCTGATGGTCGGGATCGGCCTGGTGGTAGGTGTGCTGCCGGCATTACGCGCGCAGCGCTTGAAGATCGTCGATGCCCTCGCCGGCCGCTGACAGGAGCACGCAGATGCAACGCAAATGGAAGAATCGTGGTGCGAACCTGCTGTCGGTGGTGCTGCTGGCAGTCGGGCTGGGAATCTGGATCGCGTTGCCGTGGATCGGCGTACTGGCGATCGCGGTGGCACTGGCGCTATGGCTGGTGGCCACGCGCAGCGGCCGCCTGTCGCTGGCCGCAGCGCGCATCGGGATCGCCAGCCTGCCGCAGCGCTGGGGCTCCACCTCGGTGATCGTGGTCGGCATCGCCGGCGTGGTCGGCGTGCTGGTGGCGATGCTGGCGATGGGCCAGGGCTTCCAGGCCACGCTCAACAGCACCGGCGACGACACCACCGCGATTGTCTTGCGCGGCGGCTCGCAGGCGGAGACCAACTCGGTGATCACCCGCGACCTGGTGCCGCTGATCGGCGCCCTGCCCGGTATCGCCAGCGATGCCAACGGGCGCCCGCTGGTATCGCCGGAACTGTCGCAGGTGGTCAACATCGCGTCGCGCTCCGATGGCACCGACGTCAACGCACAGTTGCGTGGCGTGGGCGAGCAGGCCTGGGCGGTGCACCAGAAGGTCAAGATCGTGCAGGGCCGCCGCTTCAACACGGGCTTGCGCGAACTGGTGGTCGGCAAGGGCGCGCTGAACCAGTTCCGTGGCCTGGAGCTGGGCAAGACGCTCACCCTCGGCAACCAGCAGTGGACCGTGGTAGGCGTCTTCGCCTCCGGCGATGCGCACGATTCGGAGCTGTGGACCGATGCGCAGACCCTGGCCACCGCCTACAACCGCAGTGCCTACCAGTCGATCAACGTGCGCACCACCGGCAAGCCCGGCTTCGCGCAGTTCAAGGCCGCCATGGCCGCCGATCCACGGCTCAAGCTGGACGTGGAGACCACCCGCGCGTACTACGGCAAGCAGGGTGGCGGCTTGAACAGGTTGATCAGCATCCTGGGCACGGTGATCGGCGCGATCATGGCGGTGGGCGCGGTGTTCGGCGCGCTCAACACCATGTATGCAGCAGTGGCCACGCGCGCGCGCGAGATCGCCACGATGCGCGCGATCGGCTTCCGTGGCACGCCGGTGATCATGGCGCTGATGCTGGAAACCATGCTGCTGGCGCTGCTGGGCGGGTTGCTGGGCGGGCTGATCGCCTGGGCGGTGTTCAACGGCTACACCGTGTCAACGCTGGGCAACAACTTCAGCCAGGTGGTGTTCCAGTTCAAGGTGTCGCCGGAGCTGCTGTGGAGCGGTCTGAAATGGGCGCTGGGCATCGGCCTGGTCGGTGGACTGTTCCCGGCGTTGCGGGCGGCACGGCTGCCGATCACCACTGCCCTGCGCGAGGTGTAAGGCGGGCCTTGGCCCGCCCGGGATTGGAGATTGGGGATTCGTGACAGCCACAGCGGAGCAAACGCTGCTGCGGCTGAACGTATTGCAGGCTGTCATGGTTTTGTCACCGCAGTGCGGTAGATGCGCGGATCGGGCAGGCCGTAGTCTGCCCGGCCGTTTGCTCCGTTGACGTATCGCCATGACGCGCCTGCTCCTGCTGGCCTGCGCCTGCCTGTGGCTGGCCGGCTGCTCTTCGTCCTCCACCTCGCTCAGCGAGCGTCTGGTCGCGCCCGGCGGTGTGTCGCCGTTGCTGGACGAAGAGCGCATCGCCGCCGCCATCGCCACGGTGCCCAACCGCAGTGGCCATGTGGTCACGCGCGACCGGGTGCCGATCTTCTGGCGCGCCATCGATCCCGGTCAGTACGCCATGCACTACCGCTACCTGGGCCAGCGCCACGACCCGGCGCACGCGCTGGATGTGGACTTCAGCTTCAGCGTTCCCACCGCCACGCCAGCGCCGCCGCGCGGCACCATCGTCCTCCTGCACGGCTGGATGATGGATGGCGATTCGCTGCTGCCCTGGTCGCTGCAGCTGGCGCAAGCCGGCTACCGCGTGATCACCGTCGATCTGCGCAACCACGGCCATTCCGGTGGCGGACCCGCGGGCTACGGCACGCGCGAATCCGACGACGTGATCGATGTGCTGGCCGCGCTGCGGCCGCAGGGCGAAGTCCAGGGGCCGCTGTATCTGTTCGGGATCTCCTACGGCGCGGCCACCGCGCTGTTCACCGCCGACAAACTGGGGGATCGCGTCGCCGGCGTGGTGGCGATGGAATCCTTCGCCAATGCCGGGCGCGGCATCCGCGACATGGTGCCGCACCTGCTGGCCAGCCGGCCCAGCGGCTGGCGCGGGCAGGCGGTCGCGGCGTACGCGCGCTGGCGCTACGCCGACCAGAACATCGACGCGGTGATCGCCGCCGCCGACGCGCAGCTCGCGCTGGATCTGGATCAGGTCGACGTCGCACGGGCCCTGGCGCGCACACGCAGCTGCGTACTGCTGTTGCATGGCGACGCCGATCGGCATATCCCGGTGGGGCATGGGCGGGCACTGGCAACCGCCAGCGCGCGTGCGCACTACCTGGAACTGGCGGGCGAGGACCATCTGAGCCTGCCGCTGCGGCTGGACCTGCTGGGCGAGCCGATCGATCGCTGGCTGGCGCAAACCCGGCAGGAGCCCGGCCATTGCCCCGCACCGCAGCCACTGCCGGCACCCACCCTGGCGGTGAGCACCGCGGCCACATTGCCGGCGCGCAGCTGATCGTGCGGCGTGTGGGTGGCCACGCTTGCGCCGCGGCGTTGCTGCGCGCATGGCAAAGCGCGACAAGCCGCAGCGCGCAATGCCTGCTCACCAGATCGCAGGAGGCTGCCAGGTGCGCCGCTGGCCGCAACGCCCGCACCTCGCCGGCTCAGTGCGGCGACGCGGTCCGCCGTGCATGCAGCACGCTGTCGCCGACGAATAACAACAGACCCAGCCAGATCGCGGCGAAGCCGATGGCCCGCGCCTGGTCGAACGGTTCGTGGAAGAACCATACCCCCAGCAACAACTGCAGGCTGGGCGCGATGTACTGCAGGATCCCCACCAGCGACAACGGAATGCGCCGCACGCCGTAGGCAAATCCGATCAAGGGCAGTGCACTGACCACGCCACCGAAGATCAGCAGCAGATCGGTGCGCAGGCTCCAGCCGCTGAAGAACCCGCCGCCATGCCCGTACTCGCCCCAACCTGCCAGCAGCAACGCCGGCACGAACAGATACACGCTTTCCACGCCCAGGCCGGCCACCGGATCCACCGCCACCAGTTTGCGCAGCAAGCCATAGATACCGAACGAGGCGGCCAGGCCCAGCGCGATCCATGGCGGCGCACCGGCATCGAGGGTCAGCCACAGCACGCCCACTGCCGCGCACGCCACCGCCACCCATTGGATGCCGCGCAGGCGCTCCTTGAGCACCAGTACGCCCAGCAACACACTCAGCAACGGGTTGATGAAATAGCCCAGGCTGGCTTCGATCACATGACCGGCGTTGATCGCCCAGATGTACAGGCCCCAGTTGAATGCGATCGCCACGCTGCTGGCGGCCAGCATCCGCAGCGCGCGTGGTTGCGCGGCAATCGTGCGCCACCAGCGCAGGCCCGAGGTCGCCAGCAGCCACGCCACCACCAGCACCGCGCTCCACACGATGCGGTGCGCAATGATCTGCAGCGAGGGCACCGCCTTGAGCAGATGCCAGTACACCGGCACCACGCCCCACAGCACGAACGCGGAGGCGGTGATCAACAAGCCACGGCGCGCTTCGGCTGGCGACACCGGATTCGGTGTACTCATCGCCGCGCCCTGGCCAGGGTGACCACCAGCACGCCCGCCAGGATCACCGCCATCGCGCCGATATCGTGCGCGGTGAAACGCTCATGTCCCAGCCACGCGCCCAACGCCACTGCAATCACCGGATTGACGTAGGCGTAGCTGCCGGCCAACGCCGGCCGGACATGGTGTAACAGCCACACATAGGCGGTGAACGCCACGATCGAGCCGAACACGCACAGATACGCCACGGCGATCAGCCCGTGCGGTGTCGGCCATGCACGCGGGCGCTCGCCGATCAGCAGGCCGGCGCTCACCAGCAACACGCCGCCACACAGCATCTGCCCGGCCGCAGTCATGAAGGGCGACGGCAGATCGCGCCCACGCGACCACACCGAGCCGAATGCCCAGCCGATCGGGGCGATCAGCAACAACACCAATCCGCCCGGCGTGGCGGTGAGGCTGCTGCCGGCATTGAGCCACACCACCCCCACAAATCCGATCACGATGCCCAGCCATTCGCCGCCGCTGGCATGCTGCCCGCGCAAGGCGCCGAACAAGGCCATCCACAGCGGCACCGACGCCACTGCGGTGGCGGCCAGGCCCGAGGACACGCTGCGCTCGGCCAGCACCACCATGCCGTTGCCCAGCAGCAACAGCGCCGCGCCCATCAGGGCCACGTTCTTCCATTGCGCGCGCGTCGGCGCCGCCACCCCGCGCCAACGCAGCACGCCGTAGAGCACGCTACCGGCGACGATGAAGCGCGCACCCGATACCATCGTCAGCGGCTGCGCACCGCCCTCCAGCGCGAACCGGATCGCCAGATAGGTCGAGCCCCAGACCACGTAGACCAGCAACAATGCAACAACGACCAATCCGCTGCGCGCAGGCGCGGCAGCGTCGTGAGAGGAAGACATGGGGAAGCGTCAACGGCAGCGGAAGCTTCAATTCTAGATCACCTGCACGCGCCCACGCCTTACAGGCAGTGCACGTTGCGCGCGCTATCGTCGCGGCGACTCTCTTCACCATGGAATCTCCATGCAGCCTCGTATCCCCTGGCTGGCCCTGCTCGCCCTTGGCCTGTTCTCCACCACCGCAGTCGCCGCACGCGCACCCGAGCCCTGGGAGCTCACCGGCCATGCGCTGCTCGATGCCGGGCTGGACGGCTCGCTGGCGCCGGAGATCGACGCACCCGACCAGCCCGAGCTCAAGGTCATGGTCTCGGCCAGCCGCGCCGGCGCCTACCTGCTGGGCGTGGCCAGCGCCAGCTATCGCACGCAGTGGTGCCTGCCGGCGGGCAAGGTCGGCCCGCCGGATCTGCGCGCGATCCTGGCCGATCTAGCCGCGCTGCCGGACACACGCCTGGACGAGCCGGCGCCTGGGCTGATCGTCCAGGTCCTGGCCAAACGCTATCCGTGCCGCAACTAGAACGCTGGAACGAAGGCGAGCACCGATCCCGCTACAACAGGCCCGGAGCCACTGCTCCCCTGGCATCGAGGCCGACGCGATGTATGCATACAGGTCCGAAAGCGATCGGCCCCGGGCCCCGAGCCGTCAGGCCTTACCTGCGTGCCGCGTCGCTGCGCGCACGGATCGCCTTGAATTCGGAACCATCCTGCCAACTCGGCCACTGCCGGCCATTGGCCAGCGCCGCGCCTACGTCGTAGACGAGCGTGGTATCGGCCGCATGCCCGGTGGCGTCCCATTGCGGGGTCCAGCGATCGCAGGGCTGGTGATAGCAATCGGCGAAGTACTTCTCGCGCAGCGCCTTGCCCTTCTCGATGCCGCCTTCGAGCATGTCCAGGCCCGGGCCGGCGGTGATCGCCGGCACGCCCATGCGCGCGAAGGCGAAATGGTCGGCGCGGTAGAAGAAGCCCGCTTCCAGATTCGGATCCGGCGAATACGTGCGGCCGCGCGCCTTGGCGGCCGCTTCCAGATCGCCTTCCAGCGACACCCGTCCGCGTCCCCACGAGGCGATGTCGCGGGTGGGACCATCGGGGCCGAACATCTCCATGTTGAGCACCGCCACCGTCTTGTCCAACGGCGCCAGCGGATGGGCGGCGTAGTAGCTGGCGCCGAGCAGGCCCTTTTCTTCGGCGGTCAGCGCGATGAAGTACAGCGTGCGCTGCGGCTTGGGGCCAGCGGCGAACACGCGTGCCAGTTCCAGCACGCTGGCCACGCCGGTGGCGTTGTCCACCGCACCGCGCCGTAGCGTATCGCCGGTGGCATCGGCCTTGCCGATGCCGAACGCGTCCCAATGCGCGGAGAAGATCACCGTTTCGTCCGGATGCTGGCTACCGGTGAGCTTGGCCACCACGTTATGGGTGACCACGCGCTCGCGCTTGAGCTTGAAGTCCACCGACAAGGCCGCATCGCCCAACGCCATCGGCGCGAAGTCGCGTTGCTGCGCACGCGCCTTGGCCTGTTCGAAGTCCAGCCCGGCCTGCTTGAACAGCGATTGCGCCAAGGCGCGCTGCATCCAGCCGCGCACCTGGACATGTTGCGCGCGGGCATCGGCATCGCTGCGCTCGATATCGAACAGCGGCGACAGGCCCGAGCTCTGCACCGTGGCCCAGCCGTATGCGGCCGGCGCCGTTTCGTGCACGATCAGCACGCCCGCCGCGCCGCGCCGCGCGGCTTCTTCGTACTTGTAGGTCCAGCGGCCGTAATAGGTCACCGCCTTGCCATCGAACGCACCCGGCTGCGCGCTCTCGAAGTCGGCATCGTTGATCAGCACCACCGCAATCTTGCCGCGCAGATCCACGCCCTTGTAGTCGTCCCACTGCCGCTCCGGCGCGCTGATGCCGTAGCCCACGAACACCAGCGGCGCACGCTTCAGCGCCACTGCGGCCTGCGGACGCAGGCTCTGCAAGGTCACATCGGTGCCGTTGACCAGGGTCTGGGTCTTGCCGCCCACGCGCAGGCTGGCACGCACCGGGCCGTCCACCTGCGCGCGCACCAGCGGCACCGCCTGCGTCCAGCCACCCTGCTCGCCGCCGGGCTGCAACCCCGCCGCCTTGAACTGCTCGACCAGATAATCGACCGTTCGTTGCTCTCCGGCACTGGCCGGCGCGCGGCCTTCGAAGTCGTCCGATGCCAGCAGGCGCACGTGCCGCGACAGCGCCTCGGCATCGATGCCGCCACCGGGCAGATCGTTGGCGGCCTGCGCCACACCTCCGACGAACAGGCAGGCGGACAGCAGCAGGATACGCATCGGATTCACGGGAAGGCCTTGCAACGGATGGATGACAGACAGTTTACAAGCGCGCGCCCGAGAGCGGTCATTGCAACGACGCGCCAGCCGCCAGCGGCGCGGCCCCGCGTCGCATCGGCATCGGCCTGTTACGCGTTGGTCGTCCGAAATCTGCGCAGCGCAAACCTCAGCGCGCTGCACGATCCAGCCAGCACCCCAATCCCTGTGCATTGAGCTCGATATCGGTGGCCAGCAGGCGTGCCACGGCCGCATCGTCCAGCCTGCAACCGTGCTGGCGCGCGCGTTCCAGATACAGCGCGGTCAATGCCGCCACCATGCAGCGGTGACGGTCCGCGCGTGCCGCGCAACCCAACGCGATCTCGGTCATCGCATGGATCTGCTGCGCCAGCGCCTGCGCCAGGCGCGCCGGCGGCGCGACCCGTCCATAGTGGGTGAGATACATCGCCTGCGGCCCGGCCTCCATCAGGCGTGCGATCGACTGCAGCATCGCCTCGGGTTCGAACTGCACCGGCGAGGAGGTCGGCAGGATAAAGGCGCCCTGCTCACTGTCGAGCTGGCGATACGACAGACCGAAGGTATCGCCGGTGAACCAGCTGCGGCTGCGCGCGTCCCACACGCACAGATGATGCCGCGCATGGCCGGGCGTATCCACGGTGCGCAACCCACGCTCGCCGAGCAGCACCACCTGCCCGTCGGCGGCCTCCACCACCCGCTCGGCCGGCACCGGCACGATCCGGCCATAGCTGCGCGCCATTTCTTCCTGCCCATACACCGCCGTGGCGCCGGCGATCAGCCGCGTAGGGTCGATCATGTGCGGCGCACCCCGCGGATGCACCAGTACGCGCGCATTGGGCAGCTGCTGCAGCAAGGCACCGGCGCCGCCAGCGTGATCCAGGTGCACATGGGTCAGGATCAACCAGTCCACCTGCGCCGGCGTCAGCCCGGCGACCTCCAGCGCCGCCAGCATGTGCGGCACCGACAGCGAGGTACCGCAGTCGATGAAGGCAGCGCGTTGCGCCTCCACGATCAGATACGCCGCATCGAACTGTGCACCGCCGAAACCGGTATCGATGGTGTGGATGCTGCTATCGACCGATGCTGCCATGACCGCTCCGTGCTTGCCCCACGAGTGACGACACGACCCTACCATCATCGGCCGGCCACGCCTGCGAACAGCCCAGCCAGCCGGCCGGAAGACGCATCCCACGCCGTCGACTCCGCGACAACCACGCTCGCCAGGCGTCAGGCAGGTGGACGCTGCTGCGGCAACGCATGCTGCGCCTACACTGCCGGACGAGGATGGATCATTCGACTGGTTCGAGCACCAGGCGGGTGCAGGACCCGATCTGACGCATCACGCCCGATGCACACGGTATGCCTCTTCGACAAGGCCTTGCCTCGTGCAGGCGAGGCACGATCAGGCCTGGCGCAGCGCCTGCATGGCGGCGAGAATCACGTCGGCGTCGGCCTGGGCATGCACACCCGGCAATTGCAGATCGCTGGACTGTTCGGCCTGCTTCAGCCGTGCGATCAACTGCCCTGCCTCACGCGGCGAGGCGAAGCCATCGCTCTGCAGCAGCAGTGCGCCGCTGCCATCGTTCAACTTGAAGTAGAACTGCCCATCGCGCTCGCGGTACTGCTTGAACACCGGCAAGGCGAATTTTTCGCCAGTCTCCGCTGCGGCAATTCCTGCCTGGCTGGACAGGTCGCGCAAGCCCACCGCCTCGCGCAGCCGTGCCAGCAGCGGCGTGGCGTAGCGTGCGCGCAGGCGCGCGCCACCCGCGCGCAGGATCGCCTCGATCGCCGCCGGCTCGGCCATCAGCGCCTCGTAACGCGCGCGTAGCGGCGCGATCTCCTGATCGATGCGTTCGAACAGCTGCTGCTTGGCATCGCCCCAGCCGATGCCCTGGGCAAACGCCTGCGCAAAGGCCGCCGTTTCCTGCGGCGTCGCGAAGGCCTGGTACAGCTGAAACAGCGCCGACCCTTCGGTGTCCTTCGGCGTTCCTGGCGCACGCGAGTCGGTCAGGATGGAGAACACCAGCTTGCGCAACTCCTCGCGCGGAGCGAACAGCGCAATGGTATTGCCGTAGCTCTTGCTCATCTTGCGGCCATCCAGGCCCGGCAAGGTGGAGACCTGCTCGTCGATCGCCGCTTCCGGCAAGGTGAAGAAGTCGCTGCCGTAGACATGATTGAAGCGCTGGGCGAAATCGCGCGCCATTTCGATGTGCTGGATCTGATCGCGCCCCACCGGCACCTTGTGCGCGTTGAAGATCAGAATGTCTGCCGCCATCAGCACCGGATACATGAACAGACCCGCCGTCACGCCGGCATCCTCGTCTTCACCGTCGGCGCGGTTCTTGTCCACTGCCGCCTTGTAGGCATGGGCGCGGTTGAGGATGCCCTTGCCCGCCACGCAGGTCAGCAGCCACATCAACTCGGTTGTCTCGGGCACATCGGACTGGCGATAGAACCACACTTTGTCCGGATCCAGTCCGCACGCCAGCCAGCTCGCTGCGATTTCCAGGGTCGAGCGCTGGGTGCGCGCCGGGTCCTGCGCCTTGATCAGGCTGTGCAGATCGGCCAGAAAGTAGAAGCTTTCCGCGTCGGCGGCGGCACTGGCCTGAATCGCCGGGCGGATCGCACCGACGTAGTTGCCCAGGTGCGGCGTGCCGGAGGTGGTGATACCGGTGAGAACGCGAGTGGTCATCTGCAAGGAGCCAGGGAATCAGCTCACTAGTTTAACGGTTTCGCGGCGTGCCACCCGCCGCCACGCCTGCTGCCGGCCAAAACAAGGACGGGCCGCAATGCGGCCCGTCTCACCTGACCTCGGCTCGGCCTGACGGCGAGCGAGGGGACGACTCAGCGGTCGTCGCGCAGCGATTGTTCGAAGGCGCGCACCTCGGTCTGGGCACGGTCGCGGTCCCAGCCGTAGCGCTCCTGCAACTTGCCCTGCAGATATTCGGCATTGCCCTCGGCAACCTTGAAGTCATCGTCGGTGAGGTCGCCCCATTTGGCCTGCATCTGACCCTTGAGCTGCGTCCACTTGCCGGAAATGATGTCTTTGTTCATTGCGGTTCTCCGCTGCGTGCGGTCGCGATTGACCGTGGGATCAGCATGCGGCGCGAGGCGTTGCGCGTTGATCAAAAGATGTCGAGCCTTCGCTCACCGTGATGAACGAATGCCATCATGACGATGCCTGTCGCCGCCGGCTGGCGCGCTCCCAGAGCGCCAGTGCCGCAAAAAACAAAAACGGGCCTTTCGGCCCGTTTTCATTACACCGCTGCAGCGGGCGGATCAACGACGCGCGGCGTCTTCGACCTTCTCGCCAGCGCCCTGCACGTCCTTGCCCGCACCTGCGACGGTGTTGCAGCCCGACAGCATGCCGACCGAGAACACCGACAGCACCAGCAGCACAATTGCACGCTTCATAACAAACTCCTTCGTGGGTAAGCGGCGCGTTGCCGCAGATCAGTCAAATCGAACAGCCACCACACAGCGGTGGCAAATCAGCACTTGCCGTCGCTGCATTTTTCAGCGGTTTTCTCGACCTTGTCGCCTGCGCCCTGCATATCCTTGCCGGCACCGGCCACGGTATTGCAGCCCGTCATCACGCCGGCCGAAAACAGGCCCAGCACCATCAGTGTCAGCAGTCGCTTCATCAGGTCTTCCTCGGTCTGCGCCTGGTGCGAAGGCACCTCGCTTGGCGCCAAATCTGACTGCGCGCCCGTGGATTTGATGTGAACGGCAACGCGCCGCGTTCAGCGATGAATCAATCTCGCATCAGGGTCGATTTGCCGAACAGGCTCTCCACCAGATCTACCGCCAGCTCGGCGGTGGCGTTGCGGTTGTCCAGCACCGGATTGAGTTCGACGATATCCAGCGATCCCATGCGGCCCGTATCGGCGATCATCTCCATCACCAGCTGCGCCTCGCGATAATTGGGGCCACCCGGCACGGTGGTGCCCACGCCGGGGGCGATGCTGGGATCGAGGAAATCCACATCGAAACTCACGTGCAGGTGGGTATCGTCGCTCATGCCCTGCAGCGCGGCCTCCATCGTGCGCTTCATCCCGGCCTCGTCGATGTAGCGCATATCGTAGACGTCGATGCGGTGCTGCTTGATCAGCCGCTTCTCTTCCGGGTCCACCGAACGGATGCCGATCTGCCGCACCTGCTCGGGCAGCAATGCCGGCGCGCTGCCGCCCAGGTGGGTCAAGGCCTGCGGGCCCAGGCCACACAGGCAGGCCACCGGCATGCCATGCACATTCCCCGACGGCGTCACCTCACTGGTGTTGAAGTCCGAATGCGCGTCCAGCCACAGCACCCGCAGCGGGCGACCCTGCTCGCGACAATGCCTGGCCACCGCGGTGATCGAGCCGATGCCCAGGCAGTGATCGCCTCCCAGCATGATCGGCATGCGGCCGGCACGCAGCTCGGCATAGCTGGCATCCATCAAGGCCTGGTTCCAGGCCACCACTTCGTCCAGATGCCGGTAGCCGGCCTGCGGCAGCTGCCATGGGTTGCGTGGTCCGTCCAGATTGCCCAGATCGCGCACGTCCACCCCGCGGCCGATCAAGGCCTCCTGCAGCCCGGCGATGCGCAGCGCTTCGGGCCCCATCCGGGCGCCGCGATGTCCGGCGCCGATGTCGGTGGGGACGCCAATCAGTGAAACCGGCACGTACTGCATTGCCATGCATTGCTCCAGCGGAGAGAAAGCCGTGCAGTCTAGTGTCCGCCCCGTGCGCTGACGCGCGGCAGCGCAGCACGGCGTGGTGCCTACCGCCGTCCCGCACCGGCATGCCCTGGGTTTAGATCTGCCGCGACGCGCCGTTACTGTGTCGTGCCGGGTCGGCTGGCGCGTCGGACTTTGCGGATTCTGCTTGTCTGACCGCCCAGTTAAGCACCTGAGGCTGGTGTGACTGCTTGCTAATACCTGGATGGTATGGTGCGCCCGCCAGCGCAGACCAACGCATCACGCACGCGCTCGGGCCATCAGCAACAGGGGATCTTCATGCCGCATAACGCCGTCAACCAGGTCGTCAAGGCTGCCGTGGGCGACGTCGCGCGGGCGTCGCATCACTACGATCTGCAGCGTATCGGGCGCGAATTCGCACAGACCATCGAGCGCGAGCGCGGCATCCGCCTGCTGATGCTGTCCACCGCCGACGGGCGCGCCATTGCCGAACAGTCCAGCCTGGAGGCCGACGGGCGCCGCCTGGCCGCAATGGCCAATTCGTTCCTGACCCTGGGCGAGACCCTGGCGCGCGAATCCGGCCTGAGCGAAGCCGACTACGCCACCGTCAGCACGCGCGGCGGGCAGTTGGTGCTGATCCGCATTCGCGCCGACAGACCATTGACGCTGACCGCCGTGGGCGGCAGCGACATCAACGCCGCCGCCCTGCTGTTCAACGCGCGCGACTGCGCCGGGCGGCTGGCCACTGCGCTGGCGCAGCCTGCAGGCTGACGTGCCTGGCACCGTTCGTGCTTGCGTCAGCGCACCGATTTTCTCAACGTTTGCAAGGGGACTACCAATGTCGAAACTCAATCTGGAACATCTGCATTCGCTCGCCGGCTTCGTTGGCGCCGCCCTGGTCGACAGCGACAGCGGCATGGCGCTGGGCATGACCGGCGGCAGCGACCTCAACCTCGAGCTGGCCGCGGCCGGCAATACCGAAGTGGTGCGTGCCAAGCGCCGGATCGCCGAGCAGCTCGGGCTCAACGACACCATCGAAGACATCCTGATCACCCTGGCGCGCCAGTACCACCTGCTGCGTCCGCTCGAAAGCAACGGCACCTTGTTCCTGTACGTGGTGCTCGACCGTGCCAAGGCCAACCTGGCGATGGCGCGTCATGAATTGAAGGCCTTCGAGAAAACGCTGGATTTCGGTTGATGCCGGCACGGCGGTGCGACTGCCGCGCCCGTCCTGCCTGCCGGCGCGCACCGGCAGGCGCTTCAATCCCCATGCGCCACGACGGCGCCATTCCATGACCACACCCATCCACGCCATGCGGGTCGCCACGGCAGGCCTGGACCTGCTGCACACCACGCGCCTGAAACTGGCGTGTTCGCTGCTGCTTGCCGAACGCATCGACGTGCAGCTGGGCGAGTGGCCGCAGCATGCCGCCGACGTGGTGGTGCTGGGCCTGGAAACCGCCGAGGGTCTGGCTGCGTGGCAGGCCCTGCAAGGCCAGCCAGTGCGGGTGTTGGTGGTTTCGCGCACGCCGATTGCCGGGGCGTGGCTCAGGCACGGCGCCACCGTGCGCGAACTCAACGAGCAGGTGCGCCTGCTGCTGTCCTCGCCGCACATCGCGCACGTCGCCGAGCCGGCACTCTTGATCCGGTATTGCCGCGGCGAGTTCGGCGCGGCACCGGTCCTGCTGCGGCAAGCAGACCTGCAGGTGGCGGTGGACCCGGCCAATGGCTGCGTGCAGCTGCCGGCCGGCGTCCGCTTGTCTACGTTGGTGGCCGCGCTGGATCGTCCCGGCTGGCAGGTGGTGGCCGGTGCCTTCGATCCCAGCCTGACGCAGCGCATCTCCTTCGAAGCGTTGTATTTCGCCCTGCCCGAGCAGCTGCGTCCCGCGCTGCCGGCGGTGGAGCCCAGCCACGCGGTGCAACTGCGGCAATGGCCGGAGCTGAGCGCCGACACCAGCTCGCCGGCGCAGCTGCTTGCCATCGCCCACCTGCATGCCCGGCCATGGCGCCCGCAGGCGCTGGCCACCGCTTGCAAGCTCCCGCTGCAAACGGTGGAATGCCTGTTCGCCGCCGCCTTCGCCAGCGGTCTCGCCCAAACCGCTCAGATTCCCGTGCCTGCACCACCGCCCCCCCCGGACAACGGTAACGCGCGTTTCTTCTCCTGGGTTGCACGCCGCTTCGGCCTTTCCCTCTTCCAGGCGCAGTCATGAGTCTTCCAGCCAACAAACTGGTGTTCGTGGGCGGCATGGGCGCCGGCAAGACCACCGCGGTGCGCGCCATCTCCGACGTGGAACCGGTCAGCACCGAGATGCCGCTCAGCCAGGAGGCCTACGGCGACAAGACCTATACGACGGTGGCACTGGACTACAGCTCGATCGAGCTGGAAGACGGCGAACTGCTGCATGTCTACGGCGTTCCCGGGCAGAAGTATCTGGACTTCATGTGGCCGCTGGTGTGCGACGGCGCCTTGGGCGTGATCGTGCTGGCCAGTGCACGCGACCCGCAGATGCGCGACGCCACGCTGGCATTGCTACGCGAATTCACCCAGATCGCCCCCGGCGCCAGTCTGGCGGTGGGCATCACCATGACCGACGAGGTCGAACACTTCCTGCTGCCGCCATTCCGCGACGCATTGGTGGCCGAAGGCTTCCGCATTCCGGTCATGCGCGTGGACGCGCGCTCGGCAACCCAGATCACCTTCCTGGTGAAATCGCTGCTGTCCTATCGCTATACCTCTGCGACCTGAGCGGGTCGCTCATCCGGGCGTAGCGCAGCCAACAGCTGTCCACGCGCGAACTCGCAAGTGTGATGGCAGACGCCATGCCCGAAACAGGCGGCAACTGCCCAGCGGCAATGCAGTCGCAGTGAGGCCGCAACGATGCGGCGATGAAAACAAGGAATCCGGTCACGACGTGCCTTGTCGGGCGTCACGCGGGGGATGCCGCCTCTAGGGTGGCGGCGACGCGTCCATCTTCCTTGCCGTCAGAAACGCGACTCACTCGTGTTACGAATGTGCGCTACGTCTGACTTGTTCAGTATGACCAGCAGACAGGAGCGTTGACATCGGGACATTCCTGACAGCGCGCAAGACATACCCGCGATACGGAATCGGTGATAGCGGCGGCGTGCCTGGACGCCGCGGCATCGGCACCGTGGCCGCGGTTGGACAGCGACTGTCGTGCAGTCCCTGCCGCGCAATGGACGTGGTACCTCGCCGATCCGGCGATAGCCGCTGGCAGGGCCCGCCCACCTGCCGGATGCAGGTCCGCCGGCGCCGTTCGCACTTCGCCGCTGTCAGGCGGTATCGCCGCGCTGCGGATCCCCCGTCGCGATCGGATAAAGTAGCGCGATGACAATCGAACTGAAGCCCGGCGGGCTATTGATCGCGATCGAAGGCATCGACGGCGCCGGCAAGACCACGCTGGCGCGCAGCCTGGCGACCACCTTGCAGACGGCCGGCGCACGCGTAGTGCTGAGCAAGGAGCCGACCAATGGCCCCTGGGGCACGCAACTGCGCCAATCCGCCGCCACCGGCCGCCTGAGCGCCGACGAAGAAGCAGAGCTGTTGATCCGCGATCGCCACGAACACGTGGACACCCTGATCGCCCCGGCGCTGGCACGTGGCGACATCGTGATACTGGACCGTTACTTTCCGTCCATGGTCGCCTACCAGGGCGCCGCCGGCCTGCCGCTGGACGAGCTGCTGGAGCGCAACGCCTTCGCGCCGCGTCCGGACCTGCTGCTGTTGCTGGATCTGCCGCCGTCCACCGGGCTGTCGCGCATCCGCGCCCGCGGCGATGCGCCCAATCATTTCGAAACCCAGGACAACCTGGAACGTTGCCGCGCGATCTTCAACGCCCTGCAATTGCCGGGCAAGCATGTGGTGAACGCCAGCGCGGACGCCGACAGCGTGCTGCGCCAGGCACTGGCCAGTGTCGTTGCCGCCGCCGCCGAGCGCCTGCGCAGCGACGCAAACGCCGAGACAGGCAGCGCCGCGCTGCAGCTGCTGTCGGCCGGCCGGCCGGCCTGAGCCCAGCCTGGCTGAGCCATCAGTCTTTCGACGGTGGCGCGCAATCCACCGCCGCTGCCGTCTTCGTCCAGATAACGAAAACAAGGCAGCCGGGAATGACAAAGCCGGTGCCTGCGCGCAGCGCGGGGTGCCGTTGCCTGCAGACGATCGCATCGACGCGACAGCCGCAGCCACGCCGCACAGAGCCAGCACATCGGAAAAGGGGGAGACGATCTGCGGGATGGTGCCGGCACCCGGATTCGAACTGGGGACCTACCGCTTACAAGGCGGTTGCTCTACCAACTGAGCTATGCCGGCGAAGGCAGGCGCGTTGCGCGCCGGTGCGCATTCTAGCGCAGCGCGGCGCAATCTAGCGACCGCTGGCGCGTTGCGCCGGCGGTGCCCTGCAACGCCGCGGCCGCCGCCGTGCTGCGCACATCGATCCACCAGCGCGACTGACCGTTACCGCTGGGCACCAGTTGCGCCGGAAATCCCGCGTTCACCAGGCTCGCCTGGCGCCGCTCGGCGCGCTCGCGGCTCTGGTATTGCCCCAGAGCCACGGTGTTGTCCTCGCCTTGCGCGATCACGTAGTAGTCGCCGATACCGGCCGCCGCGATGCGCTTGACCAACGCCTGCGCCGCAGCGCGATCGCCGACGTTGGGCAACATCACCCGGAATGTGCTCACCCCTGCATCCGTGTCTTCGCGCACGCTGCTGCGGCTGACCTGGCCACGGATCCGCGCCAGTGCGGCCTCGGCGTCGGCGCGTGTCGCGTACGACCCGAGGCTGACGCAGCGTTCGGATGCCGCAGGCGGCACCGGCACTGCCGTATCAGACGTCGTGGCGGCGGCCGCCACGCCGGTGGCGCTGCTCCCGCGCTCTGGCAGAGCGGCATCCCGGGCGGTGGCGGAGGAATCTTCGGCGGTGGCGGCCACCGCTGCGGCAGGGGCCTGGCCCTCGGCCGACGCGCCAGAGGCGGCAGCGTCGCCCGTCTCGCCCGCCCGCGGCTGCCCGCCTGTGCCGGGCGCGCTGCGCGCCGATTGCGGCACGATCTCCAGCCGCGCCACACCGGACGGCTGCGCGGGCGCGGCCGGCGGTGCCGGAGGCGGCTGCATCGCCCACCACAAGGCCACCCCGGCATTGAGGACGATCAGCACCACGATGAGCGCACGGACGTACATGCCCGGATTCTACGTGCAGGACGAATCGGTCGCCCAGATCGCCAGGCCATCCAGGACCAGCGCAGCACGCAGGCTGGCGCCGGGCAGCAATGGCAGCAACGCCGGTGCACCGCCGCCGTGCAGCAGCAAGCGCACCGGTTTGCCCAGGTGGGTCTGGGCGTGTTGCAGGCTGCGCTCGATCAAGGCCACTGCCGCACCGTCGCAGCCGGAGGCCAGCGCATCCTCGGTCGCGTCGGCCAACTCGACATACGTGCCGCCGCTGGCCGGCAACTGCACCGCCCGCGCATGCAGCGCTTCGCGCATGGTGGTGGGCGAGGCAGCGATACGTCCGCCGTGGTGCCGCCCGTCGGCGTCGAGAACATCGATGGTCAGCGCGGTGCCCACCCCTGCCACCAGCACCGGCGCGTCGCCGCGCGCGCCGAGCAACGCCAGAAAGCGGTCCACTCCGAACCGGCCCGGATCGGCATAGGCGATGCGGATACCCGCGCATTCGGCTGCGGTGCGGACGATGCGCACCTGCTCGAAACGCTCCTGCAGGCAGCCCAGCACACGCTGGGTCAGGACCGGGGCCGCCACGCTGGCCACATGCGCGATGCGCCCGGATGGCAGCGCCGACAGTGCGGCGGCATCCATCGCCTCGGCGCCATGCGCCCATGCCTGCACCTCGCCGGCACGATCGCCGCGCAGCGGCGCGTACTTGAACCGCGAATTCCCCAGGTCGAACAACCATTCGCTCATGCAGGTCTCACACTGACTTCTCCGGAGTGGAACAGGCGCATCGCCGTTCCCGATTGCACCTGCAGCGCGCCGTCGGCCGCCAGGCCCAGCGCAGTGCCGTGGTGGCGGACGCCCGCCTCTTCCACCTGCACGGCACGGCCCCGCAGGACATCCAGGGCCGCATAGCGGGGCAGGAATGCCGCCAGTCCCTGCGCCTCGAACAGCTCCAGCGCCGGCAACAGCGCAGACAGCACGGCCGCCACCACCGCATCGCGCGACACCGCGCGGCCGGCCAGGGTATCCAGATCCACCCACGGCTGGTCGATCGTGGCGGCCGCCGCCGGCGGCATATGCACGTTCAATCCCAGTCCGATCACCGCGCGCGCGGTGCCGGCCATCTCGCCACCGCCTTCGATGAGCAGGCCGCCCAGCTTGCGCTCGCGTGCCAGCAGATCATTGGGCCATTTCAGCCCGACCTCCGCGAACCCGCATCCACGCAAGGCCTCGGCGACCGCCACGCCCACTGCCAGGCTGAGCCCGGCCAGCTGCCCCAGCCCACCACCGAAGCTGCGCGAGACCGACAGATACAGATGCGCGCCCAATGGCGAGGCCCACTGGCGGCCGCGACGGCCGCGCCCGCCGGTCTGGCGCTCGGCCAGCAGGACCTCCACGCCCTGCGCGGGCGCCGGACGCGCCAGCAAGGTGGTATTGGTCGATTCCAGGCTCCAGGCCACCTCCAGCGACGCAAGCTGTGCCAGCGCGTCGGCGGCCATGGCGGCGCGGATGCGCCCGGCATCCAGCAGGTCCAGCGGCGCAGTCAGGCGATAGCCGTCACCGGGCTGACCGTCGATGTCCACGCCGGCCGCGCGCAGGTTCTGGATGCGCTTCCACACCGCAGCACGGGTCATCCCGGCATCGCGCGCCAGCGCATCGCCGGACTGCCGGCCGCTCGCAAGTTTGGCCAGCAACGCGCGGTCGTCCACGGCAACGGTTCCCAAATCGATGCTCGGAAGTATGCGCCAAGCCCTCCCGGCCGCCCAGCGCGGCTTGCGTGCGCAAGTGAAAACCGCGTTATGATCGGCGACTCACGCCGCTTGCCCTGGATGTGGACGATGCGCCGACTCACGGTTTGCCTGCTGCTGTCGTTGGCTCCGCTTGCCGCACTGGCATCGGACCAGCTGGCCGACGGCGATCACGACACCTGCGTCAGCGCCAACTCGGCCGCCCGCGGCAGTACACCCCGCGGCGAGCCCGCCGCACCGGCACGCCCCCAGCCGCACAAGCCCGCACCATCCAACGGCGGTGGCGGCGATGCCGACGGGCTGTTCCCGCGCGTGCGCATGATGCCGCACTGGCATAGCTTTCTGCCGGGCATGTTCCGCTGATCCAGTGGTTGACGCGCTGGCTACGCCGGCAGCCTCGCGAGATTCCGGATGCAGCCTGGCAGCCGGTCTGCACCGGCTGCCCCTGGGTTGCCGCGCTGGATCCGGAGCGTCAGCAGCGCCTGCGCGCGCTGACCGCGCAGTTCCTGCACCAGAAGACCATTTCGCCGGTCGATGGGCTGCAACTGCAACCGCAGGATGACGTGTTGCTGGCGGCCACCTGTTGCCTGCCCTTGCTGGACATCGGCGCGGCCGGATGGCGCGGCTGGTCGCAGCTGATCGTCTATCCGCACGCCTTCCGCGTGCAGCGCACCCACGTGGATGCGGCCGGGGTCATGCACGCCTGGGACGACACCTTGATCGGCGAGGCCTGGGAACAAGGTCCACTGATCGTCAGCTGGGCTGATGTGCAGGCCGATCTGCGCGATCCGCATGCCGGCTTCAATGTGATCGTGCATGAGATGGCGCACAAGCTCGATGCCCTGGATGGTGCACTCGACGGCACACCACCATTGCCGCGCGAGGCACAGCGCCATTGGGCACGCGACTTCCAGCACGCCTACGATGCATTCTGCCGTTGCGTGGATGCCGGCGAAGAGACCGAGATCGACCCTTACGCCGCCGAAGCGCCGGAGGAATTCTTCGCAGTGGTCAGCGAGTATCACTTCTCCGCACCGCAGGTCCTGCAACGGGTGATGCCGGCTGTGGCCGCGCATCTGGTGCGGCTGTACGGACCATCGCCGTTCGCCTCGCATCCATCGATGTGAGATCGCCGCGCGATTACATCGTTTACACCAGGCCAAGATCCCGCGGCGCGGCCCCCGGAAACACGCGCTCCAGCTGTGCCGGCGACAGCCCCCACAGCCGCTGCAGCACGCCACCGAACAGGCTGCGGTAGTTGGTCAGCACCGGATAGTCGCGGTTCTGCAGCAGCTGCGCCTGTTCGACCGCGACCTGCTCGCCGGCGATGCGACCGCCGCGCACGCGACCGCCCAACACCCAGTACGCGGTGCCGTGGCCATGGTCGGTGCCCTTGCTGCCGTTCTCGCGGAAGGTGCGGCCGAACTCGGAAATGACGACCACCACGGTCTCGTTCCAGGCCGGCCCCAGGGCGTCGGCGTATGCCGCCAGTCCCTCGCCGAGGTTGCGCAGGTTGTTGGCCAGCCCGCCCGTCACGCTGCCCTGGTTGGCATGCGTATCCCAACCGCCGACATCGACGAATCCCAGGCGGTAACGCTCGCGCATCAGACTCGCCATGCGTCGGGTTTCATCGGCAAATGTCCGCGCGCTGGCGGCGCCACGGCCGGCCTGCTCCATCTCCTCGCGCAGCTGCGCGGTGACCTGCTGACGCAAGGCCAGGCCGTCGCGCGCGGCGGCGGCCAACGGTGTGGCATCGTACATCTGCGCCAGGATCTGCGCCTGGCGCGCATCCAACCCGCCCTTGCCGATTCCCCGCAACGAAACATTGGGTAGATCGCCGCCGCCCTGGAAGGTCAGTGGCAGCGAATCGGTGAAGGCGATCGCCGGCACCGCGCTGAGCACGCCCGACAACCGCGCCATGAAGCCGGACCGGTAGTCGCGGTGTTTGCCGGCCTGGCCGGATTCGATGTCGTCCTGGGTTTCGAAATGGCTACGCGAGGTGTCGTCGGTGCCGGCAAACGGCACGAAGGCCAGCTGCCCGCGCTGCCACAACGGCAGCAAGGCCTCGCGCATCACCGGGTTCAATCCCCACTGCGCATCCAGTGCAATGGCGCTGCTGGCGTTGGCCGGATCCGGCCGCGCGATCGCCAGCGTGGGCCGCGATTGGTAATAGAAGTCGCTGGCATGCGGGACCAGCAGATTGTTGCTGTCGTAGCCGCCGCGCAGGAACACCACCAGCAGGCGGGCGCTGTCGCGTGGTGCGGCGAACAGACGGCCGGCCCAGGGCAGGCTCGCAGCGGCGGCAGAGGCGAGCAGAAATTGACGACGTTGCATGGATGTCCTCCTGCGACGGTGACCGCACCGCATGCGGTGCATCAGCGGTAATTGAAATCCGGCGAAGACAATAGAAAGCCATTCCATTCCGCCGGCGAGCGCGCCTGCTGCAGTGCCTGGCGCGTGCCCGCCGACAGCGATGGCGCCAACCAGCGATACGACGCACGCGTCTGGATCTGCATCAGTGGGGGCAGTGGCGTGGTGGTGTCGCCGTCGCGTCTGAACAGCTGTTTGGGCCCACTGCCCAGCGCGCGCGCCACTTCGAACCGGCGCGCCAGTTGTCCCGAGCTGGTCCACGCCTGCGATTGCAGCGACCATCCATCCGGGGTGATGCGTCCGAACAGCGGCTCGCCCAGTTGCTGTACCCAACTGACCATCGGGCCGGCATTGATCACCGGCTGACCGTCGTAGGCCAGCCGCATCGCCGACACCACGAAACGATTGGGATCCTTGAACTTGCGTGGTTGCGCCTGGACGAATTCCGCAGAGGCCAGCATGGTCTGCATCACTGCGGCGATATCGCCGTCGCTGCGCTGGAAACTGTCGGCCATGCGCGCGACCAGCGCAGCGGGTGGCGTATCGCTCACGAAATACTCCGCCAGGCGCTGCGACACGAAACGCGCGCACGCCGGCTGGCGCACCAGCAGGTGCACCGCTTGTTCGATCTCATCCAGCCCACCTGCGGCGATGCGCTGGCCGAGCAAGCGTTTGTCACCAGGCTGGTGTCGGGCAGGATTAAATTCGAACAAGCCCTTGCGCACGACCGCCGGCTGGCCGGGCCTGATCGCCGGCAGCGGCGGCGCACCGTCTGCCTTGATCGGGACCAGGCCGGCACCGGTGAGTATCAGCGCCAGCTGCTGCACGTCCTGCTGCGTGTAGCCGCCGTGCACACCGAGCGTGTGCAGTTCCATCAGTTCGCGCGCGTAGTTCTCGTTGACCTTGCCCTTGGCATTCTTGGCATTGTCCAGATACTCCAGCATCGCCGGGCTTTGCAGCGTCGCCATCACCAGATCGGCGAACCGACCGGTGGCGTTGGGACGAATCGCGTTCTCCATGAAGTCGGCTGCCATCCACTTCACGCGCCCTTTGTTGGCATACACGCTGAAGTGATTGAGCCAGAACCACACCAGCTGCTCACGCAACTGATCCGGCGCGTACACCGCGCGCAGCAACTGGGCCTGACGGGCCTGGCTGAGCATCTGTCCGCCACGCGCCTGCCACTCCTTGCGCAGAGCCGTCTTCTCGTCGCCGTCGGGCATGGCCTGCAGTCGCAGCTTGTCGGCCTCGTACTGGGTCAGCAAGGCGACCAGCGGCGTGTGCAGCGCATCGAAACGCTGCAATTGCGCACGCACCGGCTCCGGTAACACCGCATCGTCGCTGGGCTGCAGCAGCGCTGCGGCATAGCGCGCGCGACCGAGGCGCTGCAGCTGGCTGGCGCTCTCGGCGTCCACGCCATAGGTGGCACGCTGCAGCCAGCGCGTCTGCGTTGCCGTCACCGGCGCTTCGGCGGCGCGGCCCACCGTTGCACCTGCGCAGCCGGCAAGCAGCAATGCGGCGCTCCAGCGCCGTATCACTGCGTAGCGCGTCTCCGTGCCAGGCGCCCGTCCCACGCACTCGAACATGCGGTTCTCCATCGCAACTGCCTGCAGATCGGACAAGTATGGTCAAGCCAACGCACGAGGCGTTAAACGGTTGTCCGGGCACCAGGCACCGTTGCCGAAGAGTTCATCCGGCTGCGCCGGCCGTCACAGTCCCGGCGGCAGGGTCACATCGAAACGCGCGCCGCCCAGTTCCTGCGAGCGCACCACCTGCAGTTCGCCGCGATAGGCCTTGATCAGGTCCTGCACGATCGACATGCCGATGCCATGCCCATGCACGCGCTCATCGCCGCGCACCCCGCGCTGCAGGATCTTGGCCACGTCCTCCGGCGCGATGCCGGGCCCATCGTCTTCCACCGACAGGATCAGGCCGGCACGCCGGCTTCCGGTGGTGGGGCCCGGCTGGGCGGTCAGCAGCACCCGGCTGCGTGCCCACTTGAAGCCATTCTCCAGCAGGTTGCCGAGCAACTCCTGCAGGTCGCCCGGTTCGCCGTGGAAGCGCGCCTCCGCAGAGATATCGAATTCGCACAGCACGCCCTTGGCCGAATACACCTTCTCCAGCCCGCGCACGATCTCTTCGGCGGTGGGTTCGATCGGCAACGGGGCAGCGAACAGCTTGTGGCCGCTGGAGGCGGCGCGCGCCAGCTGATACGACACCAGATCGTTCATGCGACGCAGCTGCACGTCCATCTCCTCATGCAGATCGCGCTCGGAGGCGCCGCTGTCCAGCTGTGTGCGCAACACCGCGATCGGCGTCTTGAGGCTGTGCGCCAGGTCGGCCAGCGTATTGCGCTGACGATCCAGATTGTCGCGCTCGCTTTCGATGAAGGCGTTGATGCTTTCGGTCAGCGGCTCCAGTTCGCGCGGATGCTGCTCGCTCATGCGCTGGATTTCACCGCGCTGTACCTTGGTCAGCTCGTTGATCACCCGCCGCAGCGGGCGCAGGCTCCATTGCAGGATGAAAGCCTGCAACACCAGCAGCACCACGCCGGCGCTACCGAGATAGAACCAGACCGCGCCGCGGAACACACGCAGCTGCGCACCCATCGAGCGCGCATCTTCCATCACGTAGATGGTGTACGGAATCTCGCCGCCATGCTCGCGCTCGACGTAACTCACTCCCAGCCCGTAGCGGTAGACCTGCCCGACGCTGCCGTCGATCTGGGTCATCTCCAACGGGCCGATGAACTCTTCCTGGCGCGGTTCGAGCATGCGACCGTGCGGAATGTTGGGCCCCTCGGCCGACATCGAGGTCCAGCTCTCGTCCGGGCGCACCACCTCGACATACAGCCCGCCACCAGGTACATCGAAGCGCGGATCGGGCGGCTGCCCGCCGATATACAGCGAGCCGTCGCGAACGAAATCGATATTGGCCGCGTAGGCGGAGGCGTAGTTCTTCAGCCGTTCGCGCAGATTGCGCTCGGCCGTGTCGGCGAATGCCACATCCAGCGCATAGCCGGCCAGCGCCAGGAAAGCCACCAGGCTGAGGCTGGCGGCCAGCAGCTGACGCGCCTGCAGGGAGCGCGGCCGCCAGCGTTTGTACCACTTGGAGCGCACCGACACCTAAGGTCTTCCTGCTTGCCGCTGCGCAGGCTCAGCCTTCGGTGCGCGGGATGGCGAAGCGATAGCCGCGGCCGCGGACGGTCTCGATGGGCTTCAACTCGCCATCGGGGTCGAGCTTCTTGCGCAGGCGCCCGATGAACACTTCCAGCACATTGGAATCGCGATCGAAATCCTGCTGGTAGATGTGCTCGGTCAGGTCGGCCTTGGAGACCAGTTCGCCGGCATGCATCATCAGATACTCCAGCACCTTGTACTCATAGCTGGTCAGATCGACATTGGCGCCATTGACGCTGACCGTCTGTGCAGCCAGATCCAACGCCACCGGCCCGCATTCCAGCGTCGGCTTGCTCCAGCCAGCGGCACGGCGCAGCAGTGCATTGACCCGAGCCAGTAGTTCCTCGACGTGGAAGGGCTTGACCAGGTAATCGTCGGCGCCCTGCTTGAGGCCTTCGACCTTGTCCTGCCAGCTCGAGCGCGCCGTGAGGATCAGCACCGGGAATTTCTTGCCTTCGTCGCGCAACGCCTTGATCAACTCCATGCCCGACATCTTGGGCAGGCCCAGATCGATGATGCCGACGTCGAACGGCACCTCGCGTCCCATGTACAGGCCTTCTTCGCCGTCCTGTGCGGCGTCGACAGCAAAGCCTTCACGCTTCAGGCGCGCGGCAAGGGTCTCGCGCAGCGGAGCTTCGTCTTCGACCAAAAGAATACGCATGCACTCTCCCTAGTTACGTTGGCGGCCAGCGGCCGGGGGAATTTATGAGACTGAACGCCTAACTATCCACGCTCAGTGGTTATCGTCGCGTGGTGGCGTGTCGGAGGGCGGCGGCATGCGCGACGGCTGGGCCTGGCTCTGCTGTTCCGACTCGTACACCGTGTGCACGCGCCCATCCTTCATGTACTTGACCCGGTTGAGATTGCCGCCATCGAATGGCACGCGTTCGGCACCCAGGATCTGTCCACCGGTGGAGCGCTGTACATGCCGGATGGTGTCCGACAAGGTCCGGCTGCTGCCGCGCGCCGAGGCCGGCATGGCCTCGCGCCCGCCCTGGCCCATTGGCGGATAGCCCTGCCCCCACGCCGACGGCGCGGCCATGGCGACCCAGAGGGCGACCAGGGCGGTGTAGCGAGCGCGGCAGGTGGAGTAGGTCACAGCTGAATCCTAGCGGGTTGTTCAGGAACATTCAAAATTCGTGAAATCGGCAACGTATCACACTGTTGCCCGGTACCAGAATCGAGCCAAATTCTTGATTTTGTGGAGTGAATCCGATCTGAACTTTTTAGCACGGTGTTAACGCCATTCAGCCAAATGAACGCAGTATCGTGCCTATCGATCCCCTCGTCCTGACCAGAACGGCCAGCGGATCCCTTGCCGGGCGAACTAATGCAAGCCGCGGGCCATTCAGGCGACCACGCGCCACGGCCGCTCGTCGGTTCGCTGCAACGCCTGTTCGATGAGCTCCCAACCGGCGCCTGGACGGTGGGCGCCTTCGCTCAGGACCTGCCGAAACGCCCGCCCTCCCGGCTGGCCATGGAACAGACCCAGCAGATGGCGCGTCATGTGCTTGAGCGCCAGGCCCTGTTCGAGCTGCGATTGCACGTAGGGCTGCAGCGCGCGCAGCAAATCTTCGCGCGTGCGCTGCGGGCGACCGCTCATGGCGACCTCCAGGCGGTGCAGCACGTAGGGATCGTGGTAGGCCGCGCGGCCGAGCATGACGCCGTCGGCCTGCCGCAGGTGCGCCAGGGCGGCATCGACGGAGGCGATTCCGCCATTGACCACCACCGGCAATGCCGGACGTTCCTGCTTGAGCCGGTATGCCCAGTCGTAGCGCAGCGGCGGCACCTCGCGGTTTTCCTTCGGGGACAGGCCCTTGAGCCATGCATTGCGGGCATGCACCACGACCATCGCCGCACCCGCATCCACCACTTGATCGACGAAGCTGGCGAACACCGCATAGTCGTTGTCGTCGTCGACGCCGAGCCGGCATTTGACCGTGATCGGCAGATCGGTGGCCGCGCACATGGCCGCGACGCAGTCGGCCACCAGCGCCGGCTCGCGCATCAGGCAGGCGCCGAAACGCCCGGCCTGCACGCGATCGGATGGGCAGCCGCAATTGAGGTTGATCTCGTCGTAGCCCCATTCCTGGGCGATGGCAGCGGCCTGCGCCAGCAGCGCCGGCTCGCTGCCGCCGAGCTGCAGCGCGAGCGGGTGCTCGACCGGATCGAAGCCGATCAAGCGCATGCGATCGCCATGAATCACCGCATTGGCATGCACCATTTCGGTGTATAGCCGTGCCGATGGCGCCAGCAGGCGGTGAAACACCCGGCAATGCCGGTCGGTCCAGTCCATCATCGGAGCGACGGACAGGCGCAGGGAAGCGGCATAACGATCGGAAGAGGCGGTCATCGACGATTGGCCACGGCAGGCAGCCATTGGAATGCGAAGCAGGATCAACAGCTTACACGGGCGTCGATGAATCTGCGGCGGTGCGGAACGGGGTGATGGGTGCGCGACGAATGGGGCGCTGCATGAGCGTTACCGGCCAGGCGGCGCACCCGGCCGCCCATTTCCTGCCCGGGTGCACCCGCTCCACGTGGCGGTGGATCGGCTGACGGGGCAGTTGATACGGATGCCGCGGGGGAGGCCACCTGCCGAAACCGGCGGCGCATGCGACCGCCTGGCGCTGTCGTGTTCCGCCGGCCGCCAGCCACAGGTCATCGGGCTGGATGTCCTTGAACGGGCAAGATGCCTGTCGGCGCTGCGCGGCCAGGAGCGGCAGGGGCATGGTCAGTGAAACTTGCAGCCTCGTGGGCTGCACGGGCAGGCGGCGCGCGCCTGCCTGGACAGACCGCGATCAGGGGTTGCGGAAGCCCACGCGCTCTTCGGCGCTCAGCGGCTTGCCGAGTGCGTGGTACGACGCGACCAGGGTGATCAGGGCCGTGCCCATCACCGCATAGAAGGTCCACGAAGTCGCCAGCACGTGCACCTGGCCGAACACCAACGCGACGACGGCAGTGGCGGTGCACAGCACCATGGCCAGCAGCGACATCAGGAAGGGAATGGAAGGATCGAGCTTCATGGTCCGGGGGTTCCAAGGTGCGATAGCTGCAGCATCGGCTTTCCCGGACGGTTCTTGAACTCTTTTTTGCGCGGTTTTTCCAGGGCTTTTCGGCCAAGTCAGCGGACGCTCAGTTTTATGTCAAAGCCTTGGCGCACCTCGCAGTAGGCGTCGGAATTTTCCTGACGCGGCGGCAGCGACGCCACCACATCCGCCAAGGTTTCAACACGGTAGCGGCGGAAAACCGACGGCCGATGCAGCGGGAGGTGATGGCGTGCGAACGCTTCTATGCAGTCGCCGGTGGCGGTGCCGATCCGGTATGCCGACCCTCTCCCCGGGCAGCGACGCAGTCGCCGGTGACCAGCGCCGCTTGGCCCTCGGAGGTCGGTGCTTGCAGGCCCGCACGCGGATCCACAGCGAACGGTCGACGGCGCCGTCCAAGGCAGGCGACATCCTCGGCGGCGGCTCGTATCGCTGTCGGCGCTGCGCGATTACGCTGGCGTCGACTTCCGCTCTGTCGGAACGCGCCGTCGCCACCGCTGCCGGCTGACCAGGATGCACCCCGGTACTCAGTGGAACAACGTTTGGGCTGGCGACGCCGTCGCGCCGGGTCCGCCGTGAATGATCGCCCCAGCACGAGGCGGGATACGGGCCGACGACTTACCCAGGCGGTGCGCAACCGGTCTGTCGATGCATCGGCATGGCCGCACGCAGGAACGCCGACACCACAGCGGCGCGCTCAGCGCGCCGGAGCAGTGGCGAACTCGCCGCGTTGCAGCTTGGTCACGTCGTTGCCCTGGCCGTCCTTGAGGCTGAGATCCGCGCCCTTGGCCGCCAGGTCCTTGAGCACGTCGGTGCGCTGGAACAGTGCCGCGTACATGGCCGCGGTCTGTCCGGCATTGTTGCGCTGGTCGGGTGCGCAATCGGCCTGCATCAGGCGCTTGGCGATCGCCAGTTCGCCCTTGAAGATCGCCCCCATCAACGCGGTGTTGCCGCGCTTGTCCTGTGCGCAGGGGTCGGCCCCGGCACTGAGCAGTTGTTCCACCGCCGGCCGCTGGCCGTGATAGGCGGCCAGGATCAATGCGGTGTAGCCCTTCTCGTCGCGGGTATTGAGGTCGTAGTGCGAGCGGATGAATTCGGCCAGCATGTCCTGGCGGCCTGCGCGCGCGGCATCGAAGAAATACTCGCGCAGTTGCCGCTTGATCTGCTCTGGGCTTGCCGCGGCGGTCGGTGCCGCTGCCGGCGTGGCCGCCGGCGGGGCGGCCATGGCTGGCGCGCTGATCGCGCTCAGCAAGACCAACATCAGCGTGCGCATGGCACTCTCCTGAACAAGGACGGCACCGCGGCCCGGCCGCGATGCCGTCGGGTGGATCAGTCCTGCAGGCTGGAGGCCAGCTGCTTGACGCGGGCCAGATCGCCCTTGGCGACGCGGGCCACGCCGGTGCCGTACTCCGGATCGGCCTTGTACAGGAACGACAGGATGATGTGCTTGCTTTCGGTGTCGGTGTTGGCAAGCGACTCGCCGAAGCTCTGCACCAGGTCCGCACGATCCTTCTTGCTGTAGGAGCGATACAACTCGCCTGCCTGCTTGAAGTTCTGTTCGCGGGCGATCTTGGCCTGCTGGGTGGTACCCGACAGCGGCAGTTCGCTGTAGCGCGCCGCGGTGTCCTGCGGACGCGGCTCCAGGCGGCTCGGCTCGTAATTCACGCCGCTGGTGGTCTGGCCGATGTTGCCCTGACCATCCTGGTTGCCGTTGTTGACGGCCACGCGCGGACGGTTGACCGGCAGGCTCAGGCCATTGGCACCGATGCGATACAGCTGGGTGTCGGCGTAGGAGAAGATGCGACCCTGCAACAGGCGGTCTTCCGACGGCTCGATGCCCGGAACCAGATTGGCCGGCGCCATCGCGACCTGCTCGGTCTCCTGGAAGAAATTGTCCACGTTCTTGTTCAACACCATCTGGCCGACCTTCTGCTCCGGCACGTCGGGCCAGATCTTGGTGGCGTCGAGCGGGTCGAAATCGAACTTGGCCAGGTCTTCGGGCTTGAGCACCTGGATGTACAGGTCCCACTTCGGGTAGTCGCCCTTCTTGATCGCGCCGACCAGATCGTTGGTCAGGTGGCTGTAGTCCTTGGCCTGCACCGCGGCGACCTGCTTGGGATCGAGGTTCTTGATGCCCTGCAGCGTCTTCCAGTGGAACTTGACGTAATGCACCTCGCCCTGCGCGTTGACCAGCTTGTAGGCGTGCACGCCATTGCCGTCCATGAAGCGGTAACCAGCGGGCGTGCCTTCATTGGAGTACAGCAGGGTCAGCGTGCGGGTGCCTTCGGGCACATGCGAGAAGAAATCGAAGCGCCGCGAATCGTCGTCCAGGTTGGTGCGCGGATCCGGCTTGAACGCATGCACCATGTCCGGGAACTTGATCGCATCGCGGATGAAGAAGGTGGGGAAGTTGTTGCCGACCAGGTCCCAGTTGCCTTCGCTGGTGTAGAACTTGGTGGCGAACCCGTGTGGGTCGCGCAGGGTTTCCGGCGAATGGTTGCCATGCACCACCGAGGAAAAGCGCACGAACACCGGCGTTTTTTCGCCAGCGCTGAACACCTTGGCCTTGGTCAGGTTGGACAGATCGGCGGTGGCGGTGAACTCGCCTTTGACGCCGGTGCCGCGCGCATGCACCACGCGCTCGGGAATGCGCTCGCGATCGAAGCGCTGCAGCTTCTGGATCAACTGCACGTCCTGCAGCAAGGTCGGACCGGCGGCACCGGCGGTCTGCGAGTTCTGGTTGTCGCCGACCTTGGCGCCATTGTCGCGGGTCAGCGCGGATTGGGCGAAGACCGGCGGCGCGATCAGCGTGGGGGCTAGCAGGGCTAGCACCATGAGGGATCCAGGGCGCATGGCGGCAGCTCGTGTTGAGGGAGCTGAATCATCGCCAGCGAGCGGTAGCGTGAGAAGTCGTTAGTTCCGATCGCTACGATAGGCGAACATGATGATGACTGCGTTGCGTGATATGCATCGCGTTCGATGTGGCAGCGTGTTGCAGATAACAGCGCTTTCTGGGCCGCGCTGCGTTATCGATGTTCGCATCGCATGACGAAATTGCCGACGGCGATGCATCAATGCTGCGACGCAACGCCGTTGCCTGGAGTTATTCAATGCCTCACTTCAGCCAGCTCACGAAGCAGGCGGCTCCTAAACATTCCCAGGCTGCGTGCGCACGGCATCTGGGCACTTGTAACGAACCAATGTCTTCCCTGGCATGGTCACCGTGTCCTTCAACTGCATCCCGTCCGGGGACAGCGTGAACTGTGCAGTGCACAGCCACGTCTCGCCTTCACCCGAGAGCTCGACGATCAACGCAATCTCCGCATCTCCCCGAACCACAACCGCCTTGATTGGTCCGTCACTCTCCCAGTAGGTGATATGCCCAGCCGCAATGCGCAGCGTCAAATCGTCCGCGTCCGACCCACAAGTCTCGGCGCTGCCAGCCCACTGGCCAACCAAGCGGTCCGGCACCGTGGACATGCCATTGCTCGCATGCGCCAAGATCGGGAGGAACAGTGCCAGGGCATAAAAGCGAGTGTTCATGGCTCCCCTTGGCGGGCCAGTAAGTTGGGCGGGCAGGTGCGGTGCAGCAGCAATGCATTGTTGATGCGCGCGCAGCGGGTAACTTATTCACCCGCTGCGCGCTTTGTCGCTGCAGGCCAAGCGCGATGACCGGTGTCAGCGCCCGATCACCCGCTTGAACGGCGGCAAGGCATCGATGATGCGTTTGCCATAGCGGCGGCTGAGCAGGCGCGAGTCGAGGATGATGACGCGGCCGTGGTCGCTGGAACTGCGGATCAAACGGCCGGCGAACTGGGTCAGCGTGCGCAGTGCATGCGGGATCGCGATCAGGTTGAAGGCGTTGTGGCCGCGGCTTTCCAGCCATTCGCTCAAGGTGGAGGTCTGCGGGTCGGTGGGCACGGCGAAGGGCACCTGGGTGATGACCACGGTGGTGCAGGCGTCGCCCGGCAGGTCCAGCCCTTCGCCGAAGGAATTGAGCCCGAACAACACCGAGCCCTCGCCAGCGGCGATGCGGCGCAGGTGTTCGGTGATCAACTGCGACTTGTTGCCCTCGCCCTGCACCAGCACGCGGTTGCGCTGCGCCAGCGGCATCAGGTCGGCCACTTTTTCCATCTTCCAGCGCGATGTGAACAGCACGATGCTGCCCTTGGCGTTCCAATCCAGTTCGCGCACCAGATATCTGGCCACTTCCTTGGGATGGCCTTCGCGGTCGTCCGGCGTGACCGGGAAATTGGGCACGATCAATTCGGCCTGGTTGGGCAGGTCGAACGGCGAGGCGAGCGAGGCCATCTCGGCGTGATCGGGCAGGCCGTTGTCGATGGCGAAGGACTGGAAATCGCCGCCGCCGGTGAGCGTGGCCGAGGTCATCACCACCGAATCGACCTCGTTCCAGATCATCGTACGCAGCACTTGCGCGGCCGACACCGGCGAGCAATGGCAGATCAGATCGCCATCGCGCGAGAGGGTGATCCAGCGCGCCATCGGCGGCTGGCCTTCCTTGTCTTCGCGGCGCCAGCCGCTCCACAGATTGTGCTGCTGCTCGGCCATTTCCAACGCCAGGCCGAGGTTGCGCTGCAGGCGCTCGCGCGCGGCATCGTCCTGCTTGCCCTTGGCGACGGCGCCATGCGCGGCGTGTACCCAATTGAACAGTGCGCGGGTTTCTTCGCCCAGTTCTTCGATGGCCGGGCCCCACTGCGGCGGCAGCTTGCCGTTGGCCGCACGCCACAGCGGATCGCGCTCGCCGGGCTCGGGCTTCCACACGCGTTCGACCTCGGCATGGAAGGCCTTGAGCAGTTTGGACACGCGTGCGGCCACGTCGATGGCTTCGTTGGGCAGCAGATTGCCGATCCGGTCCTTGTCCACCGCGCGATAGGCGGCGGCGATGAGGATCTGCATGCGCCCGGTGCGACGGGCCATGTCGTCCAGCGGCAGGTTGGCCGCACCCTGATCGATCGCCACGCCGGCGATGTGGTGACCTTCGTCGAGCACCAGCAGCATGTCCGAGGGCGGGGCGATCAGCGGCTGGCCGCTTTCGGCATCGCCCAGCGACAGCGACGACAGCAGCAGGGCGTGATTGGTCACCACGATCTGCGCCTCGCGTACGTCGGTGCGGGCCTTGAGCACCGGGCATTGCGCGGCGTAGCTGCACCTCCGCCCGGCACAACCGGAGGCCGGGGTGGTGATGCGCATGCGCAGTGGCACCGAGACCTGCTCGGGGGCATCGTCCAGATCGCCGTTCCAGGTGCGCGCGGCATAGGCCTTGGCGAGCCGCTTGGCCAGATCCGCATCGGCCGGGCTGAGCGGGCGCTCGTACAGCGCCTGCTCGTCTTCGAACATGGCGTTCTGGCTGGTGTCGCCTTCCAGTTCGGCGGCATTGCGGGTGCACAGGTAGCGGGTACGGCCCTTGGCCAGCGCCACGCTCGCCTCCAGCCCGGTGGCCTTGAGGAAGGCCGGAATGTCGCGTTCCACCAACTGCGATTGCAACGCGACGGTGCCGGTGCTGATCACCAGCTTCTTCTTGGTGGCCAGGGCGATCGGCACGCCGGCGGTGAGGTAACCCAGGCTCTTGCCGACGCCGGTGGGCGCCTCGGCGATGCCGATGCCGCCGGAAGTGGCCAGCGCACGCGACACCAGACCGATCATCTGGCTCTGCGCGCGGCGGGTGGCGAAGCCGGGCGTATTGGCCTGCAGCTTGGCGTAGGCATCGCGGATGCCGGCCTTGATCGGGTCGGTCAGCACGCGCTGGGTGGGAACGGGCGCAGACGGCGCGGCCGGTGGGGCGAGATCACTCATCGCGTCATTTTCGCATGGACCGGCGCAGCCGCTGCGACCGATCGGCCGCGCAGCTGAACATGGTTGCCGGGCGTCCTGCGGCGAGTCGCCGGGCTGCATCGCGCGCATGGGCGCCGGGGGCGCTCTGTCGCCGCTTCGATACCGGTGCGCCGGCCCGTGCGCGGGCCGGTATCCGGGGCAGGATCAGCCGCGCTGACCCGCGCCCATGTCCGGCCGCTGCAGGCTGCGCGCCAAGGTCCATACCAGCAGGCCGATGCCGGCCGCCTGCACGGCCGTCAGCACGAAGCTGCCGACGCCCATCAGCATGGCGATCCGGCGCACGTTGCCCTGCTGCATCAGCAGCATGGGAATCGCCTGCAACGCGACCTCGGCCAGGACGCAGCCCAGCAACAGCCACGCCCCGGCCAGCCCGGCGCGCCGCAGCGGGCCAACCGGTGCACGCCACAGCAGCACCAGACCCAGCAGCACGGCGATCAGCAGCGGAACCCGCGACAGCAGGCTGGTGATCAGGCCAAGCAGCAGCTCGGTGGTCATCATGGTCCGGCTCAGTCGGCGCTGATCAGCACGGCCTCGCGCGCGCGCAGCGCCGCGTAGACCGGATCGGTCTGCGGGCGCACGCCATGCCACAGCGCGAAGCTTTCGGCCGCCTGTTCCACCAGCATGCCCAGGCCGTCGATGGCATACCGGCACTGCGCCGCGCGCGCCCAGGCCAGGAACGCGATGGCGGTGTCGCCATAGTTGAGATCCACCGCGGCGGTGAGGCTGTTGACCAGGCCCAGCGGCAAGGCGAACGCGCCGGCGTCGCGGTCGCGGCCGGCGGCAGTGGCATTGACGATCAGTTCGAAGTCGCCCAGCTCGCGCAGGTCTTCGATGTAACGCGAGGTCACCCGCGCCGGTTCGCCCAGTGCATCGCACAAGGCATCGGCGCGCTCGGGCGAGCGGTTCACCACCACCATTGCGGTGATACCGGCTTCCAGCAGCGCTGGTGCCACGCCGCGGGCAGCACCACCGGCGCCGAGCAGCAGCACGCGGCGGCCGCGCAGATCCAGGCCGTGGCGCTCGGTGAGATCGCGCACCAGGCCGGCACCGTCGGTGTTGTCGCCCTGCCACTGGCCGTCGTTGCGCACCAACGTATTGACCGCACCGGCCAGGCGCGCGCGCGCGCTCAAGCTGCTGGCCAGCGCATAGGCGTCCTCCTTCAGCGGCAGGGTGACGTTGGCGCCCTTGCCGCCTTCGTCGGCGAAGCGTTGCAGCGCCGCGGCGAAGTCCTCCTGCGGCGCATCGATGGCGGTGTAGTCCAGCGCAATGCCGGTCTGCTTGCCGAAGTCGGCATGGATGGCCGGCGACAGCGAATGGGCAACGGGGTGACCGAACACGGCATAACGGGATGCGGGCATGAAACGCTCTCTGGTTGACTAGACTGTGCGTGGGACAGGACAGGAACACCGCATGCGACTTCGATGGACGCTGCCCGCGCTGGCGGCGAGTTTACTCTTCGCGCCGTTGGCGTCGGGGCTGGCCGAATTCGGCATCGAAGGCATGGGCGTGGTCTCCACCCCGGCCAACGAGGCGCGCGCCACGCTCAGCCCGGACGGGCAGCGCATCGTCTGGGCCAGCGACCGCGCCGGAGGCGCCGGCGGCTGGGATCTCTGGCAGGCGCACCTGCGCGGCGGGCGCTGGCAGGACGCGCAACCGCTGCCGATCAATACCGCCCAGGACGAGAGCACGCCGCTGTTCAGTGCCGACGGACGCTGGCTGCTGTTCGCCTCGTCGCGGCCGGGCGGCGCCGGTGGCGACGATCTGTACCGGGTTCCGGTGGACGCACAGGGCAGCCTCGGTGCGGTGCAGTCGCTGGGCGCGGCGATCAACAGCCCGGGCAACGAGCGTGCGCCCACGCTGTCGCTGGACGGCACGCGCCTGCTGTTCGCCAGCGACGGGCACGGCGGTGCCGGCGGCCTGGATCTGTTCGTGGCGCGCTGGGATGGGCGGGCCTTCGCGGCAACGGAGCCGTTGCGCGGGATCAATACCGCCGCCGACGAGGCGGATGCGGCCTTGCTTGCCGATGGCCGTGGCCTGGTCTGGGCGCGCGGCCGTGCAGACGGCCCTGGCCAGTTGCTGCTGGCCGCCTGCAAGGACGGCGCTTACGGCCCTGGCCAGCCGCTGCAGCTGTCGTTCAACGGGCCGCAGGAGCGTACCTTCGGCGCGGTGGTGGACACGGCCAAGCCGGGCGAACTGCTGGTGACCGGCAGCGCACGCGCACCACGCGCCGGGCAGCTGGACATCTACCGGATGAAGGTGCCGGCAGTCGATGGAGAGCTCAGCTGCCGCTGAGCGGGGCGGCGATCGGTGAGCAGCAGGGCAATGGCGAGCCGTGCGCCACACCGCCGCAGCCTGTGCGCACCGGCCGTTCCCACCGCAGCGCGCCGCACGACTGCTCGCTGCGCACTGTCGCCGCTATCAGTACACGTCGCGCCGGTAACGGCCGGCTGCGGTCAGCGATTCCAGGCGGGTCTGGCCCAGGATGTCGCGCAATGCGGCGTCGACCGCACGCGCCATGCTGTCCAGGCTACCGCAGACGTGGATCACCGCACCGCGGTCGATCCAGTGCCGCAACGCATCGCCGGCTTCACGCAGCCGATGCTGCACGTAGCGCTTGTCCGCCTGATCGCGCGAGAACACCTGATCCAGTTGCTGCAGATGCGCACTCGCCTGCCAGGCGCGCAGTTCGTCGGCGAACAGCCGGTCGTGCGCGGCCTGGCGTTCGCCGAACAGCAACCAGTGCCCGTGCACGCCGGCCAGCTCGGCCTCGCGCAGCAGGGCGCGCAGGCCGGCGATGCCGGTGCCGTTACCGATCAGCACCATCGGTGCCGCATCGACGCGATGGAAGCCGGGATTGGTGCGCAGGCGCGCCTGCACCGGCGCGCCGAGCCCGGCGTGCAGGATCAGCCAACCCGAGCCCAGGCCGGGGCGGCCATCGGCAGCGGTCGTCAGCCTGACCACGGCGGTGGCGACACCATCGGCTGCCACGCTGGCCAGCGAATAGTCGCGCGTGGGCAGCCAGCCGCACGCATCCAGCCAGGCCTGGGGATCCGGCCCCGGCACCGGCGGCGTGGCCGGTGCCGCCGGAAGCACGCGCTCGGCAGCGGCGCGGTGCAGCGGCAGCAACTGCGCCTCCACGTGTACCGATGCCTCCGCCGGCAGGCCCCAGGCCGCCAGGCAGGCACGCACCTGCGCGTCGGCATGCGCGGGCTGCACTTCCAGGATGTCCCCGGCCTGCCAGTGGGCATCGGCCGGCGGCTGCAGGTCGATGCGCCAGATCGGCCCGCCTTCGCTGCCAGGGTTGAGGAGGCTGCGCGACTGCAGCAGCCAGGCCGTGCGGCGCGGCCGCGGTGGTGGCGCCGCAGCCAGCGGCGTGCCGGCGATCTGCTCCAGTTGCGCATGCCACTGCGCCAGCGCCTGCGGGTCGAGCTTGTCGATTTCCACCGCCGGAAACAGCGCGCGCGCGCCCTGTGCCTGCAGCCAGTGCTCGGTCTGCCGCGAGAACCCGCAGAACCGTGCGTACTGGCGATCACCCAATGCCAGGACCGCATAGGCCAGCTGCGGCAATGCCACGCGCTGACGCAGCAGCTCGCGCTCGACGCTACGCGCCGCATCCGGCGGCTCGCCATCGCCGAAGGTACTGATCACGAACAAGGCATGCCGGGTCGCCTGCAGGCGCTGCGCATCCACCTGCGCGAGCGGGCACACCTGCACTGGCAGACCGGCCGCCTGCAGATGGCCGGCCGCCTGCCAGGCCAGGCGTTCGGCAAAACCGCTCTGGCTGGCGAAGGCGATCAGCCACGGCTCGGCCTGCGATGCCGGCGGTGCGCTCTGCAGCACCGCGCGTGCGGCACGCAGCGCGCGCTTCTTGCGGCGTCGATCCAGATACAGCATCCAGCCGCTGACGAAGAACACCACCATGCCCAGGCTGGCCAGCATCAGCACGATGCGTCCGGGCAGCCCGAAGAAGCTGCCGGTGTGCAGCGCGAACATGCTGAGCATCCACTGCTGCCCGCGCGTCAGCAGCGCATAGTCGCGGCGCTGCAGTAACGCGCCGCTGCCGGGGTCGATCTCCAACGTATCGAAGGCACGGTCGTGATCGGGGTGGTCGGGCAGGAAGCGGGCGATCAGCGGTTGCCCGGAACGGGCGGGAATGCGCAGATCCACCGCCCCATGCTGGGTGGCCGCGATGCCATCGAGCGTACGCTGCACGCCAGCGAAATCCACCGTTGCAGCACGTTGTTCGGCATGTTCGCTGCGGGGCGCCGGCTCGGCGCCCAGCAACGCCGCCATGCCGTCGCGATACCAGGGATAGGACCAGGTCAGGCCGGTCAGCGCCACCAGCAGATAGACCAGCAGGCACCAGGTGCCGAACACCGCGTGCAGGCTCCACAGAAAGCTGCGTCCCTGCCGCCGCCATTCCACCGCCAGCCAGGTGCGTGGGCTCCACCAACGCCGCGGCCAGCGCAGATACAGGCCCGAGGCACAGAAGAACAGCAGGATCAGCGCGCACGCTCCGGTCACCGCTTGACCGCGCTTGCCGGCAGCCAGATGGCGGTGCAGGTCCTCGATGAAGGCGAACGCATCGCTCAGCCGCGGGGCGGCCATGCGCTCGCCGGTGTAGGGATCGAAATACACCCGCGCACTGCCTTTGGCAGGCAGGCGTGCGTTGGACGGCCGCGTCCCGGTGGGATCGATCAACATGCGCGTGACCGCCGGGCCCTGCACCGGATCACTGCGGTCCAGCTCGAGCCGCTGCAGCAGGACATCTACAGGCAAGGCCCGCTCGCCCGCCGCGTTGCGCTCGGCCAGCTGCGCCACTGCAGGATTGGCCAGCCGCACGATCTCGTCCTCGAAGGAGAGCAACGCACCGGTGACTCCCATCACCGACAGCACCAGGCCGGCAGTGATGCCGAGCAACCAATGCAGCTGGAACAGCAGCGTTTTGATCAAGACAGCAACGACCCGAGAGCGGCCGCCCATTGTAGATGAGAATGCGTCTCGCTGCGGCGATCGGCGCGAGCAACCCGGTGCCGCAGGGTGCAATCAGCAGCACCCGCACCTGCGGTCCAACCCAGCTGCCGCGGGGGTCTCAGTCAGTGTCGCGTAACCAGCGCGCGACCTGCGGAGCGAAATAGGTCAGCACACCGTCGGCGCCGGCGCGCTTAAACGCCATCAGCGCTTCCAGCACGCATTTGCGCTCGTCCAGCCAGCCATTGGCGGCAGCGGCCTTGAGCATCGCGTACTCGCCACTGACCTGATAGGCGAAGGTGGGCACGCGGAATTCGTCCTTCACCCGCCGCACCACGTCCAGGTACGGCATGCCCGGCTTGACCATCACCATGTCCGCGCCCTCTTCCAGGTCCAGCGCGATCTCGCGCAGCGCCTCGTCGCCGTTGGCCGGGTCCATCTGGTACGTGGTCTTGTCGGCCTTGCCCAGATTGCCGGCGCTGCCCACCGCATCGCGGAACGGGCCGTAAAAGGCCGAGGCGTACTTGGCCGAGTACGCCATGATGCGCACGTTGAGATGCTGCTCGGCATCGAGCGCGCGGCGGATCGCGCCGATGCGGCCGTCCATCATGTCCGAGGGCGAGATGATGTCCACGCCCGCCTGCGCGTGCGACAGCGATTGCTTCACCAGCGCTTCGACGGTGATCTCGTTGAGCACATAGCCCTTGTCGTCGATCAGCCCGTCCTGGCCGTGGGTGGTGTACGGGTCCAGCGCCACGTCGGTCATGATCCCCAGTTCCGGAAAGCGCGACTTCAGCGCACGCACTGCGCGCTGGGCCAGACCGTCCGGATTCCAGGCCTCGGCCGCATCCAGGCTCTTGCCGGCCGGGTCGATCACCGGGAACAGATCGATCACCGGAATCCCCAGTTCCAGCGCGTTTTCCGCCTCGCGCAGCAGTTCGTCCAGCGACAGGCGCTCCACGCCCGGCATCGAGGCGATGGGCGCGCGGCCCGGCAGTTCGTGGACGAATACCGGCCAGATCAGGTCGTCGGTGGTGAGCGTGTTTTCGCGCATCAACCGGCGCGAGAACGCATCGTGGCGCATGCGGCGGGGGCGATAGTGCGGGTGGGCCATGACCAGGCTCCTGGAGACAGCCCCCAAGTTTACGCCCGCCTTCTGCCGCAGGACGCGCTGCGACGCAGTGTCGCAGCGCTGCAACGGCAGGCCACGCAGGTTGTTGGCCTGCGCGCCACAACGACACGTGCGGCACGTGCGACACGTGCAGCCGATGACGGCCTTGATGCGGCGCCGGCCGCCGATACCGCGTTAGATCACTCCCCCGCCCAGGCTCAGCCGGATCACCCCGACCACGATCACCAGGCCATTGAGCAACAGGCCGGTCTTGGCGCGGCCGCGGTGACCGGCCGAGGTGAACAGCAGGGCGATTGCAGCGATCAACGCGCCCACTGCCGCGAACGGAATCAGGAACCAGTTGCCCCAGCCCAACAGCGGGATGAAGGCCAGCACCATCCACAACAAGGCCACGATGCCCCACAACAGGCTGATCAATCCCACAGGTTACCTCGTCATCCGGAGAAAACCCGAGCTTAGCCCTGCACCTGGCAAGACGCCGTGGGCGGGTGGTCACCCTGACCAATGGCAGCTTGGCAACGGCCTCACATGGGCATGGCTAGTGTTCGGCACTGTCCGGTCGGATTCGGTGCCGTTCAGTCCGGGCACCGGATCATCGCCATCACTACCCACGGGGGGCTTCGATATGAACCTGCAGTCGCACATCAGGCGCGCCGCCATCGCCACGGCCGCTGCCGCGCTGTTGGCCGGTTGCGCCAGCAGCTCCAAGGTGATGCTGGGCCAGGCGCGCGCACCGATCGACCCGGCGCAGGTACAGGTCTACTCGCACGCGCCGGCCGGCTCGGTGGAAATCGCCCAGCTCGAATCCACCAGCGCCGCCGGCTTCGGCACCCAGGGCCAGACCGATGCCGCCGTGCAACGCCTCAAACGCGAAGCGGCCAAGCTCGGCGCCAATGGCGTGGTGATCGTCGGCGTGGGCTCGGAGCGCTCCGGCGGCGGCTTGTCGGTAGGCGGCGGCAGCTATGGCGGCCGCGTCGGCGGCGGCCTGGGCATCGGCATCCCGACCACGCAGAAGCGTGCGGCCGGCATGGCGATCTGGGTGCCGGCGGGGGCCGTACAGCACCCGACTACCGAGCTGCCAACCGGACGTTGATCGCCGCCGCATCGGCAGCGCGACGGGGATCCTGTCGCGCTGACGATCTACCGGCGGGTCGAGACCTCAGCGTTTGCGCTGCTGCGCCGGAATGAACTGTGTCTCTACCGCCTTGGCCAACTGATCCGGTGGCAGCAGGCCCTGGTCGAGCAGGAAGTTGTTGAACGCCAGGCGGTCGAACTTTTTGCCTAGCGCCAGCTCGGTGCGCATGCGCAGTTCCAGGATCCGGGTATAGCCGTAGAAATAGCTGCCGGCCTGGCCGGGGGCGCGCACGGTATAGCGATCCAGTTCCTGGCGAGCCATCGCCGTTGACAGGCCGACATCGTCTTCCAGCACCTGACGTGCGCGTTCGCGATCGATCAGGCCGAGATTGAGCATCGGGTCGAGCATGGCGCGTGCGGCGCGCAACAGGCGGAATTGCAAGGCGATCAACTGCCCGTCGAGCGGCTCGTAAGGCACCATTTCGGCTTCGGCATACAGTGCCCAGCCTTCGACGTTGACCGAGTTGAACGCGAACAGGCTGCGCGCCAGCGAGACGCCGCGTTCGACCATGGCAGTGAACTGCAGCTCGTGGCCGGGACGCCCTTCGTGCGCGCTGAGCGTCCACGCCGCCGAGCCGAAGTTGAAGTCGTCGTACTGATCCTTCTTGCTGCCCTCGGCCTTGCTGCCATCGGCCGAGGGGTTGCCCAGCGGCAGGACGAACTGGCCCTGCTGGCCGGTGTTACCGATCAGCGGTGCGGGACGGAAGTGCGGGGCCGGCGACGCCGCACTCTCGGCAGCGCTGCCCAGCCGCATCTGCATCTGACGGTTGGGCACATCGACGATGCGTTGCTGACGGATGATCGGGTCGATCCGGTCGATCACGCCACGGTAGTGCGTTTCCAGCTGGTCGTCGGCGATGGTGTCGCGCTTGAGCGCGCGGATCACCTGCGCGTAGTCGTCGCCTTGCACGCCCTTGGCCTTGGCCACCAGCGGCGCCAGCTGCTGCATGACCGAACGGGTTTCCATGAATTCCAGCTGCGCGCGCTGGATCAGCAACTGTGGCGCGATATCGATTCCCACCTGCTTGAGCTGGAACGCGTACAAGGGCTCGGGCAACCGGGTGTCCTTGCGCGCCTTGGGCAACACCGTCTTCTTCGTCCAGGCGGCATAGTCCTTGAGCTGGGTGGCCATGGACGCGAGCGCGTCATCGGCGCCTGCGACCTTGTATTCGGCGAACAATTCCCGGATACCGGCGACATAGGTGTCCACATTCGCCAGCGCCTGTTGCACCTCGCGTTCGGTGGGCTGCAAGAGCGCCTTGTTGGACAGCTGTTCTTCGTAGCGCTGGCGGGCGAGCGTGGTGATCGGGGTGCTACCCGGCAGCAGGCCGAGATAGCGCTTGAGGCGATCCAGCGCCTTGGCCCGACGCGCGGCCGGCACCTGTTCGGACAGCAGGTCGTTGAGCCCACTGAAGACCAACTGCGGCGCATCGGTCCACGGCAGCAGATAGCGCTCGTTGAGCTCGCTACCCTCGATGTTCTGCTCGGCCGCGCCGATCATGATCTGCAGATCCTGACGCACGTTGGCGTCGCGCTCGCTGGCGAGCCTGGCCTGCAGTTCGCCACGCGCCTTGCGCATCGCCTCGCGGTAGCGCTGCGCGTTGTTCGGTCCCAGGTCGGCCACCTGATCGTCGTAGCCTTCCAGGCCGAACGCGGTTGCCGATTCGGGCTGGAACGGCGCCTGCGCGCTCAGCAGGATCTGCGCATAGCCGTTGCTGGTCTGCACCCAGGCGGGCGTGGCGGGGGCGCTGGCCGCGGCCGGGGTGGTCTGCGCCTGCAGCGGCGAGCAGACGCCAAGCGCCAGGGCGACAGCAATCACGAGAGGTTTCATCGAGCGGATTCCAACGGGGCGATGCGCGACCGTACGCGCAGCGCACGATGCCGGCAACCTGCCGAAGGTCATCGTCCGGCCATGCATGCGCTATCGAAGCAGGCTACCCGGTGCGGTTGCCCATGCGGCAGCCCGTCCCCACAGATACAGCCTCTTGCGGCACCTTGCATCGATACCCTGCGCACTGTCCGGGCTGCTGCATGCTGCCAGCGCTCCCGGCGGCGCGTGACGACCGATTGCGCGCGCTACCTGACGTGGCCCCGGCCGACGGACGGGAGGCCTCGCTCAGGGGGCTCAGGGGCTCAGGGGCTCAGGGGCTCAGGCAACGTGCCAGGAACGCCTCCGCAGTCCTGTAGCGATGCAAGGCCGTGGCGCCGGACAAACCGTGCTTGGCGCCCGGATAGGTCATCAGTTCGAACGGGGTGCCGCGCTGCTGCAGGTCGCTCATCAGCGTGGTGGCGTTGGTGAACAGCACGTTGTCGTCGGCCATGCCGTGGATCAACAGCAACCTGGCGCGCAGGCCATCCACATGGGTGGCCACGCGCGCCTGGCGGTAGCCTTCGGCATTGCCCGCCGGCAGGTCCATGTAGCGTTCGGTGTAGTGGGTGTCGTACAGGCCCCAATCGGTGACCGGTGCACCGGCCACGCCACAGGCATAGGCCTCGCTGTGCCTGGCCAGCAGCATCAAGGTCATGTAACCGCCGTTGGACCAGCCCTGGACGCCGATCCGCTGGGCATCGACCCAGGGTTGTTGCCTGAGCCAGGCCACGCCTTGCAACTGATCGTCCACTTCCACCGTGCCCTGCTTGCCATACAAGGCACCACCGAAATCGCGGCCACGCCGCGGGGTGCCGCGATTGTCGAGCGAGAACACCACGTAGCCGCGCTGGGCCAGATACTGATCGAACAAGGCATCGCCGCGACCGGGCCAGGCATCGAGCACGGTCTGCGCGGCGGGACCGCCGTAGACGTACACCAGCACCGGGTAGCGCCGGGACGGGTCGAATTGCGCCGGCTTGATCAGCCGGTAGTGCAGCGGGGTCTTGCCATCGGCGGCGGTGAGCGTGCCGAATTCCACCGGCCGCTGCGCGTCGCGGTACCTGGAATAGGGATGCTGCGGATCGGCCAGATCGTTCTTCAGCAGCGTGGCGATCTTTTCGCCATTGGCGCGGAACAACTCGATCTGAGGCGGCGTGGCGGTGTTGGACCAGCTATCGACATACACGCTGGCGTTGCTGGCGAAGCTGGCCGCATGCGTGCCGTGGGTGGCTGAGCGCTTTTCGATGGCGCCGCCCGCGAGCGGAACGGCATAGACGTGCGTCTGGATCGGCGACTCCTTGCTGGCGGAGAAGTACGCCAGCCCGGCCTGCTCGTCGACTGCCAGCAGCGCATCCACGACCCACTGCCCGGAGGTCAGCGGCGCGAGCGTGCGGCCGTCTTCGGAGGCCAGGTACAGATGCGCGTAGCCACTGCGTTCGGAATTCCACACGAACCGGCCGTCCTTCAGGAAGCGCAGATCGTTGTTGAGCGGCACCCAGGTGGGCGAGGTCTCGGTGACGAGCATGCGCTGCCGGCCGGTGGCCAGCGTGGTTTCGATCAGTTCGAGGGTCTTCTGGTCGCGCGACTGGCGCTGGAAGGTCAGCCGCTGCGCATCGCGCCAGTCCACGCGCGCCAGGTAGATGTCCGGGTTCTTGCCCAGGTCGATCCAGCGCGGCGCCGCGTCTGCGCGCGGTGCGATCACGCCCAGCTGCACGGCGACATTGGGCTGGCCGGCCTGCGGGTAGCGTTGCTCGATCACCTCGGTGTGGTCGGCATACACCTCCGGCCGCTTCTGGATCGGCACCGCCGATTCGTCGATGCGCGCGAAGGCGATCGCCGAATCGTCCGGCGCCCACCAATAGCCGGTGTGACGGTCCATTTCTTCGTCGGCGACGAATTCGGCCACGCCGTTGCCGATGGTGTCGCTGCCGTCACGGGTGAGCTGCAGCTGCTTGCCGCTGGCCAGATCGATCACCCACAGGTTGCGCGCGCGCACGAAGCTGACGAAGCCGCCCTTGGGCGACAACTTGGCATCGGTGGCGAAGCCTTCGCCATGGGTGAGCTGGCGGACCGCTGCCGCGCCGGTCTTGCGCAGGTCGTACAGATACAGCTCGCCGCCGAGCGGAAACAGCAGCGCGTGCGCGTCGGGCGCCCATTGGTAATCCACGATGCCGGCGAAGGCGGCGATGCGCTGACGCTCGCGGCGGGCCTTTTCCGCATCGCTCAGGGTTTCGGTGCCCGGCAGCACGACCTTGGAATCCACCAGCAGACGGGTCTGGCCGCTGGCGATGTCGTATTCCCACAGATCCAGCTGATTGCGGTCGCTGTCCTTGCCGCGCAGGAAGCTCACCCGCGAGCCGTCCGGGGCCACCTTGGGCTTCATCAATGTCGGTCCGGACAACGGCATCGGGCCGGTGATGGCCTCCAGGGTGAGCTTCTCGGCGTGGGCCATGGGAACGGGACTGAGCATGAGGGCGAGGGCGGCGAACAGGGCGCGCATCGAGGATCCTGACGAAAGGCTGCGCACAGGATGCAGGGGGGAAGGGGGTTTGAGAAGCGCGCGCTCGCGGTGGCGATCGGTGATGCTCGCCGCTGGCGCTCGGTGCGGTGCGCTACAGGATCGTGCAGGCGCAGGGTGCGGACTGTTTGCCCAGGCGCACGAACGCCAGCGTCCGACATGTGACTGCGTGTCTTCGGTGGCGCCGTGCACTCCCCCTTTCGGAGACTGAGGTGCAGCCGCGAACGATCGCGGCGGCGGCCATGGGCGCGACGGGCGTTACCGGTAAGGCGTTCGCGCCCGGGTGCGCTACGCAGCCTTCTGCCGGTGCGTTCAGCGTTTGCCGAACAGGTGCCGGCGCTCCTCATCGCTGAGCGGCTTGCCGGCGTTGGGGTTGACCGTCTCCTTGAGCGCGTAGGCGCGCTGGGTGGCCGGGCGCGCGGCGATGGCGTCGTGCCAGCGCTTCAGATGCGGGAAGGCGGCATAGTCGGGCGTGAGGTCGGCGTACACCTCGATCCATGGATAGCTGGCCATATCGGCGATGCCATAGTCGTCGCCGGCCAGGAACGCCTGCGCGGCCAGGCGCTTGTCGAGCACGCCATGCAGGCGGCGGACCTCGGCGTTGTAGCGTTCGATCGCGTAGGCAATCTTCTCCGGGGCGTAGACGTTGAAGTGCCCCATCTGGCCGCTCATCGGGCCCAGCCCACCCATCTGCCAGAACAGCCATTCCAGCGCGGCGATGCGGCCGCGTGGCTCGCGCGGCAGGAAGCGGCCGGTCTTCTCGGCCAAATACAGCAGGATGGCACCGGACTCGAACACGCTCTGCGCCGGGCCGCCATCGGCCGGCGCATGATCGACGATGGCCGGCATCTTGTTGTTGGGCGAGATCTGCAGGAAGGCCGGCTCGAACTGCGCACCCTTGCCGATGTCGACCGGCTTGACGGTGTAATCCAGCCCGGCTTCTTCCAGGAACAAGGTGACCTTGTGGCCATTGGGGGTGGGCCAGTAGTACAGATCGATCATCACGCGCTCCAACTGTCGAGGGCGACGCCAGGCGGCGCCAGGGACCCACGATGGTAAGGCCGGCGCCGTGATCGGCAGGCGCCTAGTCGCGGCCGGGACCGGAACACTGTGTGACACCGGTAGCTCCGGACCGATGCTGCACTGCAAATTGACTTTGTTAAGCGGCAGCTAACAAATGCGCGATTGTTTGACGACCTTCACCTGTCCCGCCCGGGACCGGTGCTTCTTCATTTGGGGATTGAATCATCGTGAGAGAGCCACGCACTCTGCCGCGCACGCGGCGCCTGACGTCTGCCCTGCTGTTCGCATTGTCGACTCCGCTGGCTGCGCAGACCGCGCCGGCGCCGCAATCGGCGTCCACCGTACCCGGCTCCAGCCAGGCCGATCCGGCCACCCTCGATACCGTCCAGGTCAGCGGTATCCGCGGCAGCCTCACCTCGTCGATGAACGTCAAGCGCGATGCGCAAGGCATCGTCGACGGCATCGTGGCCGAGGACATCGGCAAGTTCCCCGATACCAACCTGGCCGAATCGCTGCAACGCATCAGCGGCGTGTCGATCGATCGCTCGCTGGGCGAAGGCTCGCGCGTCACCGTGCGTGGCGTCGGCCCCGACTTCAATCTGGTGCTGTTGAACGGCCGGCAGATGCCGGGCGCCACCATCGAAGATGCCAGCGCCTCCAACTCGCGCGCGTTCGACTTCGCCAACCTGGCGTCGGAATCGATTTCCGGCATCGAGGTGTTCAAGACCAGCCGCGCCAGCACGCCTACCGGCGGTATCGGCGCCAGCATCAACATCAAGACCACCCGCCCGCTGGACAACCCGGGCCTGCATGCCAACGTGGGTCTGAAGGGCGTGCACGATGCGTCCAACGAGAACCTGCCCGGCCGCCTGCAGGGCGATTCGCTGACCCCGGAAATCTCCGGCATCTTCAGCAACACCTCGGCCGACGGGCGCTTCGGCGTTGCGGTCACCGGCAGCTACCAGGAACGCGATTTCGGCTACAGCCAGGTCGGCGTGCCCAACGGCTGGCGCGCCTTCCGCGGCGATTCCACCGCCTACGGCACCATCCCGCAGCCCGGAACGCCGGGCGCGCAGAACATCGTCAACCGCCCCGGCCCGAACGACATCTACTCGGTGCCGCAGAACCTCAACTACCGCGTGGTCGGCGTGGAACGCCAGCGCACCAACGGCCAGCTGACCCTGCAATACAAGCCGCTGGACAACATCACCACCACGCTGGATTACACCTACTCGGAAAACAAGATCCAGCAGCAGCGCAACGAAATGTCGGTGTGGTTCAACTACGGCCCGTCGGCCAGCGCCTGGACCAATGGTCCGGTGGCCGGCCCGATCAGCTATTCGGAGATCGTCGATCCGGCCACCAGCGATCTGGCCACTGCCGGCTCCAACGCGGCCACCCGCAACCAGAACAAATCGCTGGGTTTCAACGTGGATTGGGCGGTGAACGACCAGTTCAAGTTGAACTTCGACGTCCACCGCTCCACCGCCGAGGCCGGCCCGGACGGCCCTTACGGCTCGGGCAATTCGCTGGGCGTGGCCGGTTTCTACCGCGGCACCTCGGTGGTGGATTTCAGCAAGGATTTCCCGGTGCTGCAGCAGCAGCTGGGCTTCGGCCTGACCGGGCTGGATCCCTCTCGCACCCTGGTCACCGGCTCCACCTTCCGCAATAGCTACATGAAGTCGGAGATCGACCAGGCGCAGGTCAATGGCGACTTCACCTTCGAGAACTATTCGCAGTTGAAGTTCGGCATCGGCAGCACCGAGGTCAAGAACCGCTCGGCGTTCTCCAATGTGCAGCGCGACACCTGGGGCGGCGCGGGTACCGCAGCCGATTACCCGGACGACCTGTGGATTCCCACCTCGTTCCCGCGCTATTTCGATGCGATCGACGGCAGCGGCAATCCGGCGCAGTTCAGCCAGCTGTTCCTGTTCGACTTCGAGCGTGCGCGCCAGGCGGCCGCGCGGGTCGCCGGCGACGACGCGCTGTACCGCCCGTCGCCGATCTACAACACCGACCGCCGCGTGACCGAAAAGTCCAAGAGCGCCTACCTGCAATGGGGCAACAGCTGGGACGATCTGCGCGTGCCGATCACCCTGGCGGCCGGCGTGCGCTATGAGGAAACCGAGGTCCAGGCGCGAGCGCTGGTGCCGGTGGCGGTGGGTATCGACTGGGTAGCCAACAACGAATTGCCGATCCGTCTGGCCGACTCGGCGTTCTCCGGCGGCAGCGGCAAGTACGAATACTGGCTGCCCAGCCTGGACCTGAGCTTCAAGCTCACCGAGGATCTGGTGCTGCGCGGCAGCTATGGCGAAACCATCGGCCGTCCCGGCTGGGGCGACATCCAGGGCGGGCAGACGCTCAATCAGATCGCGCGCATCGAAGGCGGCACCGGGCAGGAAGGCAATCCCGGCCTCAAGCCGCTGCTGTCGCACAACATCGATTTCTCGCTGGAGTGGTACTACAGCGACGCCAGCTACGCATCGGTGGGCTTCTTCCGCAAGAACATCGACAACTACGTCGGCGTGACCACCCGCAACGATGCTTCGCTGGGTCTGAACACGCCGATCGGCGGCGCGTACTGGAACCAGGCGCTGGCCAACAGCTGTGCCACCGCCGACCTGACCTGCATCCGCAACTACATCTTCCGCAACTTCAACGGCCAGCCCGGCGTGGTGCGCGGAGCCGACGATTCCAACGGCAACGCCACCGGCGTGATCAGCGGGCGGCCGGGCGATCCGGTGGCCAACTTCGCCATCACCGCGCCGGCCAACCAGCGCTCGGCGTCGCTGGACGGTTGGGAATTCAACGTGCAGCACATGTTCGGCGACAGCGGTTTCGGCGTGTCGGCCAACTACACCATGGTCGACTCGGGCCTGACCTACGACAACTACGTCATCGGCGAGCAGTTCGCGCTGGAAGGGCTGAGCGATTCGGCCAACGTGGTCGGTTTCTACGACAAGGGGCCGTGGCAGATCCGTGCCGCCTACAACTGGCGCGACCAGTTCCTGGCCGCGCGGTTCGACGGCAGCGGTCAGCCCAACCCGGTCTATACCGAAGCCTATGGGCAGCTGGACCTCAACATCGGCTACCAGTGGAACGAGAACCTGTCGCTGAGCCTGGAGGCGATCAACCTCAACGATGCGGTCCAGCGCCAGCACGGCCGTCATCCGAACCAGGTGATCTTCGCCACTCAGACCGGCCCGCGCTACATGCTGGGCCTGCGCTACAAGTTCTGGTGATGTGAGCCGCTCCAGGCGACCCGGCAGCGCGTCTGCCGGGTCGCTGTTTCGACCTTCCCGTGCGGTGTCCGGATGCGGGCCATCCGGCACTTGCCTGGCGAAGGGCAACTGTCCAAGCATGGGCCACGCGCCCCGCGTGATGTGGCTGCCCCCATGACCAATGCCGTGTTGTTGAACAACCTCGATCACCGCGACCTGCGCGTGATCACCGCCCATGGCGCCGCCTACGGCGACGACGTGATGTCGGCGGCGACCTTTCCCCAGGAGTTCCGCCAGCTGCAGGCGCAGTACCCGATCGTCTTCCACCGCAGCGGCAACGGGCGTTTTCAGCCGCTGGCCTTGCTGGGGTTGCGACTGGGCGAGAACCTGTTCCTGCAGGGTGCGCGCTGGGATGCGCCCTATGTGCCGCTGGCGATCCAGCGCCAACCGTTTCTGATCGGCCAGCAACCGGAGGGGCCGATGGTGCATGTGGACCTGGACAGCCCACGCATCGGCCGGCACGACGGCGAACTGCTGTTTCGCGAACATGGCGGCACCACCGAATTTCTCGACCACATCAGCCAGTTGCTGCGTACCCTGCACGACGGCTTGGCCGAGAGCGATGCGTTCGTGGAGCGCGCATTGCGCTACGAGCTGCTCGAACCGTTCGTCTTCGAAGCCACCCTGGACAATGGCCTGGACTGCCGTCTGGCCGGTCTGTACACCGTGCACGAGGAACGCCTGCGCGCGCTCGGCAATACCGCGCTGCTGGACCTGCACCGGCACGGCGATCTGGAGCCGCTGTACATGGCAGTGGCCTCGATCGCGCAGTTCCGCCACCTGCTCGAACGCCTCAACCGTCGCCATGCCGGCTGAGCCGCGCCCTATCGACGAACGCCACGGCCTGGATCCGCAGCAGCTGGATCCGGCGCTGTTGCGCTCGACCACGCCGCTGGTGCTGCGCGGACTGGTGCGCGACTGGCCGCTGGCCCGCGCCGGCGCGCAGTCCGCGCAGGCCGCCGCCGCCTACCTGCGCGGCTACGACCGCGGTGAGGCCGTCGTGGCCCAGGTCGGGCCGCCGGAGATCGGCGGGCGCTTCTTCTACAACGCGGACATGAGCGGCTTCAATTTCCGCCCCGAGCGCGTGCCGCTGGGGGTGGTGCTGGACACGCTGCTGCGCGACCTGGACAACCCGCAGCCGCCGGCGATCTATGTCGGCTCCACCACGCTGGACACCTACCTGCCCGGCCTGCGCGCGCACAATCCGATCGCGCTGCCGCAGGCCGAACCGCTGGCCAGCATCTGGATCGGCAACCGCACCCGCATCGCCGCCCATCAGGACCTGCCGGACAACCTGGCCTGCGTGGTCGCCGGGCGCCGCCGCTTCACCCTGTTTCCGCCCGATCAGCTGCGCAATCTGTATATCGGCCCGCTGGATCTCACCCCGGCCGGGCAACCGGTCAGCCTGGTGGACATCGCCGCACCGGATCTGCAGCGCTTTCCACGCTATGCGCAGGCGCTGGAGCACGCCCTCGTCGCCGAGCTGGAACCTGGCGATGCGTTGTTCATTCCCAGCATGTGGTGGCATCACGTGCAGGCGCTGGAGGGCTTCAATGTGCTGGTCAATTTCTGGTGGCGGCAGAGCGCGGCCTATATGGACTCGCCGATGAACGCGCTGATGCTGGCGCTGCTGGCGGTGCGCGATCTTCCGCCCGAACAGCGCGCCACCTGGCAGGAGGTGTTTCGCCATTACGTGTTCGAGCCCGATGCGCACACCGCTGCGCATGTGCCCGAGGCCGCACGCGGCGTGCTGGCACCGATGGACGCGGACCGTGCCCGCAGCCTGCGCGCGCGGCTGCTGCAACGCTTGAACCGCTGAGGACTGCCGATGGACCACGCCCCCGTTTCCGACCCACGCCAGCGCCCAGTGCGCCGCGTGGTCATTGCCGGTGGCGGCACCGCCGGCTGGATGGCCGCTGCTGCGCTGTCCAAGCTGCTGGGCCGGCACCTGCAGATCACCCTGGTGGAATCGGACGAGATCGGCACCGTCGGCGTGGGCGAAGCCACCATCCCCAGTCTGGTCACCTTCCACCGCCTGCTGGAGATCGACGAGGCCACGTTCATGGCCGCCACCCAGGCGACCTTCAAGCTGGGCATCGCCTTCGAGCATTGGCGCGATGTGGACAGGCACTACATCCATTCCTTCGGGCATACCGGCACCGACCACTGGAGCGCCGGCTTCCACCACTTCTGGCTGAAAGGCTGCCAGCGCGGGGTGGCGCGCGCCTTCGGCGACTATTGCCTGGAACTGCGCGCGGCCGAGGAAGGGCGTTTCGCGCATCTGCCCAATGGCGGCATGAACTACGCCTACCATCTGGATGCCGGCCTGTACGCACGCTTCCTGCGCCGTTTCAGCGAAGGCTTCGGCGTGCGGCGCATCGAGGGGCGCATCGGCGAGGTCGACACCGACCCGGAGAGCGGCTTCCTCACCGCCTTGACGCTGCGCGACGGCACGCGCGTGGAAGGTGACCTGTTCGTCGACTGCACCGGCTTTGCCGGGCTGCTGATCGGCAAGACCCTGGGCGTGGGCAGCGAGGACTGGTCGCAGTGGCTGTTCGCCGACAGCGCGCTGGCGGTGCAGACCGAATCGGTCGGCCCGCCGGTGACCTACACCCGTGCGCGCGCCGACCAGTCCGGCTGGATGTGGCGCATTCCGCTACAGCACCGGGTGGGCAACGGCATCGTCTATTCCAGCCGCTACACCGACCAGGACAGCGCCAGGGCCGTGCTGGAGCGCAATCTGCAGGGACGTGCGCTGACCGAACCGCGCGCGCTGCGCTTCACCCCCAACCAGCGCCACCGGGTGTGGGAGAAGAATTGCGTGGCGCTGGGGCTGGCCAGCGGGTTCCTGGAGCCGATCGAGTCCACCAACATCCACCTGATCCAGCGTGGCATCGTGCGGCTGTTGCAGACCTTCCCACAGGTCATCCACCCGGTCGACGTTGCCGAATACAACCGCCAGGCCGCCGAGGAAATCGCGCATATCCGCGATTTCGTGATCCTGCACTACCACGCCACCGACCGCCGCGATACGCCGTTCTGGCGCGACTGCGCGGCGATGGACATCCCCGATTCGCTGCGCCACCGGATGCAACTGTTCCGCGAGAGCGGGCGGGTCTTCCACCGCGGCAACGAGCTGTTCGCGGAAAACTCCTGGGTGCAGGTCATGCTGGGCCAGGGCATCACACCCCGCCAGCACCACCCGGTGGCCGACCTGATGGGCGATACGGAGCTGAGCCAGTTCCTGCAGGGCATCCGCGGGCGGGTGGAGGCCGCGCTGGTGCGGCTGCCGGCGCATGCGGACTTCCTGCACCGCTACTGCCCGGCCGCGCCGCCGCCGGAAGCGGCCACACCGTTGCCGTCCCCTGCGGCGCTGGGGAGCGCGGCAGGATGAAATTCGCCTCCGGCCGATGCAAGGCTTGGCTTCCACCGCCCCAGCAATGCTAGATTGCGGCTTTGCCGTCCCTTGCGGGAACAGGGGCCGGCGCTCACCGCAGCAACGTATCTTTCGCACTCGGGGTAAGGGGGACGCATGTTGGATCTGACACAGGGCCGTATGGCACGCCGGATCGCGCCGGTCATTTTGCTGGTCGGCCTGGCCGCCTGCTCCAAGCAGGAAGACAAGGCCGCCACCACCGCTGCCACGCCTGCGGCACCGGCCACCACGCCGGCACCGACGCCGGCCACCGCAGTCTCGCCGCAAGTGCAGTCGATGGGCGCGGACCAGCTGCGCGAATCGGCCACCAAGGCGCTGCAGGAGAACCGCATGTACGCCCCGGCCGGCGACAACGCGGTGGAGTACTACCTGGCGCTGCGCGAGAAGCAGCCGCAGGACGCCACCGTCAACAGCGCGCTGACCGACCTGATGCCGTACACGCTGATCGCCGCCGAGCAGGGCATCGGCCGGGAGGAGTTTCCCGAAGCGCAGCGGCTGATCGCGCTGATCGAAAAGGTCGACCCCAAGGCACCGGCGCTGCCGCGTCTGAAGAGCGGCCTGGACACCGCCATGAAGACCGCCGCCAGCCGCTCCGAGCAGGATGCCGAGCAGGCCAAGAAGCTGGCCGAGGACAAGGCCAAGCAGGCCGCAGAGCAGAAGCGCCTGGCCGAGCAGCAGTCGCGCGAAGCCGCTGCGGCCCAGCAGATCGCCGCCCAGCAGGAAGCCGCCCGCCAGCAGGCCGCCGAAGCCGAGCGCCAGGCAGCTGCCAGGCGCCCGGCCGAACCGGCCGCGCCGAC
>NZ_JAJGQG010000013.1:0-125973 GCF_020783795.1 Xanthomonas sp. NCPPB 1067
TTCCTCAACGTCCTCAAGCACCGTGTGGCCCGCAAACATGGTAGTTGGTGCTTGAGAGGGGTTTTTCAGGGGCGACTAAAGAAGTTCTCCGAGGTGCACAACATAGACAAAACCAACAAAACCATAGAGTTGGAGTTCTATTGTCCAGGGCCATTAAAAGCACCGTTGACATACATCGCCAAGACAAAAATATTTGACAGGTACAACGTGCAGGGCGGCGAATATCAGCATCAATACACTTGTAAGAACTAGCACGTCGTGTCCCTGGCGCCAAGCGCGCCAGGGAATCTAGAGGGAGGCTAATCTTCTGGAGGGGGTAACCGTGATAAGGCTTCCTTACCCCGGTGCCAACGCCGCCAGCAGGCCGCGTGCGGCGTTGAAGCGGTCGGCGCCTTCGGGCAGCGGCAGCTTGATGCGCAGTTTGTCGGGGCCGTCCATCGCGTAGATCTTCGGCTGCTTCTGGATCATCTGGATGATGGTCATCGGGTCGATCGCGGGCTTTGCTTCGAACACCAGCCGTCCGCCGTTTTCGCCCAGATCCAGCTTGCGTATGCCCAGTGCATTGGCCTGCAGCTTGAGCTCGGCGATGGCGAACAGGTGCTTGACCGGATCCGGCAGCAGGCCGAAGCGGTCGATCATCTCGACCTGCAACTCGCGCAAGGCCTCCGCATCGCGCGCGCTGGAAATGCGCTTGTACAGGGTCAGGCGGGTATGGACGTCGGGCAGATAATCCTCGGGAATCAGCGAGGGCACGTGCAGCTCCACTTCCGCACCGCGCACTTCCTCGCCGGCATCCAGGTCGGGCAGCTTTCCCTGGCGGATGCTGCGCACGGCGCGTTCCAGCAGTTCGGTGTAGAGGCTGAAACCGACCTCGGCCATCTGCCCGCTCTGGTCCTCGCCCAGCAGTTCGCCAGCGCCGCGGATCTCCAGGTCGTGGGTGGCCAGGGTGAAGCCGGCGCCCAGTTCGTCCATCGATGCGATCGCCTCCAGGCGCTTTTCGGCATCGGAGGTCATCGAGCGGCGGTCCGGCACCACCAGGTAGGCGTAGGCGCGGTGATGCGAGCGACCGACGCGGCCACGCAACTGGTGCAGCTGCGCCAGGCCGAAGCGGTCGGCGCGGTTGATGATGATGGTATTGGCGTTGGGGATGTCGATGCCCGATTCGATGATCGTGGTCGACAGCAACACGTTGAAGCGCTGCTTCTGGAAATCCAGCATCACCCGTTCCAGCTCGCGCTCGGGCATCTGCCCATGCGCGATGCCGATGCGCGCTTCCGGCACCAGTTCGGACAGATCGCGCTGCATGCGTACGATGCTCTCCACATCGTTATGCAGGAAATACAGCTGGCCGCCGCGGCTGAGTTCGCGCTGGAACGCTTCGCGCAGCAGCGTGTTGTCCCAGGCGGTGATAAAGGTCTGCACCGCCAGACGGTTCGGCGGCGGGGTGGCGATGATGGAGAGGTCGCGCAGCCCGGCCATGGCCATGTTGAGCGTGCGCGGGATCGGCGTGGCGGTGAGCGTGAGCAGGTGCACATTGGCACGCATCGCCTTGAGCGCTTCCTTCTGCCGCACGCCGAAGCGTTGCTCTTCGTCGACGACCACCAGGCCCAGATCCTTGAACTTCACGTCCGGCTGCAGCAGCCGGTGGGTGCCGATGATCACGTCGATCTCGCCACTGGTCACCTTCTCCAGTTCGGCCTTGATCTCCTTGGTGCTCTTGAAGCGCGACAGCACCTCCACCTTCATCGGGTAATCGGCGAAGCGGTCGCGGAAATTGCGGTAATGCTGTTCGGCCAGCAGCGTGGTCGGTACCAGCACCGCGACCTGCTTGCCGGCGCTGGCCGCGGCGAACGCGGCACGCACCGCGACCTCGGTCTTGCCGAAGCCCACGTCGCCGCAGACCACGCGGTCCATCGGCTGGCTGCTGGCTAGGTCGCGCAGGGTCGCATCGATGGCGGCCAGCTGGTCGCCGGTTTCCTCGAACGGAAAGCCGGCCGCGAACGGTTCGTACATCGCACGATCCACCTGCAACGCCAGACCCGCACGCGCGCGTCGGCGTGCCTGGATTTCCAGCAGTTCGGCTGCGACATCGCGGACCTTTTCGGCGGCCTTGCGCTTGGCCTTGGTCCATTGTTCGCCGCCCAGCGAATGCAGCGGGGCGGTCTCGGCCGAGGCGCCGGAATAGCGGCTGATCAGGTGCAACTGCGCCACCGGCACATACAGCCGGTCGCCCTTGGCGTATTCGATCTCCAGAAATTCGCCGGGCATGCCGCCGGCATCGAGCACGATCAGCCCGCGGTAGCGGCCCACGCCATGATCTTCGTGCACGATCGGCGCGCCCTCGGACAGTTCGCCCAGGTCGCGGATGATCGCTTCCGGCTCGCGTCCCACGCGGCGGGTGCGACGCGGCTGGTTTGCCCGCTCCGGAAACAGCTGGCGCTCGGTCAGCACCGCGATCTGCGGGGCATCCAGCGCAAAGCCGTCGTCCAGCGGCGCCACGGTGATGCCGAAGCGCAGCGTGCCGGCCAGGAATGCCGGCACGTCGGCAACCACCTCCGGCTTCAGTTGCGCGGCGGCCAGCACTTCCATCAGCGCTTCGCGGCGGCCGGCCGAGTCGGCGGCGACCAGCACCCGGCCCGGGTAATGGCCCAGGAACGACGCCAGCGCCTGCCCGGCGGGCGCGTCCTTCGCGGCCACCGGCAGCGGCGGCAATGGCTGGTCGCCGAGCGCGGACGCCTCGTCGATGCGCGGGTGATCGGCCGCCCACACTTCGATACGCGCCAGCTTGTTGAGCCGCTCGCGCAGCGCATCGGGCGACTGGTATAGCTCGTCCGGCGGCAACAGCGGGCGTTCCACATCGTGGCGACGCTGTTCGTAGCGGTGTTGCGCCTGGGTCCAGAATGCATCGGCGGCGTTGGAGACACCGGTGGCGATCACCGGCAGCACGCGCCTGTCCAGATAATCGAACAGCGTGGCCGTCTTGCCGAAGAACATCGGCAGGTAATACTCCACGCCCGACGGGGCGATGCCGGATTTCAGGTCCTGATACAGCGCGCTGCGGCGGGTATCCACGTCGAAGCGTTCGCGCAGGCAGGCCAGTACGCGCTCGATGCTGGCGTCGTCCATCGGCACTTCGCGGCCGGGCAGCATCTTGACCGCGTCCACCTTGTCCAGCGAGCGCTGCGATTCCGGGTCGAAGGCGCGGATGGAGTCGATGTCCTCGTCCAGCAGCTCCACCCGCAGCGGTGCGTCCGCGCCCATCGGAAACACGTCGAGCAGACCGCCGCGCACGGCGAAATCGCCCGGGTCCATCACCTGCGGCACATTGCGGTAGCCGGCGCTTTCCAGGCGGCGTTTTTCCGCGTCCAGATCCAGGCGCTGGCCGACGCGCAGGTCGAAGCTGCCGCCCACGATGTAGCTCAGCGGTGCCAGCTGCTGCAGCAACGTCTGCACCGGAACGATTACCACGCCCTTGCTCAGTCCGGGCAGGCGATGCAGCGCGGCCAGCCGCTGGCTGATGATCTCCGGGTGCGGGCTGAATTGGTCGTAGGGCAGGGTTTCCCAGTCGGGAAACGGCACCACCGGTAGCGCCGTCGAGTCACCCAGCAAGGTCAGCAGATCCGATTCGATCTGGTGCGCGCTCTGGTTATCGCGCGCGATCACCAGCAGCGGCCCGGCATGCGCCTCGGCCGCGCGGGCGATCGACCAGGCCAGCGCAGTGGGGGAGGACGGTGCGCGCCAGTAGGCGCGGAGCTGGCCGGACTTGGGCAGCGGCGGAGAAGGGTAGGTAGGCGACGGCATCAGCCGGCAATTTTATCAGAGCGCCCGCCGCGGCCGGTCCATCTGGCGTGAAAGGTGATTCGCACGGTGCATGCCGAAGGGCGCTGCGGGGGTACAGCCCTTGCGAGCTCGTGCATCTGTTTTGTTGGCGGCTTTCTGTGGGGCCTGGAGAGTCCAAAGCCACGCTGGTCGAGTGCGCGGCGCCCTTACCGCTCGCGGGACACGCCGTGAATCCGTCCCTGGAGGCTCGTTGGCGGCATCCATGCCGCCAACGGTCCCGCAATCGGTAAGGACACCGCGCCAGAGAGTTTGCTGGTGGTTTTATCGAAAGCTAGGCACACAGACCGACTCGACTGGTGCTTGCAACCAAGCCGCAAATCGCCAGCTCCAAGCCGAATCCCAAATCCCGAATCCCAGCCCCTCAGGCATCCAACTCCAGCACCATCCGCACCAGCTCCGGCGATTCCGGATGCGCCTGCGGTTTGAAACCCAGGGATTCGGCCAGCTGCAGCATCGGGACGTTGCTCTGCAGCACGTCGCCGAACAGACAGTCCAGGTACTTGCGACGCGCCCACTTGACCAGCTTGCGCATCAACTGCCGCCCCAACCCCTGGCCGGCGACGAAGCTGCTGACCAGAATGGTGTATTCGGCCTGGCGGGTGCCGGGCACCAGCGCGGCGCGCGCGACCGCACCGACCAAGGCCTCGCCCGGAGGCAGTTGCTCGGCGGCCACCAGCACGATCTCGCTCTTGGGATTGGGATGGGTCAGGCGCTGCACCATCTCCGGAGTGATCTCGGTGGAGGAGCGCACGAAGCGCGCGCGGATTTCCTCCGGCCCCAGCAGGCTGAAGGCCCCTTGCAAGGGTGGGCCGTCCTCGGGGCGGATCGGACGGAGCAGCAGGGTGCGGCCATTGGGCAGGCTGAAGTTTTCATGCCACGGAGGCATGCGATTGCGAATGGCCATGACCGGTAATTCCTTCAAGATCGGAAGATTCTGGCACCAGCACGGCGCGCAACCGTGAATGAATCCGGTGCGCGGCGAGGGATCGACAAGCGGTGACAGTGCTTCCCACGTCACTGTAACGAGCCGAGCCGTGAGCCAGTCGTGAGAGTGCCGGGTGCGCGTGGGCGGCCACCCGACCGCAGGGCTTCCCGTGGCACGCTCGCACACGCAGCTCCGGCAGCCGGGTTGGCGGCCCGGACACGCGCGGGCCGGCGTGCGTTGCCGCGCCTCGAAGCGGGGGGCGCGCGATCAGGTGGTGGGACGGTAACGGCCGGCGTGTGTCGCGCTGCAGCGCCAGCCGGCCCCGGCTGCCGCCGGCAGCCGCGACCGTCGGCGGCGGATCAGGCGTCCTGCCGCAGCCACTCCAGCCGGGTGGAGGCGCCGGGTTCGCCAAGATGCTGCTTCAGCACCGGCAACGCAGGCGCCAGCACCCGGTCGAACTGCCAGGGGGCATTGACGATCAACAGCCCGCTGCCGGTCAGGCGCAGCGGCGAGTCGTCCGGCCGCACCTGCAGCTCGGCCACCAGTACCGACTTGGCCGGCAGCGCGGCGGCCTTGCGCATGAACGGCTGCAGGCTGCGGCGCAGCTTGATCGGGTACCACACCATGCAGATCGCCTGCGGCCAGCGCGCCAGCGCCTCGCGCACGCTGTGCAGGATTTGCGGGTACTCGGCGTCCTGCGCCTCGTACGGCGGGTCGATCAGTACCAGCCCGCGGCCGATCTTGATGTCGCCCGCGCGCGGTGGCAGGAAGGCGCGGATCGCCGCATAGCCATCGCCGGCATGCACGCGTACGCGGCTGTCCTTGTCGAACAGGCTCTTGAGCGCCTGCGCCTCGTCGGCCTGCAGTTCGCAGAACGCCATGCGGTCCTGCGCGCGCAGCGCCTGTGCGGCCAGCAGCGGTGAGCCGGGATAATGATCGAGCTGGATGCCGGCGGTGGGGCGGGCCGGCTTCTGCCCGGGCGTCACGGGGCGTGCAGGCGCCAGGTTGTCGGCCTGCACCGCACGCAGATAGCGCTCGACCACGTCTGGCAGGGTGGGCTGGGCCATCAATCGCAGTACCCCGGCGTCGGCTTCGCTGGTCTTGCGGCTTTCCTCGCCACCGAGCTGGTAACGGCCGCGCCCGGCGTGGGTGTCGAGCACGAAGAATGGGGTGTCCTTGCGCTTGAGCGAGTCGATCAGCGCCAGTAGGGCGATGTGCTTGAGCACGTCGGCGTGGTTGCCGGCATGGAAGGCGTGGCGATAGTTCATCGCGGCAGTGTAAGCGGGCGGGCGCGTTTGCGCTGTTGCGCGGGTGGCTGGCGGCGTGCGGACGCGGGACCCGGCCGGCAAGCGTTGCGAAAGCGGGTGCAGCCCGCGGTGCTGGGCGAGCGGGAGACGACGGCGCTGCAGACCACGCGCGCATGCGGCTATGCTGCGCGCCATGTCCCAAGCTCCTGTCCGCGTGCTCGTCGTCGAAGACGAGGCCGCCATTGCCGATACCGTGCTGTACGCGCTACGCAGCGAGGGCTATGCGCCCGAACATTGCGTGCTGGGGCGCGAGGCGCTAGCGCGGTTGCGTGCCGATCCTGCCGATGTGGTGGTGCTGGACGTGGGCCTGCCGGACATCAACGGGTTCGACGTCTGCCGCAGCCTGCGCAGCTTCAGCGAGGTGCCGGTGATCTTCCTGACCGCCCGCAACGACGAGATCGACCGGGTGCTGGGGCTGGAGCTGGGCGCCGACGACTACATGGCCAAGCCATTCTCTCCGCGCGAGCTGGTGGCGCGGGTGCGGGCGCGGCTGCGTCGGCGGGCGGCGCCTGTAGCCGCCGAAGCCGGCTGGCAGCCGCATGGCGCCTTTGCGATCGACCGCGAAGGCAGCCGCATCCGTTACGGCCAGACCCTGCTGCCGCTGACCCGCTACGAATACGCGCTGCTGGCCGCGCTGCTGCAGCGGCCCGGCGCCATCCTCAGCCGCGCGCAGCTGATGGACCGCGGCTGGGACGCCAGCGCCGACAGCGCCGATCGCACCGTCGATACGCATATCAAGACACTGCGCGGCAAGCTGCGCGAGGCCGGCGTGCCGACCGATCCGATCCGCACCCACCGTGGCCTCGGCTACGCCCTGGAGGTGTAGCCGATGACCTCGCCCAGGCGTGCGTGCGTCCCCCGGGCCGGGCGCTGAGATGCGGCTGGGTCTGAAGCTGTTCCTGGGGTTTTTCCTGATCGTCGGGCTGGCCGCGTTCTTCGTGATGCGGGTGTTCGTCAACGAGGTCAAGCCCGGCGTGCGCCAGGCGATGGAATCCACGCTGGTGGATGCGGCCAATGTACTTGCGGAAATGGCCGGCCCCGAGCTTGCGCAGGGCACGATTGCCAGCGGCAGCTTCGCCCGCCATCTGGCGCAGGCGCAGCAGCGCGATCCCAAGGCCTGGGTGTGGCGCTTCCGCAAGAACAACGTGGACTACCGCGTCACCGTGACCGATGCGCGCGGCGTGGTGGTGTTCGATTCGCTGGGCCGCGACGTGGGGCGCGACAATTCGCGCTGGAACGATGTCTACCGCACCTTGCGCGGCGAATATGGCGCGCGTTCCAGCCCCGAGAACGATGGTGATCCCACCGCGACGGTGATGCACGTGGCTGCACCGATCTACGCGCCGGATGACTCCGGGAAACTGATCGGCGTGCTGACCCTGGCCCAGCCGAACCGCAGTATCGACCCCTTCATCGAGGCCAGCCAGCGCAACATCCTGCAACGCGGCGCCTGGTTGATCGGCATTTCGGCGTTGATCGGCATCGCCATGACCTGGTGGCTGATGCGCGGCATCGGCCGGCTCAATCGCTATGCGCAGGCAGTGAGTGCCGGCCAGCCGGTGCCGCCGCCGGCACCGCGCAGCGACGAGATCGGCGATCTGGGCCAGGCACTGGAAACCATGCGCCGCCAGCTGGAAGGCAAGGCCTATGTCGAGCAGTATGTGCAATCGCTGACGCACGAGATGAAGAGCCCGCTGGCCGCGATTCGCGGCGCCTCCGAACTGCTGAGCGAGCCGCTGCCGGACGCCGATCGCCAGCACTTCGTCGCCAGCATCCGGGCGCAGGAGCGGCGCCTGACCGAGACCATCGACAAACTGCTGGCGCTGGCCGAGGTGGAACAGCACGGCTGGCTGCAGAGGCGCGAGCGCATCGACGTGTCCGGCTTGCTGCAGGCGGCGGTGGAAGCCGTGGCGCAACGCGCCGCCAGCGCCGGGGTGCAGGTCGAGATCGATGCTGCATGCCTGACGGCCGGCGATCAGGCCGTGCACGGCGATGCGTTCCTGCTGCGGCAGGCGCTGATCAACCTGCTGGAGAATGCCATCGCGTTCTCAGCCGCAGGCAGCCGTGTGCAGCTACGCATGCAACTGCAGGGTGCGCAGCTGCAGCTGCTGGTGGAAGACCGCGGCAGCGGTGTTCCAGGGTATGCGATCGAGCGCGTCTTCGAACGTTTCTACTCGCTGGCGCGCCCGCAGACCGGCCAGCGCGGCTCCGGGCTGGGGCTGCCCTTCGTACGCGAGGTGGCGCGCCTGCATGGCGGCGAGGTCAGGCTGGACAATCGTGAGGGCGGCGGCGCAGTGGCCGTGTTGCGCGTGCCCATCGCCTGAGCGAGGCCAGCGGCCTCGGGCGGCTCTGCCAGGCCGCCCGCACAGCGCAGCACGGTAGCGGGATGGCGTGCTGTACACCTGCCCGTGGCCGCCCCGATCACGTCCCCGGCGCCCGCGCGGGTCCGTTGCCATCGACTGACGGCGCCGACGCGGCAGCGTACGCAGAGCACTTCACACTCGCTTCAATTTCGCCTCAAACCCCCGACACCGCCACGTCGCACCCTGGCCGCTTCCAAGACGAGGACGGTCGATGAAATCCCTGAAACTGTTGTTGCGGTTCGCCACCATCGGTGGGCTGATCCTGCTGTTGCTGATCCCCTTGCTGCTGATCCGTGGCGCGGTGCAGGACCGTGCCCGCTATCGTGACGAGGCGGTGGAGCGGGTGGCGCAGAGCAAGGCCGGCGAGCAGCAATTCATCGCGCCGGTGCGCGTGCTGCCGTATACCGAAGAGGTGCAGGTGACCGAGCCGGACGAGCAGGGCAACCAGCGCAAGGTCTGGCGCAAGCGCGAAGGCGTGCTGATGCAGACGCCGCGTCGCCTGAAACTCGGCGGCGAGATGGTGCCGTCGGTCCGCGAAGTGGGCCTGTACCGGGTGCAGGTGTATTCCTGGAACGCCACCCTGCACGCGGAATATGCGCCGTTGGACTACGCTGCCGTGCCGACCCGCGTCTACGGCCGGCCGCATCTGGCGGTAGGCATCTCCGACGTGCGCGGGCTGGTCGGCACCCCGCGGTTGCAGGTGGACGGGCGTGCAGTGGCACTGGAAAGCGGTGCCGGTGCATTGGCCGATCGCTCCGCAGGCGTGCATGCCGCGCTGAGCCCGCTGACCGACACGGCCGCCGGACGGCTGCAGGAGGGCAGCGTGGTGAACATGCAGTTCGTGCTGGACGGCACCCGCCGGCTGGCCATCGCGCCGATCGCCGACAACAACGAGATCGCCTTGCGCTCGGCCTGGCAGCACCCCTCCTTCGGCGGCCGTTTCCTGCCGAATGCGCCGAGCATCGGGCCCAAGGGTTTCGAGGCCACCTGGTCGCTGTCGTCGCTGGCCACCGGCGCACAGACCCAGCTGCAGTCCAGCCAGGATGCGCTGGACACGCTGGAGGTGCGCCTGGTCGATCCGGTGGACGTGTATACCCAGGCCGACCGAGCCAGCAAGTACGGCATCCTGTTCGTGGTGCTGACCTTCGTGGCGTTCGTGCTGTTCGAATTGATCAAACGCCTGCCCATCCATCCGCTGCAATACCTCCTGGTCGGCCTGGCGCTGGCCATCTTCTTCCTGCTGCTGCTCAGTCTGTCCGAGCAGATCGCGTTCTGGAAGGCGTACCTGCTCTCGGCCGCAGCGTGCATCGGGCTGCAGTTCTTCTACCTGTCGGGCGTGTTGCGCAGCTGGGGCCGCGCAGCAGGATTCTCGGTGATGCTCACGGCCCTGTATGGGGTGCTGTACAGCCTGTTGATCTCCGAAGACAACGCGTTGCTGATGGGCTCCCTGCTGCTGTTCGGCATCCTGGCCAGCATCATGTGGGTGACCCGCAAACTCGATTGGTACGAACTTGGCAATAGTCTGCGCTGAGAGCGGCATGAGAGCGCAGGCACAACTGGTCCGGCGGGCGCAGCGTTTGCTGCCCGCCGGGATCGACACGGTGGCGCTGCTTCCCGCAGCGCTACCGCAACAGTGGGAAGGCTCGGCACTATCGGCCTTGCCGTGGGCCGGGCAGGGGCGCGGCGGGGTGATCGGCTTGCGCTTGCATGACCGCACCGCCGAGGACTTGCGCACCGGTGGCTGCAACTTCCTGCAGGCGTCACGGCAGCAGATGACGCAGGGGGAGGCCGGCCTGCGTCGCTACGGGCCATGGCAGCGCCTGAGCAATGGCAGCTACTGGACCCGCAGCAATGATGCGTTGCTCGGGGTGCTGGTGGCGGCGGAAGCGTCGGCAGTGTGGTTGATGTGGCAACAGCCCGGTGCCCTGCAACAGCGCCACGGCAGCTGGCTGCGCTGAGCGGCGGTGGCGGGCAGCGCGATACGTCCGGCTCGCTTACCATGGCCGGCATGACCGGTACCTCCCTCATCGTCGAAGCGGTAAGCGGCAATGCGGTGCTGCCGTATCTGGATGCGGTGGCGCAGCTGCGCATTGCGGTGTTTCGTGCATGGCCCTATCTGTACGAGGGCGATGCCGATTACGAACGCGACTATCTGGCGGCGTATGCGGCCTCGCCGCAGAGCGTGTTCGTGCTGGCGCGCGATGGCGATGCGGTGATCGGCGCGTCCACCGGCCTGCCGCTGCTCGACGACAGCGAGGCGTTTCATGCACCGTTCCGTGCCGCCGGCATCGATCCGGCCAGCGTGTTCTATTTCGGCGAATCGGTATTGCTGCCCGCGTATCGCGGGCGGGGCATCGGCCATGCGTTCTTCGACCGCCGCGAAGCGCATGCGCGCGCGCTGGGCCGCTTCGCGCTCACCGCCTTCTGCTCGGTGGAACGCACGCCCGACGATCCGCGCAAGCCAGCCGACTATCGGCCCAACGATGCGTTCTGGCGCAAGCGCGGTTATGCGCCGCAGCCGGACATGCAGGTGCGGCTGGCGTGGGCGGAGTTGCAACGCGGGCAGATCGACCACAGTTTGAGTGTATGGACGCGCGCATTGGCGGACTAGCTGCGCCCGTACTTCCGGCATGGCCGCCTGCCACCCGCGCGGGTCGCCTGCACTTGTTCCCGCTTCCCGTCACAGGAAACCGCCATGAATGCGCCGCTCACCATCGCCGTTGCCAAGTACCCGATCGGTCGACCGGCGGATTTCGACGCCTTCGCCGTACGCGTGTCGGCCCTGGTCGGCGAGGCGGCGCTGGCCGGCGCGCGCGTGGCGGTGCTGCCGGAATACCTGTCGCTGGAGCTGGCCGCGACCTTCGGCACGCAGATCTCCGCCGGCCTGCCAGAGTCGCTGGCGGCCATCCAGGCCTTGCGTGCACCGTGGCTGGAGCTGTTTGCCGGGCTGGCCCGGCAGCACCGGCTGCATCTGATATCCGGCAGCTTTCTGCTGGATCTGGGCCAGGGGCGCTACCGCAATCGCAGCGATTGGTTCACGCCGGATGGCCGCCACGGGTGGCAGGACAAGCTGCAGCTCACCGGCTTCGAAAAGGCGACCGGGCTGATCGAGCCGGGCGATGCGCTGAAGGTGTTCGACCTGGACGGCGTGCGTGCGGCGATCGCGATCTGCTATGACAGCGAATTCCCGCTGCCGGTGCGTGCGCAGTACGAAGCCGGTGCGCGCCTGCTGATCGTGCCCAGTTGCACCGACACCGACGCCGGCGCCACCCGCGTGCGCGTCGGCTGCCTGGCGCGCGCGTTGGAGAACCGCATCTTCGTCGCGCAGTCGGTCACCGCCGGGCAGGCGCCCTGGAGCCCGGCACTGGACGTCAATACCGGTGAGGCGGCGGTGTTCGCACCGATGGATGTGGGCTTCCCCGCCGACGGCGTGCTCGCGCAGACCGGCGGCGAGGCGGTATGGGCGTATGCGGCGCTGGATTTCGCTGCCTTCGAAGCCAGCCGCGCCCAGGCGCAGGTGGCCAATGATCGCGATTGGTCCGGGCAGTTGGGAGCCGGCCTCGCGCGTGCCCGGCTGGCGACCTGGGAATGAGGCCGCCACACTGCGCGTAGTGCCGATGCAGGCAGATCACGTTCGCAAGCCCGCTGGGACGTCCGTGGCATGCCCGTGCTGCCATGCGCAGCGCCCGCCGGCGCCGTGATCGTGGTGTACTGGCGGCCTTCTCCAGCACGGTTGTCCATACGCACCCATGGCCAAAAAGAATCTGATTCCGCATAGCGTCCGGCTCGAGTTCACGCCGGGCGCGCTGGTGCACAGCAATCTGTCCGGTGCTGCATTCACCGACGACTGGCTATGGGTGGCCGGCGACGAAGCCTGCTCGGTGGACCGGTTGCGCAGGTTGCAGCCCGGCCAGCGCGAACGCCTGCGCTTCGGCGAAGGCCAGAGTTTTCCGCTGGCCGAGCTATTGGACCTGCCGGGTGAGGATGCCGAGGAAGCCGACCTGGAAGGAATGGGGTTGTCGGATGGCTATCTGTGGGTGGTGGGTTCGCATGGCTCCAAGCGCAAGAACGCCAAACCCGGCCGCACCGATGCCGACAATGCCAAGCGGCTGACCAAACTCAAGCTCGACGCCAACCGCCGCCTGCTGGCCTGCCTGCCGGTCGAACGCGACGCCGACGGCACGCCGCGGCTGGTGCGGCAGACCGCCGATGGCCGCCGCGCGCTGCGTCTGAAGGGCGACGCCAAGCACAACCAGCTCACCGAGCTGTTGGCCGAGGACCCGCATTTCGGCCCGTTCCTGAAGATTCCCGGCAAGGACAACGGTTTCGACATCGAGGGCATCGTGGTCGACGGCCAGCGCCTGTTGCTGGGCCTGCGCGGGCCGGTGCTGCGCGGCTGGTCGGCGCTGCTGGAGATCGCAGTGGAAGCGCATGGTGACCATCTGCGGCTGGCCCCACTGGACGAGGACGGCACGCTGCTGCGCAAGCATTTCCTGCAGCTGGGTGGGCTGGGCGTGCGCGACCTGCACTATTCCGGCGACGATCTGTACCTGCTGGCCGGGCCGACCATGGTCCTGAACGGCGAGATCCGCTTGTTGAAATGGCCGGATGCGCGCAAGGTGCTGGCCGCCAACCGCGAGCCGGTGCGGTTCCAGCACACGCTGCTGGAATCGGCGGTGTTGCCGCATGGCAAGGACAGCGATCGCGCCGAAGCGATCTGCGACCTGCCGCCGCAGCTGGCCGGCAGGCGTCCCAGCTGGCTGGTGCTGTACGACGCGCCTGGCCCGGCGCGCAGCGGTGGCGACTGCGTGGTCTACGGCGACCTGCTGTGCAACCGCTGAGCGGTCGCCGGGCAGCGCCCCGCTGCGCAAGGTAAAATCGGCCCACCCCCGTTTCGCCGAGCGCTCCATGACCTGCCGCACCCGCTTCGCCCCCAGCCCGACCGGTTACCTGCATATCGGCGGCGCCCGCACCGCCCTGTATTGCTGGCTTGAGGCACGTCGTCGCGGCGGGCAGTTCGTGCTGCGTATCGAAGACACCGACCGCGAACGCAGCACCCAGGCGGCCATCGACGCCATCCTGGAAGCGATGGACTGGCTGGGGCTGGACTACGACGAAGGCCCGATCTACCAGACCCAGCGCATCGCCCGCTACCAGGAGGTGGCCGAGCAGCTGCTGGCGCAGGGCAAGGCGTATTACGCCTACGAAACCCGCGAGGAGCTGGACGCCATGCGCGAGGCGGCCATGGCCAGGCAGGAAAAGCCGCGCTACAACGGGGCTGCGCGCGAGCAGCAGCTGGCGTACCGCGACGACCCCAATCGTGTCATCCGTTTCAAGAATCCCGTCGACGGCAGCGTGGTGTTCGACGACCTGATCAAGGGCCGCATCGAGATCGCCAACAGCGAGCTCGACGACATGGTGATCTTTCGCCCGGACGGCTACCCCACCTACAACTTCGCGGTGGTGGTGGACGATTGGGACATGGGCATCACCGAGGTCATCCGCGGCGACGACCACATCAACAACACGCCGCGCCAGATCAATATCTATGCAGCGCTGGGGGCGCCGGTGCCGCGCTTCGGGCACATGCCCATGATCCTGGACGAGCAGGGCGCCAAGCTGTCCAAGCGCACCGGTGCGGCCGACGTGATGCAGTACAAGGACGCCGGCTACCTGCCGCATGCGCTGATCAACTACCTGGCCCGTCTGGGCTGGTCGCATGGCGACCAGGAGCTGTTCAGCCGGCAGGAACTACTCGACCTGTTCGACATCACCGACGTCAACTCCAAGGCCGCACGGCTGGACATGGCCAAACTTGGCTGGGTCAACCAGCACTATCTGAAGACCGACGACCCGGCCAGCATCGCGCCGCAGCTGGAGTACCAGCTGGGCAAGCTCGGCATCGACGTAGCCGATGGCCCGGCTGCAGCGGACGTGGTGGTGGCGCTGCGCGAGCGCGTGCAGACCTTGAAGGAGATGGCCGACAAGGCCGTGGTCTGGTACCGGCCGTTGGAGGTGTACGACGAAGCGGCGGTGATCAAACACTTGAAACTCGGTGCCGAAGTGCCGTTGGGCAAGGTGCGCGAGCTGCTGGCGGCGCTGGGCGACTGGAGCGTGGAGAGCGTCTCGGCGGCGCTGCACGATGCCGCCGCCGCGCTGGAACTGGGGATGGGCAAGGTGGCTCAGCCGCTGCGCGTGGCCATCACCGGCACGCAGGTCAGCCCGGATATCTCGCAGACGGTGTACCTGGCCGGGCGCGAGGGCGCCTTGAAACGCATCGACGCCGCACTCATCAAGATCGGAGCGGCCTGACGCCGGAGCCCGTATGACCAAGCACACCCCTTCGCAGAAGCATGCCTGTACCGAGCCTCACCATCATGTCCACGACGCCAACAGCTTCGTGCGCGCGGTGGAACGCGCCTGTGGCGAGCGCGGCCTGCGGCTGACGCCGATCCGCGCCAACGTGCTGCGCCTGATCGCCGATGCCGGCAAGCCGGTCAAGGCCTACGAACTGCTGGACTGGGTGCGTGAAGGCAAGGGTGTGGGTGCCGATGCGCCGCCCACGGTATACCGTGCGCTGGATTTCCTGATGGCCAACGGCTTCGTGCACAAGCTCGAATCGGTCAACGCCTTCGTCGCCTGCCATCACCCCAACAGCGCCCAGCACTCGGTCCCGTTTTTGATCTGCGACCGCTGCCATAGCGCGGTGGAACTGGAAGACCGCGACGTGGTGTCGCAGCTGGAGGCCCGCGCCAAGGCTTTGGGGTTCCAGCCGCAGGCGCAGACGCTGGAAGTGCACGGCCTGTGCGCCAAGTGCGCGGTGGCCGAGGCCTAGCCGGTCCGGTTCGGGCGGCTGCTCGACTGTCTGGCGTCTGCGTTCCGCTACCGGGCGTCACGGAGCGCAAGCGCGGCGCTCAGGCCATTACCGCCGCATCGGGTGTACTTGCACGCAGCCGCTGCGCATCGCGCGCCGGTGGCTCGCCCAGGATGCGCGCGTAGTCGCGGCTGAACTGCGAGGCACTTTCGTAGCCCACCCGAAAGCCCGCATCGGCGGCAGTCAGCGCGTCGGCAACCATCAGCCGGCGCGCTTCGTGCACGCGCAGGTGCGAGCGGTACTCCAGCGGCGTCATCGAGGTCACCGTCTTGAAGTGCGCGTGGAAGGTGGAACGGCTCATCGCCGACAGGTCGGCGATCTGCTCGATGCTGAAGCGCTCGGTGTAGTGTTCGCGCAACCAGACGATGGCCCTGGAGATCTGGTTGAGCCGGCTGTCGGCGATCGCCATCTGGCGCACGACCGCATTGGCGGGATCGGCCATCAACCGATACAGCAGTTCGCGCGTCACCAGCGGCGCCAGCGCCGCGATTTCCTGCGGTTGATCGAGCAGTCGCGCCAGCCGCACCGCGGCATCCTGCAACGGCGGCGTGCTGCGGTTGAGCAACAACCCCGCAGCGGCAGTGGTACGCGCCGGTTCGGCGAGTTCGGGATGGTTGATCGCCAGCTCGCTGAGGACGGCAGTATCCAGGTCCAGGCAGAAGCACAGATACGGCAGCGCAGTGCTGGCCTCGGTCACCGAGCCGACGATGGGCAGGTCCACCGAGGCCACCAGGTACATCTGTGGATGATAGTGATAGGCCTGTGCTCCCAGCATTGCCTGCTTGCGGCCTTGTGCCACCAGGCACAGCATCGGCGTGTACACGGTCGGGATCGATAGCGTGCGCACGGCGCTGCGCATGATCTGCAGCCCGGGAATGCCGGTCGCATGCAGGCCATCGGCCGGTGCGTGGCGCAGCAGCAGGGCGCTCAATTCAGTCAGCGAAGACATGCAGAACTCATCGATGCACAGGGCGGCGTGGCCGCGTTGCCATCGATGCTACAAGAGTGCAGGTCACGCGGCCGCCAAGGCGAGGCCCGATCGGCGATGGCGCCGCCGGCCGCCGGCAGGGCGTCTCCGGCGCTGATCGGGCACTCACGCATAACCGATATCATGATCGCCCGTCTCGTGCCTGCGTCGTTCCATGCCCGCAAAGCCGTCCACGTTTCCAATGCCGACCAGCCCAGCCGAGTGGAAGAAGCTCGAGGCGGCCGCCACGGCAGAACTCGCCCTGCGCACCGAACAGGCATACCGGCAGATCCTGGGTATCCTGCAGACGCACGGGCCTCTGCTGAGCGAAACGCAACGCCGGAGTCTGCACAAGCGACTGCGGAGTGGAGGGCGCTGATCCAGCGCCCATACAGGTTTCGATGGACCAACACATGGCCGGGTCGAGGCCGCCCAGGACGGCCGATGCGCCGATGGCGAGGATGGCCAGCCAAGCGCTACGCGCTATCCGGTCCATGCTCGAACGGCGCGGCCGGCCGCAAGCGTGGTACGCCGACGGCCGACAGGCACGTGCTGGACAGGCAGCTCAAGAAAGCGGCCGCGGGAAACGCGCCCAGGATTCCCGGGCGCCCACGGACGCTCGGTTCGGGAACCCCGGGCGACGCCCGTGCCTGCCTGGCAGCGCAGTCGTTCCGACAGCTACGCTCAGTTCGGTTCCATGACCGATTGCTGCACCACCAGCCACGCCCTGGCGATGCCGCTGCTGCGCTGTAGCGTCGCCAGCGCGCCCTGCGCTCGCTCGATGCTGGGGTAGCTGATCACCGCGCTTCCGTCGATCGTGGAAGCGTACGTGATACTGCCGTTGGTGCTGCTGGCCAACACGTTCGCGGTGGCCGGCGTGGTGCCGGTCAGTTTGACCTGCGGTCGAACCAGGACGGCGCGCCCGGTGCGTTCGTTGACCGCCGCCGCGATCGTCCGTTCTGCGCCCGATGCCCGGTTGGCGGACGCCCTGGGGCCCGGCGCGTTCGCAGGCGAGTCGCTCAACACGATCGCGTAGGGGCCGATGCGTGCAGCCACCTTGCCGGCAGGCGGGGCCATCGCACCATTGGTCCTGGCCAGGTTCGCTTGCGGTGCCGCTGTTGCGGGCCGACGCTGATCGATGACGGTGCCCGGCAGCATGCGGAACATGTCCTTGCCGGACTGGAAGCGCTCGCCGGTGGCGGCCGCGGCCAGCGCGTTGGCGTCCATGGACTGTGCCTGGGCGCTGCCGGAAGCGACGGTGCAGACGGTGAGCAGTACGGCGATGAAAGTGGATTTCATATCAGTGCCCCAGGATGCGGAGTTTGAAGTTCTGCAGCGTCGCGGTGGTCTGCGGCGCGCTCATGTCGGTGACCTCCAGGGTCCAGACACCTTGCGCTCTTTCGTCCAGGAACGCGTTGCTGGAGGTCAGGTCGATGTAGAACCCGGTCCTTGCGTAAGTCTCCGGATCCAGCACCGAGAACGGCGTGACCACGTAGCTGCGTGTGCCGCTCGGCGAGATCAGGACCACGCGCAGATTGGTCGGGTTGCGGTGCGAGGTGGCGAGCGAAAGCTGTACGCCTTCGACCTGCATCGCTTGCGTGATCCGAAGCCGTTGCCGTGCTGGTCGCGCCGGCCCCCCAATCGGGCTTGCCGCCGCGGTGGATGCCAGCCACTGCGTATCGCGCTGCGGCGGAAGCGGCTTGAAGTGGGCCGCCTCGTACACCGCCGCGGCGCCATCGGCCAGGCCGAAGCCGTACCAGTTGCTGAAGCGATGGCCGGCCGCGTTGGTGATCCAGCCCGGGTCGATCACGCTTCCCTGGTAGGTCGCGGCGGGCTGCCACGGGTCGATCGGGCGCGCGGTCTTGGCCAGGATGTATTTCACGTCGCGCGCGGTCAGCCTGGAATTTGCGCTCAGCATCAAGGCGGCCACCCCCGAGACGGTAGGTGCGGCGGCCGAGGTGCCGGTCATGGTGCCGTCGTAGTTGCACGACGGGTCGATCCGGGAACCACTGCCAGCCAGTGCGTTCACTATGCCAAATGCTGGGTTGTAACCTGCACTGCAGCCGCTCAGGTCCGTGGTGACGATGGCAGGATCGAAGAGCGATGGGGACGCCGATGCCGGCGGGTTGGGAAAGAACCTGCGCTGGTACCCGTACTCGCCTCCCAGACCGGAGATCCACACGGCGGACCCGGCCGAGGAGTAAGACGCGCGCACGCCCTTGGCGTTGACGCTGGCGACGACCACCGTGCCTGGAAGGTTGTCGTGGGGTTCGGTATTGACCAGCACGCAGCCGACCCCCGCCGAGCGCGCGGTCTCGCTGCACAGGTTGACCTCGTTCCCATTGGCGTCCAATTCCCAGGCGTCCTGGAAGCCGTTACCCGCCGACTTGACGTAGATGCCACCCAGGCCGCCCCGCGTGGAGCGCATCAGCGCTTCCCAGGAGCGTTGCTCTTCCACCGGAAAGTCGGGATAGTAAAATAGCGTACTGCCCCAACTATTGTTGAAGACGTCGATATTGCGCGCTTCCGGTCCGTCGCCCCACGAGTAGCGGATTGCTGCATCAGTGCTGGACGACTGGCGCGCGAGGTTGTCGAAGCCTGCCAGCAGGGCTTCGGGTGCGATGCCACGTCCGCCGCGCCCGTTCCAGCCCACCGCGCCAACGATGCCTGCCACCGCAGTGCCGTGACCGTTGCGGGGATCGCTGGGCGTGGTGTCGTGCGAGCGGTCGCCGAAGTTGTACGAGCCGTTCGGCAGGATATTGGCGGCCAGATCCTCGTGACGCAGCTCCAGGCCGTCGTCCACGATGCCGACGCGCACGCCGCGGCCGCGGATGCCGAGACCGTGGAGGATGTCCACGTCCATGTCGATGCCGGGCACAGGCCTGGTGTCGCCGATGACCGCCTGCCCCTGGTTGGAGAGATGCCATTGGTAGCGCAGCAGTGGATCGCTTGCGCCGCCGTTTGCGGTGATGGCCGGTTGCGCGGCCAGCGTGTGGACCGCCGGCGTGCCGATCAGCGCGATGCCGATCAACAGCGTGAGGTGTCGCTTGCGAAAAAGATTCATCCGTTCGATTCCTATCGAAATGAGCATGGGTGAACGACACGCGCAGTCGTCTGGCCGATCGCCGGATCGGTCAGTGGTTCGGTCCATGGGGACAGGCGCTACCTGCCGGGACCAACACGCGTATCGACTGGGTGCGGGGTCGCCGCAGTTCCTGTTATCAGGGATTGGGAGAGCGCAAGGTGCGCGGTCGCCGATGTCGTGCAGGGTGGAACGCCGCGTCAGGCGGCAAAGGGTGCGAAGCAGTAATATCAGGAGTCATGTCCGTTTCTCCCTGAGAGCCAACAGGCGCATCTGCCCGAGACGATGTGCGGATGCGGTGGGTTATCGATCGGCCCCCTGTGCGCCTGCGCGCGACCGATGCTGGCAGCGCGGCAGCGCCGACAGCGAATCGATTAGAAAAGGCCAATGCGGTAGATGCAAGGCAGGTGAAATGTGACTCGCGTGTGACCGCTCACCCGCTTTGTACCCGGGCATGCCGAATGACATCGACAACTGCGCTTTACGGTGGAATCCAGGCGGCTGTACGCGATGATTCGATCACCTTCGATTCGTAGAAACGATCGCCAAGCGTCGAAACGCTTCGCATATGGGCGCCCGAGTTCCGTTGCCGCCTGCATTACCGCATGGGCGCAGTGGTGTAGGAGCAGTCACAGGCGGGCCGGTAACGCGTCGTCATCGCGATCGGGACCGGCGCTATGTTGCGGCGATGGCGCAGCGGCGCCTGGCCGCCACGCGTACGCCTTGGTTTCCAGCCGTTACCAGCGATAGGCCACCGACATCTGGTATTGCCGCCCGGCGATCGGCCGGCCCATGAACACCCCGCCGGTCGCGGCTCCGGGCACTCGCACGTTGCCCTCGGTCAACCCCAGGGTGTCGGTCACGTTGCTGCCGCTGGCGGTCACCTCCCAATGCTCGCCCACATGCAGGTTGGCGCCGATATCCAGCATGTCGTAGGAGGGCAGGCGCTGGTTGTTGGCGAGGTCGGCAAAGCGATCGCCGATGTAGGAATAGGTGGCAAACACCTTGAGATCGCCGAACGGCAGCATCCAGTAATAGCTGGGCGTGATGCGGAACTGGCGTTTGGGCTGGCGCATCACCTGGTTGCCGGTGAACTCGCGGTAGTTGCGGTACGTCGCATCCAGCCACACGCCAGTGCCGGCCAGTTCGAAGCCACCGAACGGGCGAACGGCGCCTTCCACTTCCAGGCCGCGGGCGCGCGAGTCGCCGACGGCGGTGAAGTTTTCGCCATTGGACAGGAAGGCCTGGAACGGCGAGTTCTTGAAGGTGTTGTAGAACGCGGTGAGATACAGGTCGTAGCTGCTGGCACCGGATTTCAGGCCCAGCTCGTACTGGTCCACTTCCTGTACGCGATTCTGTCCGTCGCGCAGATTGTCGAAGCCGGGAAACTTCACCCCGGAGTTGACCCGCGCGAACAGGCTGTTGCTGTCGTCGAGTTTGAAATTCAGACCTGCCGTCCACGAGAACGCTTCATCGTCCTGATCGATCCGGCGCGTGGTCGCCAATGCCAGCGAGGTGGCGTTGTCGTAGAGCGTGGCCGGGTTGCCGTCCAGATCCACCGTGCTGGTATCGTGCACATCGCCAGTGACGCTCTGGCGCTCGTAGCGTGCGCCCAGATCCAGGCGCAGGCGCGCATTGAGTTCCCATTCGTCGGCAACGAAGGCCGCCAGGTTCTCGCCGTCGTAGTCGGCGCGCAGGTTGAAGAAGGCGGTGCTGGTAAAACCCTGGCGGGTGGCCTGGCGGCCATCGGCCAGGTCCACGTCGATGCGGCGGGCGTTGTTCTGCGCGGTGAGCAGCATGGTATTGCCCAGGTACCAGGTATCTGCGGAGGAATACCTGGCGTAGTACGCGCCAACGGTCAGCGTGTTGCCGGCAAACAGTTCGCGACTCAGGCGCAGATCGTTGGTGAAGGAATTCAGGCGCTTGTCTACCGACCACCAGCCGGCTTCCAGTACCTGCTGATCGGGATCCACTACGCCGCCGCCGTTGGTGTAGCGCGCGGTTCCGGCGCTGCCATAGCCGGCGATGAAGTCGCTCAACCGCAGTGGCGCATCGCCGGTGAACAGTGCATAGGTCGGCGCGCTGCCGCTCATCACGTTGAAGCGGTCTGCAACGGTCCAGCCGCCGGTTTCCCAATTCAACTCACCGCCGAACACATCGATGTTCACACCGCGTCCGTCTGCCAGATCGCGCTGCAGGGTCTGGCCGTTCGGACCGACCAGCAGATCCACGTGACGGAAATCGCGGCCGAGCAGGGTGCCGGTCTGCGCGTCGAGCCCGGGGAAACTGGACAGATCGTTGCCGTTGTTGCGCGACAGCAGCGGGATGGCGGTGTAGAACGCGTTGTTGTCGTCGGTATGGCGTGCGTAGAACGACAGCTCGCCGCTGTCCCAGCGCTTGCTCAAGGTGGCGCTGAACTGGCCGCCCTTGTCGGCCGAGAACTGTGGATCGCGTACGCCGTCGGTCTCGCGGAAGAAGCCGCCCACGCTGTAATACCAACCGTTGCCCATCGGGCCGCTGTTGAACACATCGATACGACGCAATGCGTTGTTGCCGCCAGTCAGGCGCACGCTGCCCTCCGGCTGGTCCTGGCCTTTTTTCTGGATGAAGTTGACCGTCAGCCCGGGCTGGCCATTGGAGAAGATCGGGCTGGAGCCGCCACGCAGCACTTCCATGCGCTCGACCGTGTCGTCCACCCGGAACAGGGTGGAGTTCTCCAGAAACGACAGCGTGGGCGGCGGAAACAGCGGTGAACCGTCCAGTTGCATGGTGACGAACGGCGCATCGCCTTCGGAGGGCATGCCGCGCACGAAGATATTGGCACCGGTGCCGCCTCCGCTCGGCTCGGCCCACACCCCAGGCACGATCTTCAGTAGATCGGCAGTGCTTTGCGGGACCGCCTGCTGGATCTGCTCCGGGCTGGCCGTGGTGATCGAAAAACTGGCATCGCGCTTGGCCAGGCCCTTGAAACGCGCCGTGCCGCTGACGATGACCGCATCCAGCGTGGTGGCGTCCTGATCGCCGGAGGCTGGCGTGACGGTCTGGGCGCGGCCATCCGGTGCCAGCAGCGCGGCGGCAACGGCGAGCGAGAGGGTGTAGCGGGTTACGGAAGAACGCATGCGCAAGCTCCTTGTCTCATCGCGAAAGGACTGCCGTGGCGCGTGCGGTCGATGCAGGCAGCGGCAGACAGTGCACGCGCATGTGCACGCAGTAACTGCGCGCGCATGCGCCCCCTGTCAGCGCAGTGCACCCATCTTTTACCGCAGAAGCGCAGCGCAACGTTGTGCGGCGCAACAGCTGTGCCGGCGGCGGGCGCATGTCGAAGCCCCCTTTCCGTACGGGCATACGGGCAGTGAAACATCGCAACACGTGCGCCAATACGCGGTCAGTCGCGGCCGCATGGGGCGAGCGTCGCCGCCTCCATCGGCCACAAACAAAAGGCCGCCCGAAGGCGGCCTCAGCTTCCAGTCGGCGGGGGAGAGAGTCCGCCGTCAGAAGAACATCCGCACGCCGAACGAGGCGCTGCGGCCAGGAAGCATCACGTCGTCCTTGAGGAAGGAGGTGTGCACGCGGGCGTCCTGGTTGGTGAGGTTGTTGCCGTCCAGGAACACTTCCCAGGCATTGCTGCCATGGTCCACGTGGTAGGCCAGGTGTGCATCGACGAAGGTGTAACCGTCGGTCGGCGTTTCGTTCGCCGCCACCTTGTCCTGCTTCATCGTGCGGGTAGCGCCGACCGCGGCCCGCCACTGTTCGGCATCCCAGCGCAACTGCGCACCGAACCGGCCCGGAGCGATGCGCGGCAGGTTGCCGCCGTCCTTCAGCCGCGCCTGCACGGTGTCGCCGAACATGCGCAGATCCCAGGCGCCGGTGTCGTTGTTGGCCAGGTGGAAGGTGGCTTCGCCTTCGAACCCGTGGAGGATCGCATCGGCCTGGGTCCACTGACGGATCGGCAGGAAGTCGTTGTCTTCTTCGTGGAACCACTGCCCGCCGGTATCGACGATGTAGACGAAATCGTTGTAGCGGTTGTAGTAAGCGGCCACCTTGGCATCCACCCAGTCGTTCTGGAAGTTCAAACCCAGCTCGGCCTGGTTGGCCTTTTCGGTCTTCAGGTTGGCATCGCCGATCTCGAAGGCGAGGGTGGCGATATGCGGGCCATTGGCGAACAGCTCTTCCTCGGCCGGCGCGCGCTCGGCGTGGTCCAGGTTGGCGGTCAGGCGCCATTGCTCGTTGAAGCGGAAACCGCCGCTGGCCGAGAAGCTGGTGGGGGTGAAGTCGCGTTCCACGCCGATGTCGGTCTGGTACTTGACCTTGTCCACGCGTGCGCCCACCTCCGCGGTGACGCGCTCCCAGCTATTGCGCGCCACGGCGAAGGCGCCCAGCGAGCGGGTATCGGTCTTGGGGACGAAGGATTCCTCGCCGATCGCCTGGAAGGTGGTATCGCTGCCTTGCAGGCCGAATGCGGTTTGCCAGCCGCCGCCGAAGGTGAACGACGCTTCCACGCGGCCTTCGTTGGCGCGCTTGGAGAACACGGTGCCGACTTCAGTGCCTTCGAATTCGGTATGCGCATAGTCGGTGTGACCGAAGCTGTAGCGCAGCGCGCTGCCGTCGCCCCACGGGTCGGTCAGCCCGCCCTTGAGGTCGTAGCGGTCCTGTTGCAGTTTCAGCGACACGCCGCGCTCGCCGATCGACGGGTCGCCCGGCTCACCCGGATTGCCGTAGTTGTCGCGGAAACGCGATGCCGACACACCGACGAAGCCCCAGTCGCCGGCCAGCGACGCGCCGACCGAGCCCACCTTGCTGTCGATCCAGCTGTTGAGCTGGCGCCCGCGCGGGGTGTCGTAATCGTTCTGGTTGCGGTACACGCCGTCGGCATGGATCGACAGCCCGCTGCCGTTGCCGGCATCGACGCGGAACATGTCGGTGTTGCCGTCCTTGTCGCCGCCGTCGAAGCGCACTTCGGCACGGCCATTGAAGCCGTCCACCGGCGTCTCGGCGATGCGGCCGTCGACCACGTTGACCACGCCGCCGATCGCGCCGGAGCCGTACAGCAACGTCGATGGGCCCTTCAGCACTTCGATCTGGTTGGCCAGGAACGGTTCGATGGCCGGGGAATGATCCTGGCTCACGGTGGACACGTCCTGGGTGGACAGGCCGTCGCGCAGCACCGCCACGCGCGGACCGTCCAGGCCGCGGATGATCGGCCGGCCGACGCCTGGCCCGAAGTTCGAGCTTTGCACGCCGGGCAGGCTGGACACGGTTTCGCCCAGGCTGGAGGTGCGCACCTCGTCCAGACGCGCGCCGGCCAGCACTTCGACCGGGCGGCTCAAGTCGCCGGCCGCGTCGCGCAGCGGGCTGGCGGTGACCACCACCTTGTCCAGATCCTTGATGTGGCGCCCGCTGGAAGGCGAGGCGTCATGGCGGTTGTCGGAGCCGGGCGGCGTCTGCGGATCGGCAGGCACCGGGCTGTCCTCGGCCATGGCCAGGGCGGGAATCAGCACGCTGGCCAGGGCCAGCGCGAGGGTTGAACGGCGGAGCGGGGAAGCAAGGCTGGGGGACATGGCGAACCGGACTCGATAAGTTGTTACTGTGTATCAATGGAATGGCGCAACAAGCCTGCGGCGCCGACGGCACACACCACACGGGCGCGATGCACCGGTGCGGGTCTGGAACAAGGAAGATGTTATATTATTCCAGGTCGCCGCGATCCCCTGCTGGAAGTCATGTCCTTGCCAACACTTCGCCATTTGCTCGATCGCTTCGGTGCCACCGGCTCGTTGCTGTGCGCGGTGCATTGCGCGGTGCTGCCGCTGGTACTGGCGCTGGCGCCTTCGCTGGGCTTGTCGTTCTGGCTGGGAGACGGGGTCGAACGGACCATCGTGGTGTTCGTGACCCTGCTCGGGTTGTTCAGCCTGGTGTTGGGCTATCGTCGCCATCGCGCCCTGCACGCGCTGGCCCTGCTGCTGCCTGGCCTGGGGCTGTTGTGGCTGGGCCTGCTGTACGAGCCCCTGCATCATTCGGTGGTGCCGCATGCGGTGGTCATGACCCTGGGTGGCGCGCTGGTGGGTATTGCCCATCTGGTCAACCTGCGCTTGAACCACAGCCATTCCCACGTGCACGACGCGCGCTGCGCGCACTGAGCCACAGCCTGCCGCTGGTGTGGGTGTCGGGGTTGTCGAGCGGGCTGCGCGCCCGCGGGCCGACGTGATAGGCTTGCCGGCCTTGCGCGAGGGCGCCGCCGGCGCAACCTCGCCAGACCCGTGCTTCAGCACGGGACTTTGTTTTCACATTCAGGAGTCGACGAAATGGGTAAGGGTGACCGCAAGACCGCCAAGGGCAAGCGCTACAATTCCAGCTACGGCAATTCGCGTTCGCACGCGGTGAGCAAGGTCGTCGTGGGTGCCGCCGCCCCGGTTGCCAAGAAGGGCGTGGTCAAGGCGCCGGCCAAGAAGGCTGTCGCCAAGAAGACCGTTGCCAAGGCGAGCTGATTCCAGCCCACTGTGCGACTTGAAGAACGCGGCGCCTGCGCCGCGTTTTTTTATGCCCGTCGTTCCTGCGCCCGCCCGTCGCTGGTGCGGCAGAAGGCGTGCCGGGAGTCGTTCGACCGGTGTGAGGCTCGGTTCATCGCTGGTCATGGGCTGGCGGGGCGGCGGATGGCGCCAGTAGTTGTTCGGCCAGCCCGCGGTAGATTGGGGTCTTGCAGACCAGACCGGACACCGCGCGGGCGATCAGCACCGTGGCCAGGATCGGCAGCAGCATCTGCCCGGTGTCGGTGAGCTCCAGCGAAATCACTGCCGAGGTCAGCGGCGCCTGGGTCACCCCGGTCAGATAGGCGCACATTCCCAGCAACACGAAGGTGCGCGGGTCCACGCCCGGCATCAGCGCCGACAGGTTGTGGCCGATCCCGGCTCCCACCGCCAGGGCCGGCGAGAACAGGCCGCCCGGGATGCCTGCCAGGTACGACACCAGGTTGGCCAAAAGCTTCATCAGGCCGAACTCATGGCCGACCTGCGCATGCCCCTGTACCAGGCTGCGCGCCTGTTCGTAGCCGGTGCCGAAGGCGCCTTGCCCGAACACCAGCGCCAATCCGACCAGCGCCAGCCCGCACGCGGCGGCCAGCAGCACCGGATGGCGCTGGCGCAACGCGCCCAGCCAGCGCGGCCTGCCGCCGACGCTGGCCAGCACCAGCCGCGCGAAGATTCCGCCGAGCAGGCCGGCCACGCTTCCGCACAGGGCGATCGCCAGCCAGGCACTGCCGAGCGGCAGTTCCACCGTCACCTTACCGAAGTAGGTATAGCTACCCAGCAGCCCCAGCGACACCACGCCGCCGACGATGACGGCGGTGAGCAGGGTGCCGGAGAAGCGGTGTTCGAAGCGGCCGCTCAATTCCTCGATCGCGAACACCACCCCGGCCAGCGGCGTGTTGAAGGCCGCCGCAATGCCGGCCGCACCGCCGGCCAGCAGGAAGTGCGAGAGTTCGCGCGGATCGTGAAAGCCGAACCAGCGCCCGAACACATGCATCAGGCTGGCGCCGACATGCACGGTGGGGCCCTCGCGGCCGACCGATGCGCCGCCCAGCAGCGACAGGGTGGTCAGCACGAGCTTGCCGACCGACACGCGCAGCGACAGATTGGTGGCGCGAAACGCCGGGTCCGGGTGCTCCAGCGCGGCAATGACCTGCGGAATGCCACTGCCGCGGGTGGGGCGCAACGCGCCGGAGGTCAGCCAGGCGAGCAGGGCGAAGATGCCCGGGGTGAGCAACAAGGCCCACCAGATCGAGTGCGCGACGATGCGTTGGAACAGATGGAAGGCCGCATCGCTGGCCTTGGCGAACACGATCGCCACCAGTGCCACGGCGATCGCGCCGCCCCACAGCGCGGCACGGCGGCGCCAGCCTTCGCTGGACAACAGCGGCCGCAGGCGACGCGGCGAGGAATCGGAACCGGACATCGCGGCATTGTCGCATTGCCTGGCCGTCACCCGGTCTGCAGCAGCCCACATTCCTGGACGAGCGGCGGTATCGGCCGCGTAGCCCGGGTGGAGCGACACGCCTGCGCACGGCACTTCAAGGCCAGGGCGCGGGACAGGCCGTGCGCCTTCGGCGTTGCGGCGCAGGCGCATCTGCCGCCCTGCGCGGCATCTGGCGCGATCGCGCGATCCCGCGGTCGCTGCCTGGTGCCACGGCTTCCGACATCATCGGCACGCCTGCGCGCAGCTACCTCCCGTCAGTGGCAGGTTGCACACGCAAGGCGGGCAGCAACACCGCCGCATCGCCATCGTTGGGCGCGGCGTCGATGCCCAGCAGGCGCGTCATCAATGGGTAGACGTCGACATTGTCGAAGCCCGGCAGGATCTTGCCCTGCGCCAGATCCGGGCCTTGCGCCAGGAACACCGCGCGCATCGACGGCAGTGCCGGATCGAAGCCGTGCGAACCGCGCATGCCTTGCGCTGGGCGCTTGGCCAGTTTTTCCGGGAACAGGGCATCCCAGCCTTCGTGCATCTGGCACACGATCGGAGGGATGCGTGGATGGCTGCCGTAATGCCAGCGCGCCGGTAGCTCCGCCTTGCGCCAGCAGTCGTATTGCGCATGCGCGCCGAGCAGGCGCGCCTCGGCGGCGGCCTGTTGTCCGGGTCGTGGTTCGAAGCCGATGACCTGGCCGTCGGTGACTGCCGTTGCCAGGGCGGGCGGCGCCATGCGTTCCACGCCGATCGCGTGGCCAGGGGGCACTTCGGCCATGCCGTGGTCGGAGACCACGAAGATGTTGGTGCGTGCGCGGGTGCCGTCGCGTTGCATGCCGTCCAGCAAGGTGCCGATGGCGGCATCCACTGCGCGTACGCTGTCGGCGTACTCGCGCGACTCCGGGCCATGGTCGTGGCCGGCTTCGTCCACGTGTTCGAAATACAGCGTGACCAGCCGGTTGCGGGCGCTGCCGGCGGCCTTGAGCCAGGCCCGCACCGCGTCCACGCGCGCCTGCATGCTCACGCCTTCTTCGTAATGGCGCCAATGCGTCGGACGTACCCCCTGGATCGCGGCTTCGCTGCCCGGCCATGACCAAGTGGCCGTATGCAGGCCGGCGCGTTCTGCGCCCACCCACAGTGGCTGGCCGCCCCACCAGCGCGCATCGCCCACCGCTTCCGGCTTGCTTAGCCAGAAAGTGCCCAGCGCCGGATCGCGCATGCTGTTGTGCACGATGCCGTGATGGTCCGGGCGCAGGCCGGTGATCAGGGTGTAGTGGTTGGGAAACGTCAACGAGGGATACGACGGTGTCATCCAGCGCGCACGCACGCCTTGGTGGGCGAGCAGAGACAGCGTGGGTGTGATGCCGCGATCGAGCATGTCCGCGCGCAGGCCATCGATGGAGATCAGCAGCAAGGTGTGCGGCGCGCCGTCCGGTGGCGGTGCCATCGGCGCCGGGGCCGTGCCTGGCTGCACTGCTGCGCTGCGCTGCGGGGGCTGGCTGGTACAGGCCGCGAGCAGGGCTATGGCGGCTGCGGCAAACACAAGACGTCGTTCGATCATGCCGGCGAGTGTACGGCGCAGCGATGACGTCGCGAAGTCAGCGCGGCGGGGCGGGCGGCTGGGCGAACAGATCGCCGACGCGGGCGAGCTGCCGTGGCGACCAGCCTTCCAGCTGCAACAGGGCCTGCTTGGTCGGCAAGCCGCCGCCGAAGCCGGTCAAGGCGCCATTGGCGCCGATCACGCGGTGGCAGGGCAGCACGATCGGCAGCGGATTGCGGCCGTTGGCCGCGCCCACCGCGCGACTGGCCGCCGGCCGGCCCACCGCCTGCGCCAGCTGCGCATAGCTCCAGGTCCGGCCGAACGGAATCTGCGCCAGCGTGTGCCAGACCTGCAGTTGGAACGGCGTGCCGGCAGGCGCCAGCGGCAGGTCGAACTGGCGTCGCCCGCCATGCAGATAATCGAGCAACTGCTCGCGTGCCTCGCGCACCAGCGCCGCGTCCGGATCGTGCACCCAGCGTGCGCGTCCGGCCGCGTCGTAGCGGTTCTGCGCGAACAGGATATGGCGCACGCCGGTCTGGTCGGCGGCAACGCTGAGTGCCCCGATCGGGGATGGGAAGGTGTCGTAATGCACGGTGCTCATGGGCGCGATTCCTTCAGGTCGGTGGCGAGATGCCACAGGTGCAGCACGGCGTAGGCGCGCCATGGCCGCCAGGCCTGCGAGCGCGTCTCGGTGGCGCGTTCGCTCAGCCGCAGCGGTGCGCCGAGTACCTGCTGCAGGATCAGGTCGCCGGCCGGAAACGCATCCGGATGCGAGAGCGCACGCATGGCGATGTAATGCGCAGTCCACGGCCCGATGCCCGGCAGGGCGGTACAGGCGGACACGAAGTCCGACAGGCGCTGTCCGGCGCCGAACTGCAGCCGGCCTTGCGCGCAGGCCGAGGCCAGCGCACGCAACGTGGCGGCACGTGCGCCCGGTAACCCGAGCTGTTCCAGCGGCGCATGAACGAGTTGTTCCGGTGTGGGAAAACTGCGATCCAGCCCCGGCGGCATGTCGGCGTGTCGCCCGCCATGGCGTTCGACCAGCCGCGCCGCCAGCGTCGCGGCACCGGCGACGCTGATCTGCTGGCCGAGCACCGCGCGCACCGCGATCTCGAAGCCATCCCAGCCGCCGGGTACGCGCAGGCCGGGTCGCCGTTCGATCGCTTCGGCCAGCAGCGGCTCGGGCGCCAGCGTGGCGTGCACGGCCTGCAGATCCGCGTCCAGGTCGAACAGCCGGCGCACGCGGCGCACGATCTGCGGAATCCGGCGCGGATCGGTGGCACCGATGCGCAGTAGCAGTTCGGCGCGCTGCGGTGCCGGCGCGACCTCGATCACGGTGGCGTTGCCTGGCGTGCCGATCACGCGGCGGTAGCTGGCGGTATCGATCTGCTCGATGCCCGGGATCGCCCGGCGCCGCAGGAAGGCCAGCATGGCTGGCCAATCCAACGGCGGCCGATAGCCCAGACGCAGCGTCAGCTCGCCGCCCGGCACCTCGGCGCGCTGCTTGCGCAATGCCGATGGCGGCATCCCGCAGCCCTCCAGGAATGCCGCATTGAACCGGCGCAGGCTGTTGAAGCCGGCCGCCAGGGCGACCTCGGTCACCGGCAGGGCGGTTTCGGTGAGCAACTGCTTGGCCAGTAGCAGCCGGCGGGTGCCGTACACCTGGATCGGCGTGGCGCCGAGCTGCTGCACGAACTGCCGTTGCAGTTGCCGCGCGCTGACCCCGACGGCATCGGCCAGGGCCTGTACCGGCTGCTCCTGCAGCACGCCTTCGGCAATCATCGCCAGCGCACGCTGCACGCTCTCTTCGCCAAGATGCTGCTGCGCCTGCGGAGACAGTTCCGGCCTGCAGCGCAGGCACGGCCGGTAGCCGGCCGCGCTGGCTGCCGCGGCGGTGGGGTAATAACTCACGTTGGCCGGTTTGGGCGCTGGCGCCGGGCACACCGGGCGGCAATAGATGCCGGTACTGCGCACGGCGGTGAAGAACAGCCCGTCGAAGCGTGCATCGCGCGCCAGGCGGGCGCGGTCGCATTGGGTCCGATCGGGCATGAGGGTCTGCATGGCGCCAGTCTATGCCCTCGTCCTGGTGCCGGCTGGCCGTTTTCGGACAGGGTTGCTCGAGCGGGCTGTGTTCATGGCGCGGTCAAATCCTCGACCGCTTCAGCCATAGACTGAAGGTGATCTTCGTCGCGCTCCGATGCTTGCCCATGTTCAAACCGCTATTTCTGTCACTCGTCTGTGTGTGCTCGCTGGTTGCCTGTGATCGCAGCGGTACCTCCGCCGATGCCGTCGGGGCGCCGCCGGCTGGTGCAGCGCAGGTGGGCGATGGCGACCATATGGTGTCGGTGGATACGCCCGACCCGATACCGCCGCCGCGCCCGCGTGCGCAGGCTGGCACCGCAGGCTGGCCGCAGGCGGAACTGGAAGCGGGCCAGGCCTGGATCAGTTGCGCCACCGATTACGGCAAGGAGGCCGGCGACGGCACGCTGTTGCCGGCACTGGACCGTGCCAGCGTGGAGGCCGCGCTGGCGCCGTGCCGCGAGACCGGCCTGGTACGGGTGCGCTATACAGGCAAGATCAACGCGGGTTTCGCCGCGCTGGTATGGCGGCTGGCCTCGGTGGCCGAGCAGTGGAAGCTGCCGCATCGCATCCTGGATCTGGATTCCAGCGGCGGCCAGGTGGAGGCGGCGATCCGGGCCGGCGATACCATCGGCGAATCCAACTGGACCATCTGGGTACGCGAAGGCTCGGTCTGCCACAGCGCCTGCGTGTTCGTGCTGGCGGCCGGAGACAACCGGCTGGTGGCCGGCAAGGTCGGCATTCACCGGATGATGCGGATCAGCTCGAAGGCGACCTCGCGGGCCGAGCTCAATCGCGAACTGCGCGAGGTCTACGGCAACGTCAAGGAATACCTGGAACGCAACGGCGTGGCAGTGGCGGTGGCCGACCTGATGATGACGGTGCCCAATCGCAGCCTGCGCCTGCTCACCATGGAAGAGCTGCGCGAATACGGCCTGGACGGAACCAACGCGGTGCAGGACGACCTGGAGCGCATCCGCCAGATGCGCAAGTGTGGCGAGGCGTTCGTGCGCCGCAAGGACGCGTTTCTGGTGGCGTTCGACCAGAAGTGCAAGGGCGAGGGCGCGGATCTGGATGCGGTCAATACCTGTGGGCTGGCCTTGAAACAGCGCTTCGGCTTTCCGGATACGGCCTGTCCGGAGGAAAGCCCGCTGGCCGAAACCGATGCTGCGGCGCTGCCGGCCACGCCAGCGCCGGATGCGCAGGGCAACGCGCCGAGCGACGCCGCGCAGCCGCCAATGCCGGCAACCGAGCCGCCTTCCGAAGCGGCCCGCGACGCAGCGCAGGCGGATCCCCCGATACCTGCGCCTGCCGACGGTTGAGGCCGTTGCGGCTTTCACGCACATCGCACTGAGCGCTGCCTATGGTCGCCGCACCACAACCGGTCAGGGGGCAGTATGCGAGGCAAGACCAAAGGCGTGTTACTGGCGTACCTGCCGTCGGCATTGCTGGTGCTGATCGGCTTTGGCGTGGCCGAATTGCTGCGCCTGGCGGCCGAGGCGATGCGTGAGCAGTGGCCGGCCACGCTGGCGACGTGGTTGAGCCTGGCAGCGCTGATTGCGGCCATTGCGCGAGCGTTCTGGGTGAGCTGGCGGCTATGGCGGCCGCGTGGCGTGACGCCGGTGCCGCCGGCATCCGGTGGTGAGGTGTAGAGGTCTTTCCTGACGGCTGCACAGTCGCCAGGTGGGCGCGGCCGTTGCGCGTCATTCCGCATCTACCCCACGCACACGCAGGTTCGGTGGGGTTCTCCACAGCGCTGCCGACCATGCGTGGCATGTCATCGACCTGGACCTTTCCAGCGCGAGCTCTACGCCATGCAACAGCAAATACCTCGCCTCCCGGGCATGCCATCGATTCGACCGCGATCGGCGATCTCCCTGGTGTGTCGACGATTGCGGGCCAATCGCATTGGCGGCTTGTTTTGCACGGGTCGCGGCATAGACTGCGCCGACGGCCGCACGGTGTGCGGCTCTTGACCCTTCCATCCGATCCAGCACAAAGGTGCCCGTCCATGCGTCGTCCCCGTTTGCTTGTTGCCCTGTTGTTCGCCCCGGCGCTGGTGTTCGCGCAACAACCGCAGCCTTCCAACCGCGCGGCCGCTGCTGTGGCGCAACCGGCACCCGCTGCGCAAAAGCCGGCAGCCGCGGCGCTGAACCCCGCGCAGCAGGCACAGGTGGCCAAGCAGGACATCGAAATGACCCAGGCCGCCTTGCGCGTGGCACAGATGGTCGATACCAACAAGGCTGCCGCCATCTGGGACGGCGCCTCCCGCGTGGCCAAGAGTGCGGTCAAGCGCGACGCCTTCGTGTCTCAGCTTGCCGGCGAGCGTGCGCGCCTGGGTGCGTTGGTCGGTCGCGGGCAGAGCTCGGTGACGCGGGTGAAGTATGGCCCTGGCGCGCAGGTGCCCGAAGGGCTGTACGTCAACGTGAATTTTCCGACCCGGTTCGCCAATGCGCCGCAGCCGGTGCGCGAACTGGTGTCGTTCCGTCTGGACGAGGACAAGACCTGGCGCGTTGCCGGCTACAGCCTGCGCACGGCGGCGAAGTGATGCGGCAATCGGCACGGAGACGCGCATGCAACTGACGATCGAATTGCAGATGCTGGGCTGGACCATGCTGCTCGGCCTGGTACAGCTGCTGGCCGCCTCGGCGAGCATGACCGCCCAGCGCGGCACCAAGTGGAACGCGAGCGCGCGCGATGGCGATGCCAAGCCGCTGACCGGCGTGGCGGCCCGCCTGGACCGCGCATTCCGCAATTACCTGGAAACCTTTCCGCTCTTCGCGGCTGCGGTGCTGGCAGTGAGCGTGGCGGGGCGTACCAGTGCGGAAACCGCCCTGGCCGTGCAGCTGTACTTCTGGGCACGCGTGGCCTATGTACCGGTCTATGCGGCCGGGATTCCCTATCTGCGCAGTGCGATCTGGGTGGTGTCGTTCTGGGGCATCGTCAAGCTGATCCGCGCGCTGCTGGGGATTTGATACGGCGCCGGTTACCACGACGGCGCCGGCATGCCAGACCTGGCGGCGCGCGTGGGTGCAGTGCCAGCGCGACTGGAATGCGCGGCGCTTGATCTGGATCAAGCGCCGCGCGCTCTGCCGACTCCAGACTGCGCGCATCGCTGACGACGGCTGTACCGCAGGCAGAAGGTGGATATCGCGACCATTGGCGCAGGGCCGGTAGGCCTGAGTCTTGCGCGCGCATTGGCCGGCACCGGCCTGTCGATGGTGCTGGTTGGTCAACAGCCGCAGGCGCAGCTGGCCGAGCCTGCCTTCGATGGGCGCGAGATCGCGTTGATCCATGCCTCGCGCGCCTTGCTGGAACAGTCGGACATCTGGCAGCGGTTTCCGGCTGAGGCGATCTCGCCATTGCGCGATGCGTGGGTCATGGAGGGGCGGTCGCCGTTCGCGCTGGAACCTACGCTGCGGGCCGCGCACGTGAAGGCACCGTTCAAGCGGGCGATTGCCGCGCACCTGATCCAACGCACTGCCTGAGCCGGCCAGGCGAATCCATTCGCGCCTGCGGTTGCAGCGGGCACGGGCGCAACGCTGGTGCGTTCAGTCGGCGTCGGCAGCGTCGAGGTCCATGGCCATCACGCGGATCTCCACATCCTCCAGCTGCACGACCTGGCCGGGACGGATCTTGGCGGTCTTGCGCAGTTCCTGCGCACCGTCGACGTTGACCGCTCCGCTGGCGACGATGGCCTTGCCCTGGCCGCCGCTGTCGGCAAGGCCGGCCAGCTTGAGCAGCTGGTGGAGCTCGATGTAGTCGCCGTCGATGTCGAATTCCAGGATCTGCATGCTGCGCTCGCTGACAAAGTAGGGCGATTATCCGCCTGCGGCAGGCGGCAATACCACCATGAGCGGGCGCCGCGATGAGGCGCAGTGGCCATGGGACGTTGCGCGTGCAGGGCTGCGGGATTGGACACCACCGCTTGCGCTCACTCGCGCCGGAAACGCGCGATCTCCTCCCGCAGTCCGCTTGCACGGGTGATGCTGCGCCCGGCATGCGCCTCGTCCAGGCGATCCAGCCAGGGATGGCGTGCGCGCCCGGTTCGTAGCGGGGGAACGCCTGCCACAGCTGGGCGGCGATTTCCTGAGCCAGCTCGTCGCGGTCGTCGCGGTCGCGGCAATCGCTGGCCGCCACCTTCAGCACGATGCCGTGATGCTGTCGCAACAGGCTGTTGAAGCGGGCGTGGAGGTCTGTTTCCGAGGGCATGAGGCAGGCGCGGAGAGGGGAGGCAGGCAGGCTTGGGAGGGTGATTCGCCGGACCGGGCGAATCCTCACAACCTGAACGGACTGTCACGGCCCTTCGACAGCGAGGGGGGTAAGGGCGCACACTATGCTGCTTTGCGCCTGCCGGCTCCGTGCGGCGCCTCCGGAGTTACCCATGACCCAAGAATCTTCCGCGCCGCTGCTGTTTGCAGACCTCGGCCTCTCGGACGCTGTGATGAAGGCCGTTGCCGCCGTCGGCTACGAGTCGCCGTCGCCGATCCAGGCCGCCACCATTCCGGCGCTGCTGGCCGGCCGCGACGTGCTCGGCCAGGCCCAGACCGGTACCGGCAAGACCGCCGCGTTTGCGCTGCCGGTGCTGTCCAACGCCGATCTGCACCAGGTCAAGCCGCAGGCGCTGGTGCTGGCGCCCACGCGCGAGCTGGCCATCCAGGTCGCAGAGGCGTTCCAGAAGTATGCCGAAGCCATTCCTGGCTTCCGCGTGCTGCCGGTCTACGGCGGCCAACCGTATGCCCAGCAACTCAGCGCGCTCAAGCGCGGCGTGCACGTGGTGGTCGGAACCCCGGGCCGGGTGATCGATCACCTGGATCGCGGCACCCTGGACCTGTCCCAGCTCAAGACGCTGGTGCTGGACGAAGCCGACGAAATGCTGCGCATGGGCTTCATCGACGATGTCGAGGCCGTACTGAAGAAGCTGCCCGAGCAGCGCCAGGTGGCGCTGTTCTCGGCCACCATGCCACCGGCGATCCGCCGTATCGCGCAGACCTACCTGCAGGAGCCGGCCGAAGTCACCATCGCGGCCAAGACCACCACCTCGGCCAACATCCGCCAGCGTTACTGGTGGGTGAGCGGCCTGCACAAGCTGGACGCGCTGACCCGCATTCTCGAGGTCGAGCCGTTCGACGGCATGATCATCTTCGCGCGCACCAAGGCGGCGACCGAGGAACTGGCGCAGAAGCTGCAGGCGCGCGGCATGGCCGCGGCCGCCATCAACGGCGACATGCAGCAGGCCGCACGCGAGAAGACCATCGCCCAGCTCAAGGACGGCAAGCTGGACATCCTGGTCGCCACCGACGTGGCCGCGCGCGGCCTGGATGTGGAGCGCATCAGCCATGTGCTGAATTACGACATCCCCTACGACACCGAAAGCTATGTGCACCGCATCGGTCGCACCGGGCGTGCCGGTCGCAGCGGCGAGGCGATCCTGTTCGTCACCCCGCGCGAGAAGGGCATGCTGCGTTCGATCGAACGCGCCACCCGCCAGCCGATCGAAGAGATGCAATTGCCCAGCGTGGATGCGGTCAACGACACCCGCGTGGCGCGCTTCATGAGCCGCATCAGCGAAACCCTGGCGGGTGGGCAGATCGAGTTGTATCGGGACCTGCTGCAGCGTTTCGAGAGCGAGAACAACGTGCCGGCGATCGATATCGCCGCAGCGCTTGCCAGGCTGCTGCAGGGCGATGCGCCGTTTCTGCTGACCCCGCCGGTGCGCGGCGCCCGCGAGGATGCCGCGCCGCGCGAGCGGCACGAGCGTGCCGATCGCGGCGAGCGCCCGCGCTTCGAGCCGAAGTTCGAGCGCGGCCCGCGTGCCGACGGCGAGCGCGCTCCGCGTCCGCCGCGTGGCGAAGATGCCGGCGAGCGTCCGCGTCGTGAGCCGGCCCCACGTGGCGAGCCGGAGTTCGGCATGGAGAGCTACCGCATCGAAGTGGGCCACAGCCATGGCGTGAAGCCGGCCAACATCGTCGGCGCGATCGCCAACGAGGCCGGTCTGGAGAGCCGCTACATCGGCCGCATCGACATCCAGCACGACTACTCGATCCTGGACCTGCCGGCGGACATGCCGCGCGAACTGCTGCAGCACCTGAAGAAAGTGTGGGTGTCCGGCCAGCAGCTCAACATGCGCAAGCTGGAAGATGGCGAGGCCGCCGCCGCCGCGTCCAAGCCGCGCTTCCCGCGCGGGGCCAAGCCCTCGGGCCGTCCGAACGGTCCGGCGCGGCCGACGGACCGCTTCGGCGCGCCGCATCGCAAGGGGCCGCCCAAGCCGCGCGGCGAGTAAGCGCGGTCAAGCGGGGCCGTTGCCGGGGGCGTGCCGGTCGCGTCTTCACCGGGTAGGCGCGGTGGGTGCAGAACATCCGCGCGTGTCCAGCGATTGCGCACTGCGCGTGGCTACGCCATGGCGTCTCTCGTTCGGAGGCGGGGCAGGGCGCCGGCGGCGCCGCGCCAGTCGAGATTGCTATGCATGGGGGTGCATGACGCCGCTGACGCCTCGGGGCACTCCACAGCGGCCGGCAACTGCGCCGGTTGTATCCGAGCGGTCTGCCGCGGCATCCGCCATGGCGAGCGAACGCGGCCATACAGCTTGGGCCGTTGCGGCCGCTACTGGCTTCAGGCGCCCACTGGCTGCCTGAAGCGTACGAGGTGGCGAAGGGGCGATGACAATGGCGCAGGCGGCACGCGGCAACGGCAATGGTCAGACCATGCACATGGTGCGCGGCTGGCTGACGCTGCCTTTGGCGCTGCTGCTCGGCGCTGCCGTGGTCATGGCCGTGGTGTCGGCGCTGGCGATCGAGACCCAGTCCGGTGCGACCGCCTGGATCGTTGGCGAGAGCCATTGGTCCAAGGCCCAGCAGGAATCGGTCTATTGGCTGGAACGGTATCTGGGCAGTGGCGATCCGGCCGACCTGCAGGCCGCCTGTCGCGCGCTGGCGGTGCCGCTGGGCGACCGCACGGCGCGCATCGCGGTCGAACAGCCGACGATCGACTGGGAACTGGTCAATGCCGGCCTGAGCGCCGGCCGTAATGCCCAAGAGGACATGCCGCAAATGGTGCGGCTGTATCGCTACGGCCAGGGTTTTCCCTATCTGGGCGATGCGATCGCGCTGTGGAAGCAGACCGATGCCGACATCCTGCAGCTCAGTTCGCTGGCCGATCGCGCGGCCTCGGCGCAGGCCACCGGCCAGCCGGATCCGCACATCCTGAAGGCCCTGCGCGAGGAGCTGCACCTGCTCGATGGGCGCATGCGCCACAACGCGGCCCAGTTCCTGACACTGCTGACCCGCTCGGTGCGGCTGCTGCGCGATGTGATGGCGATCTGCAGTCTGGCCACCCTGCTGCTGGTGGTGACCACCTGCGTGCTGGCCACCCGCCGCATCCGCGATTATCTGCTGTCGCACGAAGGGCGTTTTCGCACTGCATTTCAGCAGGCCGCGCTGGGCATGGTGAAATTCGATCTGCGCGGCCATGTGCTGGATGCCAATGCATCGATGGCCAACATCCTGCGTTATCGCCCGGAGGAATTGCAGGCCTGCACGCTGGCCCAGGTGATGCACCCGGACGATATCGTGCTGGACAGCCGCGGCATGATCGACTGGCCGCGGCTGCTGCAATCGGCCGAGCTGCGGTTTCTGCGCGCCGATGGCGGGGTGATGTGGGGGCGCTGGAGCGCTTCGCTGGTGGAGCCGGGCCCGGAGGAACCGACGCTGGTGCTGGCGGTGATCGAGGATGTCTCGCACGCGCACGAGCTGGCCGAGGAGGTCGCGTTCCATGCGCGGCACGATGCCCTGACCGGCCTGATCAACCGGCGCGAGATCGAGCGACGGCTGCTGCGCCTGATCGAGGGGCCGCATCCGCCGCAGACCTGCCATGCGCTGTGCTTCGTCGATCTGGACCACTTCAAGCTGGTGAACGACACCTTCGGCCATGCGGTCGGCGACAAGTTCCTGTGCCACTTCGCCGATGTCATCACCATGCAGCTGCGGCCCGGCGACTGGCTGGGACGGCTGGGCGGGGACGAGTTTGCGATCCTGCTGGCCAACACCGATCTGGCCCAGGCGCAGTCGCTGCTGGAGCGCATGCACGGCGTGCTCGGGCAGCCGTGGAGCCACCAGGGCGGGCGCCCGCTGACGCCGAGTTGCAGCTTCGGCGTGGTGGAGATCCGCGATGGCGCCAGCGACGTCAACGCCTTGATGACCGCCGCCGATCTGGCCTGCTTCGCAGCCAAGGAAGAAGGGCGCAACCGCATCCGTTGTTTCGGCGAAAGCGATCTGGCGCTGGCGCGGCGCCGCCACGATGGCGGCTGGATCAGCGCGGTGCAGCAGGCCATCGCCGAGGACCGGCTACTGCTGTATGCACAGAAGATCCAAGTGCTGAGCGACCCCACGCGACTGCAGTACGAGGTGCTGGTGCGCATGCGCGCGCGCGACGGGCGCGTGCTGAACCCGGGCGAATTCCTGCCTGCGGTGGAGCGCTACGGGCTGGGGCGCATGGTCGATGCGCATGTGCTGGAAACACTGTGTGCGCAACTGTCGGCCAACCCGCTGCATGTGGCGAGCCTGGACCTGTGCCACGTCAACCTGTCGGCGCAGTCGATCGCGCAGCCGGATTTCCTCGACTTCGTGTGCGCCCTGTTCGAACGCTATCCCGCCCTGGTGTCCAAGCTATGCATGGAGATCACCGAGACCGCAGTCATCGGCGATCTGGAGCACGCGCAGCGTTTCGTGCAGAGCGTGCGCTCGCGCGGCTGCCATGTGGCGCTGGACGACTTCGGCAGCGGGCTGGCCTCGTTCGCCTACCTCAAGCAGTTCACCGTCGACGTGCTGAAGATCGACTGCGGCTTCGTGCGCAACTATGCGCACGATGCGGTGGACCGCGCCGCGGTGCATTCGATCGCCCAGGTCGGGCTGGCGTTGGGTATCGAGGTGGTGGCCGAAGGCGTGGAGTCGGAAGCCGATATTCCCGGCCTGCGCGAGGCCGGTGTGGGCCAGGTGCAGGGATTCAGCCTGCATCGCCCGTGTCCGCTGGAAGAGCTGTACCTGCCGCAGCCGCGATTGGCGGTATCTGGCTGAGCGTGCGCGTGAGCGATGCGCGCGACCGCGTCGTGCGCGCGCGTCGCCGCCGACCGGAGCGATAGCGGCCCGCCCGACATGTCGCGGCGCACGTTCGGTCAAGAGCGGCTCACAGGACGTAGCGAGCGGTCGTCAGGTGGGTGTGGACGGCGCGGAGGAACCGGAATGTACGAGTGGTACATGCCGATTCCGAGCACCGGCCGCGCCCGCCTGGCGGCTGCGCAGTAGTTCTATTAGCTGCTCTAAATCGCCGATAATCTGCCGATGACGACCCGACTCAACAAACACATCGCCGAAACCGGCTTCTGCTCGCGCCGCGAGGCCGATCGCCTGATCGGCGAGCGCCGCGTCACCGTCAATGGCGTGGTGGCCGGCACCGGCGCGGTGGTGGGCGAGGACGATGCCGTGCTGGTGGACGGCCAACCGCTGCGCGCACGCGAGGCGAAAACGCCCGGCGGCCGCAAGCACGTGTACATCGCGCTCAACAAGCCGGTGGGCGTGACTTGCACCACCGAGAGTTCGGTCAAGGGCAACATCGTCGACTTCGTCGGCCACGAACAACGCATCTTTCCGATCGGACGTCTGGACAAGGACTCCGAAGGACTGATCCTGATGACCAGCAACGGCAACATCGTCAACGAGATCCTGCGCGCCGAAAACCGCCACCAGAAGGAATACCTGGTAGCTGTCAACAAGGCAGTCACCGACGACTTCCTGCGCGGCATGGCGCGCGGCGTGCGCATCCACGACCAGACCACCCTGCCGTGCCGCACCGCGCGGATCGCCAAATTCGGCTTCCGCATCGTGCTGGAGCAGGGCTTGAACCGACAGATCCGCTTGATGGCCGCCGCGTTCGGGTACCGGGTGACGCAGTTGCGCCGGGTGCGCATCGACAACATCAAGCTGGCCGCGCTCAAGCCAGGGCAATGGCGCAATCTCAGCGACGCCGAACTGCGCGGGCTGCTGCCGCAACGGACCGACTGGTGAGCCGGCCGGCGGGATGAACCGCAGGACAGCTGCGTGGCCGCCTGCCGGCCGCGCGGATGGCTCGGCGAGGCGGGCTCCTGCATACTGCCGGCGATAACCACGCAACAGGGGGGGCTGGCCGCGTGATCAAACCGCAACTGCCCGGGAACGAAGCGCAGCGGCTGATCGCGCTGCGGCAGTACGACGTGCTGGATTCACCGCCCGAGCGCGCCTTCGACGACCTCACACTGGTAGCCTCGACCGTGTGTGAGACACAGATGGCCGCCGTGGTGCTGGTGGACGAACACCGTCAATGGTTCAAGTCCGCACACGGCGTGCCGCGCAGCGAAGCCTCGCGCGACATCTCCTTCTGCGCGCATGCCATCCTGCGTCCTGACGAGGTGATGACGGTCGAAGACACCTTGCTGGACCCGCGCTTTTTCGATAACCCGATGGTCACCGGCGAAGGCGCGGTGCGCTTCTACGCCGGCGCGCCGCTGGTCACCAGCGAAGGCATGGCGCTGGGCTCGCTGTGCGTGTTCGACCAGGCGCCGGCGCATCTGCGCGAGGATCAACGCGCCGCCCTGCAGGCGTTGTCGCGGCAGGCGGCGCAGTTGCTGGAGCTGCGCCTGGCCGGCAGGCAGTTGCGCCAACAGCTGCGCGAGCGCGACTGGTACGAGCAGCAGATGGCGCAGTACTACGCGGCCATGGAGGCGCTCAATGCCGATCTGGTGGAGCAGACCCGTACCGACCCGCTGACCGGACTGCCCAATCGCCGCGCATTCGCAGCTGCGCTTGCCGCGGCGACGCAACAGACGCGTCTTGCGAACCGGCCACTGTCGGTGGCGCTGCTGGACGTGGATCACTTCAAGGTGGTCAACGATGTGCATGGGCACGACGAGGGCGATCGGGTGTTGCGTGAGCTGTCCTCGCTGTTGCGGGCGCATGTCGCGGGCGCCGGCACCATTGCGCGCTACGGCGGCGAAGAGTTCGTGCTGCTGCTGCCGGATCTGGATCTGCAGCAGGCGCGGCTGCAATGCGAGTATCTGCGGCAAGGCGTGGCCGCGATGACGAGCGCATTGCCGGTGACGGTCAGCATCGGCGTGGCCATGCTGTCGGCGCACGACACTGCCGAATCGGTGATCAAGCGCGCCGACGAGGCCCTGTATGCGGCCAAGCGGGGCGGGCGCGATCGGGTGGTGGCGCTGGAGTAGCGGCGCGTTCGCCGGCCCGCAACACTCTCAGTCCACGATGTTCTTGGCTTCGGCGGTGCCCAGCACTTCTGGATGGACTACCCGGTGCCGACGTTCCAGGATCGGGTGCAGGAACACCGCGCCGAGAATGATCGCCACTCCGAGATAGAACTGCAGCGTGAGTTCGCGTTGTTCGCCCAGCAGGGCGATCGCCAGCACGATGGCGTAGACCGGTTCGAGGTTGGTCACCAGTTGCACCGAATAGGCGCTGAGATGGCGCAATGCCACCAGCGCCAGCGCAAACGGCAGCAAGGTGCAGGCCAACGACAAGGCCAGCAGCAGCAGGCCGTCGTGCAGGCCGGGGACGACCAGCAGATCGCCATGCAGCGATGGCAGCAGCATCGGCATGGCCGGTGCCAGCAGCGTCAAGGTCAGCGTGCCGGCGCCCAGCTCCAGGGCGGTGACGGTGAGCGGGTCGGCATGCGTCACCATGCGCTTGTTGAGCGAGCCGAACAGCCCGACGAAGATCGCCGAGATCGCGCCCACCACCACGCCGGCGCGCATGCCGTCCGGGACGCCGCCGACCACCAGTGCCACGCCCGGCAGGACGGCCAGCCCGAACAGCAATTCGCGTGGGCGGAACGGTCGCTGCGTCACCCATGGCTCGATCACTGCGGTGAACACCGGTGCCAGCGCGATGCAGGTAGCCGCCACCGAGGCGTTGGCCAGTTTGATCGCACCGTAGAAGGTCAACCAGTGCAGGGCGACCAACGCACCGATGCCGCAATAGCCCAGCACCACCCGCCTGGACAGGCCGCGCAGTCCGCGCCACACACGCGGCCACAATGCCAACGCCGCCACCACGATCAGCATGCGCCACCACACCAGCGGCAGCGCCTGCAGGGTGATCAGCTTGCCGAGGATTGCGGTGATGCCCCAGAGCAGGACGCAGAAATGAATTTGCAGTTGCGCCTTGCGCAGGTCGGTCTTGGGCATGCGCCATTGTCGCCGAAATGCGCTGCCCTGGTGCCGTGCAGTGCCTCTCGCCCCACACGCCTGAGCATGGCCGCAGCGCCTGGCCTGCGCGCCGCTCGCGCTACGCCATCGCCATCGCTAGCGGGCCGTGAGTTCCTGCAGCAGTGCCATCGCTGCTGCCGGGTTGCGCTCCTTCGCCGCGCTGATGAAGAACACGAACACCTCGCGTGGCGCGTTGGTGGCCGGCGAGGCAGTTGCCACATGCGGCAGATCCGCCGGGTCCTCGCCGTGTCGCCAGGCCTGGATGCGTGCCGCCCACCGCTGCAGGGCCGGGGCCGGATAGCCGGCATGCAGGCGGGCCTGGCTGCGCATCAGGCGCGCATAGACGAAATCGGTGGACAGGTCCGCGAACGAGGGATGCTCGTCCGAATCGGTGAACACCGTGGCCACGTCGTGCTGGCGTACCAGCGCCAGCAATGCTGCGTCCACGGCCGCCGGGTCGCGGATTTCCAGCACGTGCCGCATGCGGCGCTTGCCCACCTGCCTGGGCAGCAGGGCCAGAAATCCGGCCAGATCATCGTGTGCCAGCCGATGCCCCTGTTCGAACTGCCACACCAACGGGCCCAGCGTATCGCCCAGTTCGACGATGCCGCCGACGAAGTCTTCGATCTGGGCACGGGTACCGGCCAACCTGCGCGACTGGGTGATCCGGCGCGGCGCCTTGGCCGAGAAGACGAACCCTGCCGGCACTTGATCGCGCCATTTCGCATAGGTCGCCGGCTTCTGCGCGCCGTAGTAGGTGCCGTTGATCTCGATGGCAGTGACATGACGGCTGGCGTATTCCAGCTCGCGACGCTGCACCAGCCCTTCGGGATAGAACATGCCGGCGCGCCATGGCGCATAGACCCAGCCACCGATGCCGATGTGGATGCCTTCCAGCGAGGGCGGCGCAGCCGCGAACAGATCGGTCATGGCAGGAACTCGTTGAAGGGACAGGGACGGTGGCGCTGTCCGCTCGGGAAGTGGAGGCCGCCGTGCAGCGCAGCCAACGAAACTAGCATGCAGCCGGCAGGCGGGCGCGGCCGGTGCTCCACTCCTCATGTACCGTTCGTACATTCCGGTTTCGAGCGCGCCGTCCATCCCTGCCCGACGACTGTTTGCTACGTTTCCGTCAGCCGCTTCAGTCTGGCACCTGTCGCTGCGATGGCACGTGACAGGGGCGGATGGCGCGTATCTGTCCCGCCGGACCGGCGGCTGCATGCTGGCGCAGTACGGCCGTGAGCGCGCCATGCGGCGGACTGCGCGCGCCAGCATCAGGCTGTCTGCCTGCGCGCCAGCGCGCGCTTTTTCATTCACAGCCACCCGGGTATCGACGCGGACGGCTACCATGCCCACTCGTCCGCATGAGACCGCATCGATGACCTGGACCACGTCCGATCTGTGTGACAGCTTTCCCGAGGTGATCGTTGCCGAGCCGCTGTTTCGGCACTTCGGCGGCCGCACGGCGTTCGCCGGCCCGATCGCCACGGTGCGCTGCTTCGAGGACAATTCGCGCGTGCGGGAGCTGGCGTCCATGCCCGGCCATGGGCGTGTGTTGGTGGTGGACGGGCAGGGTTCGTCGAAGCACGCGCTGCTCGGCGACCGGATCGCCGCACAGGCGGTGGCCAACGGCTGGGCCGGCGTACTGATCCACGGGTGCGTGCGCGATGTGGCTAGCCTGGCGACGCTGCCGCTGGGCGTGCTGGCGCTGGCCGCCTGCCCGCGCCGCACCGAACGGCGCGATCTGGGCGAGACCGATGTACCGGTCAACTTCGCTGGCGTGGCATTCGTGCCGGGGCACTGGCTATACGCCGATGTCGACGGAGTTCTGGTTTCGACGTTGCCGCTGCCGCTGAACGGCGGCGCCGGTGTGGTCTGATCGAAAATGGGGGGCGTGGCAGTGACTTTGAATCAATGGTTGACGGGGGGAATGCTGATGCTGGCGACCTTGACCTCGACGCAGGCGGCGCAGTTGCCGGACGGGATGCAGCAATTCGATGCGCAGGTCGAGCGCGTGCGCAAGCAGTTCGATGTGCCCGGGATCGCGGTGGCCATCGTCAAGGACGGCGAGATCGTGCTGGAGCGCGGCTATGGCGTGCGCGAGACCGGCAAGCCGGAACCGGTGCAGGCCGATACGCTGTTCGCGATCGCTTCCAACACCAAGGCCTTCACCGCCGCATCGCTGTCGATCCTGGCCGACGAGGGCAAGCTCTCGCTCGACGACAGGGTCATCGAGCATCTGCCATGGTTTCGCATGTCCGACCCGTACGTCGGCAACGAGATGCGCCTGCGCGATCTGCTGGCGCACCGCAGCGGCCTGAGCCTGGGTGCGGGCGATCTGTTGTTCTGGCCCACCACCAGCTATACCACCGAAGAGGTCGTGCAGCGGCTGTCCAAGGTGCCGTTGAAAGGCGGCTTCCGCGATCGCTACGCCTACGACAACATTCTCTATGCGGTCGCGCAGAAGGTGATCGAGCAGGTTTCCGGACAATCCTACGCGCAGTTCCTGCAGCAGCGCATCTTCGCTCCGGTCGGCATGCGCGGCGCGCGCTTCAATGCCGATCATCTGCAGCCTGGCGACAACGCCGCCGTCGGGCACGCCAAATACGACTTCACCGACTTGCGCACCGTCGCGCCGTTGACCTGGTCCAACAACTCCGGCGCCGGCGGCATCTACGCCAGCGCGCATGACATGGCATTGTGGATGAAGGTTCAGCTGGCCGGTGGCCAGTTGCCGGATGGCACGCCGTTGTTCAGTGCCAAGCGTCAGCGCGAGATGTGGTCGATGATCACGCCGATCACCGTTGGCGACGCACCGGTCCCCGAGCTGGCCGGCGCGATGCCGAACTTCGCCGGTTATGGCGAGGGCTGGAGCCTGAGCGATTACCGTGGCCATCGCATGGTGTGGCATACCGGCGGCTGGCCCGGCATGGTGTCGCGGTTGACGCTGTTGCCGGAGCAGAAGCTGGGTGTGGTGGTGCTGACCAATCAGGAGGTCGGGGCCGCCTTCGGTGCGCTGACCCTGCAGGTGCTGGACGCCTATCTGCACTTGCCGCCAACCGATTGGACCACGGCCTATGCCAAGGCGGTGGAAAAGACCGGCGCCGACGCCGATGCCGGCTGGGCGCGGCATCGGCAGGCACGCGCCGCACGCTCGACACCATCGCTGCCGCTGAGCGCTTATGCGGCGACCTATCGCGACCCGTGGTACGGCGATGTGGTGATCCGCCAGGACGGAAAACGACTGCGCATGCAGTTCGCCAAGACCGCGCAATTGCTCGGCACGCTGGAGCACTGGCAGCACGACAGTTTCATCGTGCGCTGGGACGATCGCTCCTTGAATGCCGACGCCTTCGTCAATTTTGCGCTGACCGCAGACGGCGCGGTGCGCGAGCTGCGGATGGAGGCGGTGTCGCCGCTGACCGATTTCAGCTTCGATTTCCAGGACCTGGTGCTGACGCCGGTGACGGCGGAGTCCGCGTCGCAGCAATGACGCGCTTGCGGCCGCCGCGCATGCCGCCGCGGCCACCGGCCCACGCTGGCACGCACGTGGTCGCACGCGCCGGCTGAGTGATGCGCGGCGTCGCGTGATGCCGAAGCACGACGCGCAGGCCGGGCGCGCGCCAGTGACCGTCGCGCTACCGCCAGCCGACAAGGCTGGTTATGATCCGCGCACTTCTCAAGGATGTCGCCTGGCGCATGACCACTCCGCAGATGTCGGTGTATTTCTTCCTGCAGGCCGCTGCGATCCTGCTGGTCTGCCGGTTCGTGGGCTTGCTGGCCAAACGGCTGGGGCAGCCACAGGTGGTGGGCGAGATGATCGCCGGCGTGATGCTGGGGCCGTCGTTGTTCGGCCTGCTGCTGCCGCAGTGGCAGGCGGCGTTGTTTCCCAAGCAGACCATGGACGTGCTGTACGTATTCGCGCAGTTCGGCGTGGGTCTGTACATGTTCCTGGTGGGCACCGACTTCCGTGGCGATCACTTCCGTGCGCGCTACCGCAGCGCGATGAGCGTCTCGCTGGCCGGCATTGCGGTACCGTTCGCTCTGGCGTTCGCGTTGTGCCCGTGGCTGCTGACGGTGGGTGGGCTGTTTTCGGAGAAGGCCAAGCTGCTGGAAGCGTCGTTGTTCCTGGGCGCGGCCATCGCCATCACCGCATTCCCGATGCTGGCCCGCATCATCCACGAGCGTGGCCTGACCAACAGCCCCCTGGGCACGCTGGCGCTGACTGCAGGCGCATTCGACGACGCTGCAGCCTGGTGCATCCTGGCGGTGGTACTGGCGAGCTTCGGCGGCAGTTGGGGCAGTGCGTACCTGGCCATCGGCGGAGGGATCGGCTATGCGGTGTTCATGATCTTCGTCGGGCGTCGTCTGCTGCGCCGGTTGGCCGACCATGTGGTGCCCGGTCAACCGCTTGGAAACGGCGTGCTGGCGGTGGTGCTGATGCTGTTCTGCGTCAGCGCCTGGGCGATGGACGCGATCGGCATCCATGCGGTGTTCGGCGGCTTCCTGCTCGGCGTCTGCCTGCCCAAGGGCCCCTTGACCGAAAAACTGCGCGAGATGATGCAGCCGTTCGTGGTGGTCTTGCTGCTGCCCTTGTTCTTCACCTACTCGGGTCTGAAGACCCAGCTCAGCGTGTTGCTGCAGCCGCAGATCATGCTGGCCGGTGTCGTGATCCTGGCCGCCTCGTTCGCCGGCAAGGGCCTGGCCTGCTGGGCCGCGGCGCGCGCCACCGGCGAGAACAATCGCGACGCGATGGCGATCGGCTCGCTGATGAATGCACGCGGGCTGATGGAGCTGATCATCATCAATATCGGCTTGCAGGCCGGAGTGATCGAGCAGGGCCTGTTCTCGGTATTGGTGCTGATGGCGATCCTGTCCACGCTGATGGCCACGCCGTTGTTCAACTGGATCATGCGCCGGCACGCCAACGTGACCGACGGGGTGCCGAGCCTGCAGGGGCGGTGATCCGCCGTCAGCCGCCGGCCTGGGCGGCTGAGAGCGGCCGACAAAGCGACCGCGTCAGCCGCTCAGAACAGATATCAACGGGCACAGCTGTCGTCTAGCACCGGTTCGATGCCGTGGTGCCGCGATGGCTGGCTCCGCAGGCACGGCAGTCTCTGCAAGCCGGCGTCGCTGCTTTGGCGCTGCCGTAACCGCCGGCTCGCGCCGATCGCCACTGCACGCCGACGTCCGATCGGCTAGCCTGGGCGCCCGCTGTCGGCGATGTGGCTGCAATGTTCCGCTGGTTCGAATCCCTGATCGATATTTTCCCGCCCATCGAGCGGGACATGCCGCCGCGCAGCGTGTGGCGGTTCTATCTGCATTACCTGCGGCCGCTGTGGCCGATCCTGCTCGCTACGCTGCTGGCGGGATTGCTGCTGGCGCTGGTGGAAGTGGCGATGTTCGACTTCCTGGGGCGCATCGTGGACATGCTGGCCGAGCGGCCAGGGCCGGACTTCTTCCGGCGCCATGCCGGCGAGCTGGCGTGGATGGCGGGCATCACCCTGATCGCGCGGCCATTGTTCACCGGTCTGCACAACCTGCTGGTCAATCAGGCCATCGTGCCGGGCCTGAGCAATCGGTCGCGCTGGCTGATGCACAACTACGTGGTGCGGCAGAGCCTGGGTTTCTTCAACAACGATTTCGCCGGCCGCATCGCCAACCGGGTGATGCAGACCGGCACCTCGTTGCGCGAATCGGCGGTGCAGATGGTCGATGCCCTCTGGTACATCGTGGTCTATACCGGCAGTGCATTGTGGCTGTTCGCCCAGGCCGATCCGTGGCTGATGGCGCCGCTGCTGATCTGGCTGGTGGTCTATGTGGCGCTGATGGCGTTCTTCGTGCCGCGCATGAAGGCGCGCGCCTGGGTCGCCTCGGATGCGCGCTCCAAGGCGACCGGCCGCATCGTCGATGGATACACCAACATCTCCACGCTAAAGCTGTTCGCGCATGCCGGCCGCGAGCAGGCCTATGTGCGCGATGCCATCGACGAACTGGCGGTCAAGCACCGGCGGCAGACGCGGGTGACCACCGCGATGGACACCGCCATCGCCATGGCCAACGGCTTCCTGATCGTAGGCACCTGCGCGCTGGCGCTATGGCTGTGGAGTCGCGGCCAGATCAGCGTGGGCGCGATCACGCTGGCCACCGGTCTGGTCATCCGAATCCACAACATGTCCGGCTGGATCATGTGGACGGTCAACGGCATCTTCGAAGATATCGGCACCGTGCAGGACGGCATGCAGACCATCTCGCAACCGGCGCAGGTACAGGATGCGCCCGATGCGGTGCCGCTGCAGGTGACCCAGGGGCAGGTACGGTTCGAGCAGATCCACTTCCACTACGGCAAGCGCGGCGGCGTGATCGCCGGGCTGGACCTGCAGGTGCGCGCCGGCGAGAAGATCGGTCTGGTCGGGCCGTCCGGGGCCGGCAAGTCCACCCTGGTCAACGTGTTGCTGCGGCTCTACGACCTGGAACAGGGGCGCATCCTGATCGATGGGCAGGACATCGCGCAGGTCACGCAGGAAAGCCTGCGCGGACAGATCGGATTGGTGACCCAGGACACCTCGCTGCTGCATCGTTCGATCCGCGACAACCTGTTGTACGGTCGCCCGCAGGCCAGCGAGGAGCAGCTGCTGGAGGCGGTGCGCAAGGCGCGCGCGGAAGACTTCATCGACACGCTGGTGGATGGCGAAGGCCGCCGCGGCTTCGATGCGCATGTGGGCGAGCGCGGAGTCAAGCTCTCCGGCGGTCAGCGCCAGCGCATCGCCATCGCGCGCGTGCTGCTCAAGGACGCACCGATCCTGATCCTGGACGAGGCCACCTCTGCACTGGATTCGGAGGTGGAGGCGGCGATCCAGGACAGTCTGGATGCGCTGATGGGGGACAAGACGGTGATCGCGATCGCGCACCGGCTGTCGACCATTGCGCGCATGGACCGGCTGGTGGTGATGGATGGCGGGCGCATCGTCGAGACCGGCACCCACGCCGAGTTGATCGCGCATGGCGGGCTGTATGCCAGGCTATGGGCGCGGCAGACGGGTGGGTTCGTTGCGGTGGATGGGTGAGGGGGCTTTCCTGGGGTAGCGTGCATGTGCAACCACCGCAGCAACACGCCCCTCTCCTGGGGGAGAGGGGTTGGGGTGAGGGTACGGGGCGGAGCAATGGGTGCGTCACCTTCAAAGACGCGTGGCGACGCGTTTGTCATTGCAGAGACGCGTAAACTTCTGCGGCGCCCCTCATCCGCCCCTGCGGGGCACCTTCTCCCGCATGCGGGAGAAGGGGATGGATCGAATCCGCAGAAGCTTCGCAGGAGCTTCTCTTTCGCGTGCGCGAGACGGATCAATCACTCGATCGGCTGATCCAGCATCAACTCGCGCGCGAAGAGCACCGGCGGGGCGCCGTAGGACAGCACCTTGTCGTGGTAGGCCTTCAGCTCGAACGTGTCGCCGAGCTTCTCCTGCACCGCCTTGCGCGTATCCAGATGTTCCTGCACGCCGACGAAGTAGGTCGGCAACTGCGCCGACGACAACTGCGCACGCACCCACTTGCCCGCCGCTTCGCTCTCCTGCTGGAAGGTATCGTGGGTCATCAGGTGCATCGCCTTGTCGCGATCCCAGCCGTCCACATGCACGCCCTGGTCGAGGATGGCATTGGCAATGGTGCGCAGATAGAACTTCAACTGCACCAGGTGGAACAGCGGGTCATTATCCAGATAGCCCTGTTCCTGCATCATGCGCTCGGTGTACACCGCCCAGCCCTCGGCGAACATGCCTGAGCGCAGCACCGCACGCAGCGTGGAGGGGAACTTCGCCGAATGCCAGCCTTCCAGGTAGTGGCCCGGCGTGCCTTCGTGGATGCTGAGCAGGTGGATCATGCGGGTGTTGTATTCGCGCAGGAACGAGTCGACCTGCTTGTCGTTCCAGTCGTCGGGAATCGGCGATACCGCGTAGAAGGTCTTGAGGTTCTTGTCGAGCGGGCCTGGCGAATCGCAGTACGCCACCGCCACGCCACGCTGGAATTCGGGCATCAGGATGATGTCGACCGGCGCATCGGGCAGCGTCATCAGATCCTTCTGGCGTACGAACTCGGTGGATTGCGCCAGCGCCGCCTTGGCCTGCTCCACCACCTTGTCGCGTGCGGGCTTGTCGGCATAAGCCAGTTCCAATGCAGCCTCGATCGCAGCCTGTTGCTGGTCGTCGGTCGGAGACTCCGGCAGCTTCGGGGCTCCGGGCTTGTCCTTGAGCACGCTGCGCGCAATACCGTACATTTCGCTGCGCACGCGCTTGAGCTCGGATTCGGCGCGCTGCTTGATGTCGGCACGCGACAGCGACGACAGCAGCGCGAATTTCAGCTTCTGGTCGTATTTTTCCGCACCGACGCGGAAGTCGCCCTTGGCATTGGGCACCAGCACGGTGTCCAGCCAGGTCTGCTGCTCGGCGACCGCCTTCTTCAGGTTGTCGATGGCTGCCTGCGCGCGCGCCGCCTCGATCGGGCCCAGCTGGCTGATGTTGGGCGCGATGAAGGTGTCGACGATGCTGAGGATGCCCTTGTTCTGCTTGGCCACCGTCTCTGCATGGATCTTCGGCACGCGTGCCGGGTCCAGGTTGGCACGCGCCTGCGCAAAGATGCCGGGAATCTTTTCCATGCGCTGGGTAGCCGCGCTCAGGCGCTCGGGCAGCGGTGCGAATTCGCGCGCCATCAGGCCGTACAGGGCGCTGCCGGCCAGGCTGTTATAGACCTGCGGGTCCCAGGCCCAGCTCTGCAGCACTTCGGTATTCCAGATCTCCGATTGCAGCTGATTGCGCAGGATGGCGGCGTCCACCTGGTTCTCGCGCGAGAGCTTGGCCACATCGACCGCGTCCAGTTCGGCCAGCAAGGTCTTGTTGGCTTCCAGGCTGCGCTGGCGGCCGCCGTCGCTGAGGTCGTCTATCTGCGCATCGAAGCGGTGGTCGCCAGTCTGCGTGGCAGTGACCGGCGACAGCTGCATCCAGGTGTCGAGCGCGCGCTTGGACAGCGCGGCAAATCGCGCATCCGGGGTTTGCGCATTCTGCGCGTCGGCAGCGGAACCGGCATCGGCACGCGGGGATTCGGGCTGCTGCTGGCAGGCACCGAGGCCGGCGAGCAGGGCAAGGACGAGCAGGCGTTGACGCATCATGGATCCTGATGAGGGCAAACCGCCAGCATAGGCATCCGTGCGCCCGTCCGCATCCGCCATTGGTTTAGAGTGGCTGCCGGGCCGCAGGGCGACCTGTCAGGCGAGCGCAACCGTAAGCGCAGGGCGGGCCAGGGTTTACCCAACCGGCGTCATGCACCGCCGGCGGCGCTCCGGCAGTTGTCCATGGTGTTCCGTTCACGCCTCACGCACTGTCTACAAGCACGCACTGTCTCCAAGGAGGATGACCCATGCAGTACGCCGGCAGCTGTCATTGCGGACGCATCGCGTTCGAGCTCGAGACCGATACGCCGATCACCGAAGTCTACGACTGCAACTGCTCGCTGTGCCGACGTCGCGGCGGACTGCTCTGGTTCGGTACCCGATCGCAACTGCGGCTGCGGGCGGGCACGCCGGTGATGGGAAGCTATCGCTTCAATCGGCAGCATATCGCGCATCATTACTGCACGGACTGCGGCATTGCCCCGTTCAGCGAGGGCGCCAATCCCGAGACCGGCCAAGCCAGTGTCGCCGTCAACGTGCGCTGCATTCCCGATCTGGACCTGGCCGCGCTCAGCGTGCAGAAGGTCGACGGGGCCAGCTTGTGAAGCCCGGCGTGTCGCGGCATGCGGTGGTCTTGCTGATCGGGTGGATGTTGGCGGGGTGCGCGCGGCCGCAGGGCGAGATGGCTGCAGACGGCGCCTCCGCGGCACCGCCGGCGCCGGTTGCATCCGGTGCGGCACTGGCCTACGAACACGATGTCCGCATCGAACTGCCTGCCGGTCAGATCGGCGAGCGCATTGCGGCGGTGCGCAGCGCCTGCCAGAGCGCGCAGTACGGCACCTGCGCATTGCTGACGGTGGAGCAGAACGGCGGGCGCGATCCGGGCGGCAGCGTCAGCGTGCGGCTGGTGCCCGAGGGCGTCGAGCCGATGGTGCAACTGGCCGGCCAGGACGGCGATGTGGCCGCACGCAGCACACGTGCCGAAGATCTGGCCCAGCAGATCGCCGATACCGGGCTGGCGCAGGCGCGATTGCAGAAAGAACACGCACGGCTGCTGGAACTGCAGCAACGCCGCGATCTGGCCGTCGCCGACCTGTTGGCGGTATCCAAGCGGCTGGCCGAAATCGAAGCCGAGGCGCAGCAGACCCAGCAGGAGGCGGCGCAGCAGCAACGTCGCGTGCGCACCCAGCTGTTGACGCTGCGTTTCAGCAGCACCGGCGGCGAACAGGGCAGGGGCGACATCGCCGCGGCGGCAGCCGAATTCGGCCAGGTGTTCGCAGCCAGCGTCGCCTTCGTGATTCGCGCGGTGGCGGCGCTGCTGCCGGTTGGCGTGGTCGCTGCAGCGATCGGCTGGCTGGCGCTGCTGGCCTGGCGCTGGCGTCAACGGCGTCGCAGGATGCCCTGAATCAGCTGCGGAGGTGGCGCGTGCAGGCGGTGTCGTGCAGGCCTGTCGCGATGAAACAATGCTCCAGAGTCATGCGCCGTCCGCATCGTGCAGGCGGCGCATGGCAAGCGCGATCAGAGGTTGCAGCCCGAGGCACCGCACCCACGCGCGCATGCGGCAGACAGTGCTGAACCGATGCTCAGCCTTCGTCGTATTCGTATTCGACAAAGACATCCAACTGCAATGCCAGCTCCTGCACTGCGTCGCGTACCTTCTGTGCGGTGGCTTCGTTGCCGGCATCCACTTCGAATTCGTGGCTGCCCGGGCCCTCGTCATCGGACAGGCCGGCCGAGCTGGAATCTTCATCGTCCAGATGTGGCATCAGATCGTCGACTTCTTCCACGTGCTCGATACCTTCGATGCTCTGCAGCAGGTTGGCGATGGCGCGGGCGTCGTCGTCGGTGCCGGTGATACGCAGGCGAAGAGTGGGCATGGACGTGTCCTGGGGTTGGGGATCCCAAGCCTAGGCAGCGCGAAGACAAAACGAGGTGATGGCGCCGGTGCATCGGTTCATAGCGAATGCGCCAGCCCGGCGGTGTTTCCTGCCTGCTCGGCATGCAGCAGGCGCGACACCGCGGCGCGCAGCATGCTTGGCACGATGTAGTGGTGATGCACGTGGTGGATGCAGGCCATGTACACGCGGCCCAGCCAGTTACGGCAGCTGACTTGCGTGGCCATGGTCAGCACGATGCGGTGGTCGCCGATGCGGCGCAGCGCGATCGAGGAACGAAAACGCAGATGTCTGTCGTCGGCGCCGAGGACGATCTGGACCTGCTGCCCGTCCGCATCGCTGCGTTGCGCCAGCACCGGGAAACGCCCGGCATACAGCTGCGTTGCGGAAGGATCGAGCAGGGACGAGACCGGGCAGCCCAGCGGCGAGGTGCGCAAGCCCAGCGGCTTGACCATCAGATTGCGCAGCCGCATCAAGCCGCTCACCCCGCCCGGCGGCTGATCCACGAAGGCTTGCAGCAGATCGCAGAGCACGCCCTGCAGGCGGTCGGTGCGCAATTGGTGCGTGTCCAGTTCCAGCTGGTGGCTGTCTTCGAAATGCACCGCTTCGCCCAGTTGGCCGCGCAGCAACGCGTCGGCCGGCAGGCTGCGCAGCGGACGGATCTGCGGCACGCCCAGGCGGGTGGCCACGAAACCGGGCTGACGCACGCGCGGCAGCGCTTGCCGCAGCCGGCCGCTCCAGCGCCGCACGCGGCTGCAGGCGCGCTGCTTCCAGCTCTCCGGCCTGACATGCAGCGACAGCGAGACGGTGGGCACGTCGGTGGCGGCCGGTGGCATTGCCTGCAGCAAGGCGGTGACCGATGCCGGCAGCAGCTCGGTCAGGCTGGCGATGGTGGCCTGGCCCTGATGGACCAGCGCCTGCTGCGCCTCGTTCAGCGCGCCGCCGGCTTCGTCCGGATGGCAGGACAATGCAAAGAAGGCCGAATGCGCAGCGTCACCCTGCGCCGGTGCGAACTGGTGCCAGGTGCCACCGCCGAAGCGAACGGTGAACAGGCTGTCGCCGGGCAGGTTGACGTAGTGCAGCGCGCAGACGAACGCCTGCGGGTCGGCTTCGATCTGCTGCAGCGAGGCGGTGGAAAAACGCAGTTGCGCGCCGCCGCTTCCGGTGATGGCCGTGAACACGCGATTGCCGGCGTGGCAATGGAATGGGTGGCCTTGCGGGCCTACCGAGAACGAGAACAACGAGGTGGGATCGCCATGGCGCAGATCCGGTGCCGACAACTGCGCGGACGGTTCGTCCAGCGCATCGTGATGCGCCGGATGCTGGCGCTGCCGTTCCACCGTCTGCGCGATCAGGCTGTCGCCGGCGCCGGGGTCGAGCTGGGCGATCAGCATCACTTCCACTGGCCGGCCGCCGCTGTACGAGGGCAGCGCAACGCGCGGGAAACTGTGGTCGGAAACAATCCGTTGGTGGTCCATGGCAACTCCTTGCGTTGGAAGGCGGACAGTCAGCTGGATTTCTTGGCCAATCGACGCGACTCGCGCTGCAGTGGGCCGGCGACCGGGCACACCTCGAAGGCGAACCCGCTCAGCGTATTGACCAAGTTGTCCGGGGTCAGCCGATAGACCACGAACTGCCCGTGCCGCTCGCTGCTGACCAGGCCGGCGGCCGACAGCACCGACAGGTGGCGCGAGATGGCCGGCGCGCTCATCGCGAAACGTTCGCCGATCTGGCCGGCGGTCAGCTCCTGCGCGGACAGATAAGCCAGGATCTCCCGGCGCGGGCGCGAGGCGAGGGCTTCGAAGATGCGGTCGGCGGACATGATTTGGCTTAGCTAATTAACGAATTAGCTAATTAATGATCAGGTGAGCTCCATTGTCAAGCGACAGGGCGTTTGCCGGACTGGAGCGCAGCGCCCGGGACGCGCAGGCGCTGCGCACATCCGCGGCCCGGCACTTCGTAGCCCTGGAGTCGAACGACCGGTGGCGACGTTGCATGGGCCGGCGGCGCGGCCATCGCGATGGGATCCGGTCGTGCTCCCGCTGCGCTTCCTGTCGCCCGGACGGCAGGAGCATGGCAGGACGTAGGCGACGCCACGGCAGATGGCAGCGGACGTCGCATGCGCGGGTTTCACCGCGTCGCGGGTTTCTCGCGCGGCGGCCGCTTTGGCTGCAGCGTGCCGGGCATTGGATGTGCCGGCAGGGTCAGCAGCTCGGCCGGCAGCGCCGGCATCGGTGTGCGCTCGTCCAGCGCTTCGCGCTTGAGCCAGTCGATGAAGGCGGCGGCGGCGGGACTGGGCTCGCGATGGCTGGGGTGCACGATGTAGTAGGCGTAGCGGGCCCTGAGAGTGGGGCCAGGCAGGCGCACCAGCTCATAGCGCTGCAGGTAGGGCTGGGCGATGTGCTTGCGCGCCAGCACGGCGCCCAGCCCGTAGACAGCGGCGCGCATGGCATCGGTGCTGTCGTTAAAGGTGTGCATCGGTGGCAGCATCGTGGCGCGCACCTGGGCGGCGCGGAACCAGTCGCGCCAGCCCTGCGGGGACATGTCGGCCAGCAGCGGCAGTTGCGCAATCTGCGCAGGCGTGCGCAGCGCAGCCACTTCCGGCAACGACGGCGATGCCACCGGGAACAGTTCGTCGTCCATCAGGTGATGCGAGGTAAGCCCCGGCCATGCGCCCTGCCCGTAGCGGATGCCCAGCTCCGGGCCGCCCTCCTCGAAACGCGAGAACGCCGAGTCGGTTTGCAGGTCCAGGCGAATATGCGGATACGTCTGGCAGAAGCGCGGCAAGCGCGGCAGCAGCCAGCAGTAGGACAGCGAGCGCAGGGTGGTCACGCGCAACGGAATGGCGTCTTCGCGCGGATGCAGGTTGCCTGCCACTGCGGCGATCTCGGCCAGCGCGGTGGTGGCGGCATCGGCCAGCTGGCGCCCTTCGGCAGTGAGCTTGACCCCGCGCGGCAACCGCTGGAACAGGGTCGTCCCCAGCAGCGCCTCGAGCTTGCGCACGTGGTGGCTCACTGCGCTGGCGGTCAGATGCAGTTCCTCGGCCGCGTGCGCGAAATTCTGATGGCGGGCGGCAGCGGCGAACACGCCCAGCGCGGGCAACAGGGTCGGGCGGAACTTCATCGAGGCATGAGTCAGATTTGTGGCTGACCGCGATACTACGCGCTTGTCGTGGCTTGAGCGGCGGCGGATGCTGCGGTCTCCCATCGCAATGATCGTGCCATGTCCAGCCTTCCATCCAGCGCCGTTTCCTCTGTTTCAGGTGCATCGAGGCCGGCGGAGGGGGCATGCCCATGAGCGCGCAACCGTCGCTGCAGCAGGCCGTGACCACGCGCGACTGGCGCACCCCGCTCGAGCTGGGTTTCCTTGGCGTGGTCTGGGGCTGCTCGTTCCTGTTCATGCGCGTGGCGGCGCCTGTCTTCGGCACGGCGGCGTTGGTGGAGATCCGCCTTGCGCTGGGTGCGTTGGTGTTGCTGCCGTTCCTGTGGCTGGCACGCGCGCGTTTTCCGCTGCATCGCTGGCCGATGCTGGCGGCGATCGGCGTGCTGAACTCTGCGTTGCCCTTTCTGCTGTTCGCCTGGGGTGCCCAGCACGCACCGGCCGCCGTCGGGGCGATCTGCAATGCGATGACGGTGCTGTTCACTGCACTGGTCGCCTTCCTGTTCTTCGGCGAGAAGATCGGCACGCGCCGCGCGCTGGCCTTGCTGGTCGGATTCATTGGCGTGCTGGTGCTGGCCACGGGAAAATCCGCCGGTCTGAGCGTGGGCCCGGCCGCATTGGCCGGCGCCACCGCCTCGCTGCTGTACGGCATCGGCTACAACCTGGTGAAGCGCCACATGGGCGACCTGCCACCGGCGGCATCGGCAGCGTCCACGCTGGGCTGCAGCGCCGCGCTGCTCGCTCCGCTGGCCTGGTGGCAATGGCCCGCCACACCGGTGCCTGCGGCGGCCTGGGCCTGCGCAACGGCCCTGGGCGTGGTCTGCACCGGGTTGGCGTTCCTGATGTATTACCGCCTGATCCAGCGCATCGGCCCGGCGCGTGCATCCACCGTGACGTATCTGGTGCCTGTGTTCGGTGCGTTACTGGCCTGGTCGCTGCTGGGCGAGCCGCTGACCTGGACCATGCTGCTGGCCGGCGTCCTCATCCTCGGTAGCGTGGCCTTCAGCCAGCGCGCGCGCTGAGCAAGCGCGCCCGCTTTATAAATCCCGAATCCCGAATCCCGAACTAGCCACCCGGCGGTGCCCGCACCGGCAACGGCACATTGCACAGGTCGATATGCCCGGCCGGGCGCTTGTAGAAATCGTCCTTGCGATTGCGACGGGCCTCGACCACCTCGCGGAAGGTCTGGCTGTCGGTGCGCAGTAGCTGCAGCGGCGTACGCTCGGGTTCCGGCACTTCGCTGGCCAGGCGGATCGCACGGATCGGCGAGCGTTGCGCTGCTTCCTTGTAGAAGCCCATCGGGTCAGGTCCGCGTGGGATCACGCTGAGCAATTCCATGCCCTTGACCACGCGGCCAACCACGGTGATGTTGCGGTCCAGCTGACGCGGCGATTGCCCGGTGACGACGTATAGCTCGGCGCCGATGCTGCTGTCTTCGTCGTTGTTGCGGCCCGCGCCCAGGGTGCCGTAGCAATGCGCCAGCCAGGTCTTGCCGCTGGCCGGGTCGCGGCCGACCGGAAAACCGTCGACGAAGCCGACCTGCGGTGCCCATCCATCGCTGTCGGGCAGACGCTGGAACTGCAGGCCTTGCGATGCGCGTTCGAATTCGGCAGGCAGATGCGTCTTGGCCGATCCCAAGGACTTGGCCTTGCCAGGAGTTTCACCCTCCGGGTCGCCGAACTGCACGACAAAATTGTCCTGCGAGCGGTAGATGCTCAACCCGTCCCAGAAGCGCTCGTGCGCCAGGACGCGGATATTGGCGACATGTGCGGGAGCGAACTCCGGCGCCAGTTCGATGATCGCTCGACCGGTGTCCAGCTCTAGATACAGGGTGCGCGCAGGGTCCAGCACGCGCCACGCAGACGCCGGCGAGGCATCGAGTATCTGTTGCGGACTCCGATACGCGGCGCTGGCGGTCAACGGCGGCAGGGCGAACAGGCAGGCAAGAGCGAGAGAACGTAGACGCATGAAGACGGCCGGCGGCAGGGATGGCCGATTCTTGCCGACTCATCGCCACAACGCAAAATCCGGACGCCGACAGTGTGCAGCCGGCGTCCGGATCGTCCTGTTGGCGCTTGGATAACGTGGTTGCAGTGCGAGCATTACGCTCGACATTGCATCTTTGCCGAGAGCTGCCGCCGGTCGGGTGGTCTTGCCTGTCCTTCCGCGATTGCCTCAGCGTGTCGATGCGTTCGCGCCTGCATCATGCGCAATACCCGGGCAATGCGCTCAATGGCTGCGAACATGCGGCGAGGTGTGATGCTGCGCCGGCGCATGGCTGTTGCGGAACAACGGGACCAGTTGCCACAGTGCGGACACGCCGACCAGCACGTACACCGCGCGCGCCAGCAACGCATCCTGACCACCGAACAAGGCGGCGACCAGATCGAACTGGAACAGGCCAACCAGCCCCCAGTTCACTCCGCCAACGATGAGAAGCACCAGGGTGATGACATTGATCGTTTTCATGGGGCAGTCCGTAGTGGGATTGGAGACCACAGGGTTTACTGCACCACCGAAATGTAGGGTGAGGCTATGCCGCATGGCGTTGGCGCGCCAGGGACGTGCGCGTCACATGGCAGGGACACTTATGCAGACGCATCCATGCACGCATGGCGGCCGAGGCCGCAACCGTCAGCGGCCGGGTTTGCGCTTGACGTAGAGCTGCTTGCGCACGCGCGCGACCACTTCGCCAGCGCTGTCGTGCACCTCGTTCTCGAACCAGCGCAGATGCTTCTGACCACCGTCGGTAGCCTCGCGCACTTCGGCCAGCACCGCAGTGTCGATCACGAAATCCGCGCTCACCGTGCCACGCCCGGGCTTGACGAAGTCGATGCTGCCGGCCTTGTCCCAGACATAATAGTCGCGGCCGAGATTCTGCATCATCAGCAACATCCAGAACGGGTCCGTCATTGCGAACAGGCTGCCGCCGAAATGGGTGCCGACGTAGTTGCGATTCCACGGACGCTGCCGCAATTCCACCCGGGCATAGCGGTAGTCCGACGACAGCACGGTGATGTGGATGCCTGAGAACAGATACGGTGGCCACACGTTGAGGCCGAGCTTGAACAATGGGGCACGCATGCGGGCCGGATTCCCTGGCGAAGTGGAGACGCAGCATAACATTCGCATGCGTATGGTGGCGATGCCACAGGGCCGACATCGCAGTGTTCGTGCCCGTGCTGCGCGCCGGATCAGGCGGCGCGTCATTTCTTGTCGCGCAGTCGCGCAGCAACGCACCTCGGTGGGAGCGGACCTGGCCGCGACGGCGCGTTATCAGGGATGCGTCACCAGCAACTGGCGGGCAATGCCCCGCCGCGGCCGGGTCCGCTCCTGTGTCTCCATGTGGCGCCGCAGCGCCACCGGCTGTCAGAACACCAGCGCCGACATCTTGCGGCGATAGCGCCCGACCAAGTCTTCGTCTTCGATGACGCGGAACGCGTCGATCAGGCTGCGACGCGGCAGGTTGTCGTCGAAGGCACGGTCCTGCCGCAGCATTTCCAGGAACTGCTCCAGCGCCGCTTCGTCGTCACCGTCGAGCAGGTGGCGCACGCCCAGCAGATGGCGCGCGCGCAGGTCGGCGCCGTCGGCGGCCACGCTGGCCTGCAATGCCGCCACGTCCGGGGCGTCCTTGAGCACGTTGGCAAAGCCCAGCCGTGCCTTGGCGCGTACCGCGCGGTCGTCGGTGGCCAGGTTGGCGGGCAGTGCGTCGATCAACTGTTCGGCCTCGGCGCTGTCGCCGGTCTTGAGCAGTGCCAGCGCCAGATCCAGCTTGAGTTCGTCCTTGTCCGGCTCGGCGGCGATCGCCTCGCGCAACGCCGCGGCCTGTGCCTGCGGGTCGAGGGGTGCGGCGGGAAGTTCTTCGGCCACCTGCGGCTCGGCCGGCAGCACACCGTGTTGCGTCAGAAATTCGCGGATCTGGCCTTCGGGCATCGCGCCGGGGAAGCCGTCCACCAACTCGCCGCCCTTGACCAGGAACACCGTCGGTACCGAGCGGATCTGGAACGCCGCTGCGATCTGCTGCTCCTTGTCCACGTCGACCTTGGCCAGCTCGAAGGCGCCGTGATAGTCGGCCGCCAGCTTCTCCAGGATCGGGGTCAGCGTCTTGCACGGCCCGCACCAGGTGGCCCAGAAGTCCACCAGCACCGGTGTCGTCAACGATTTCTGCAGGACCTCGGTCTCGAAGGTGTCGGTGGTGACATCGAATACATGCGTTTTGTCGGACATGGGTTTCCTGGAAGTTAAGGACGGCAACAGTGGACCGTAATGGTGGCAAACCCGGCCGACACAAGGCCGGGGCAGGGGGCGGCAGGGGTTCACGCCGCTGCCGCCCGGCCCGACAATGCCGCGTCCTGGTGGCGCGCTGCGCCCCGAACCGGAGTACCACAATGGGAAGTACCGACGGCGCGCAGCGCTACCTGGGCCTGATCGCGGCAAGCGTGTTCGTGCTGGCGCTGGCCGGTTTCGGCGCCACGCTGCCGGGCTATCTGCAGGCCAGCCACCCGGTCGCACTGCTGGGCGCGGCCGGCGTGCCGCGTGCCCTGGCCTTCAACCTGCTGGCCTTCGTGCTGGTCGGTGCGCTGGGCATGGTCACCGGGGTCAGCCTGCTGGCGCGCATGCCGCTCAAGGCCGGTTGGGGCCTGCGCGTGGGTGGCCAACTGGTCGTGCTGGCCGGCCTGGCCTTCGTCGGCATGGGCATGCTGCCGCTGGATCCGGCCGACCTGGATGGCCGCGCCAGCCAGGCGCATGCCACGGCCTGGCTGCTGTGGGCGGTGGCCTTCGTGCCGGCCATGCTGCTGATCGCCGCGGGCCTGCTCAATGCCCCCGGCACCCGTGGCCTGGCCTGGCTGAGCCTGGCCGCCGGCCTGCTGGTGGCGGTGCTGGCATTTGGCCCGCCCGGCCTGCTGCGGCAGGCCATCGCCCAGCGTCTGGCGTTCCTGGCCTGGGTCGGCTGGCTGGCGGTGGCTGCCTGGATCTGGCCGCTGAAGTCGGCGGCGCTACGGTAACGGTTTGGTGCACCTGCTGCACTGCGGTACCCTGTACCGCTTTGCACCGCCCGAGCATCCGCTCCCAATGTCCACCGTCGAACCGAACGCCTACGACCCGCAGCAGGTCGAATCTTCCGCCCAGCAGTTCTGGGATGCCACCCGCGCCTTCCAGGTCGACGAGAACTCGGAGAAACCCAAGTTCTATTGCCTGTCGATGCTGCCGTACCCCTCCGGTGCGCTGCACATGGGGCATGTGCGCAACTACACCATCTCCGACGTGGTCAGCCGCTACAAGCGCATGACCGGCCACAACGTGATGCAGCCGATGGGCTGGGATGCGTTCGGCCTGCCGGCAGAGAATGCCGCGATCAAGAACAAGACCGCGCCAGCCAAGTGGACCTACGCCAACATCGCGCACATGCGCGGGCAGCTGAAGTCGCTGGGCTATGCGATCGACTGGTCGCGCGAGTTCGCCACCTGCACGCCGGACTACTACGTGCACGAGCAGCGCATGTTCACCCGGCTGATGCGCAAGGGCCTGGCCTATCGCCGCAACGCGGTGGTGAACTGGGACCCGATCGATCAGACCGTGCTGGCCAACGAGCAGGTCATCGATGGCCGCGGCTGGCGCTCCGGCGCGCTGGTGGAAAAGCGCGAGATTCCGCAGTGGTTCCTGCGCATCACCGATTACGCCCAGGAGCTGCTGGACGGCCTGGATCAGCTGGAAGGCTGGCCGGACTCGGTCAAGACCATGCAGCGCAACTGGATCGGGCGCTCGGAAGGGCTGGAGATCCAGTTCGACGTGCGCGACACCGATGGCGCCGTGCTGGACCCGCTGCGCGTGTTCACCACCCGTCCCGATACGCTGATGGGCGTGACCTTCGTGTCGATCGCCGCCGAGCACCCGCTGGCACTGCATGCGGCCAGGTCCAATCCGGAGCTGGCGCGGCTGCTGGAAGAACTCAAGCACGGCGGCGTGTCCGAAGCCGAGCTGGAAACCCAGGAAAAGCGCGGCATGGCCACCGGCCTGACCGCGGTGCACCCGATCAGCGGCGAGCAGGTGCCGGTGTGGGTGGCCAACTTCGTGCTGATGGGCTACGGCACCGGCGCGGTGATGGCGGTGCCCGGCCATGACCAGCGCGATTTCGAATTCGCCAACAAGTACGGCCTGCCGATCGTGCAGGTGGTCAAGCTGCGCGATCCGCGCAACGACGAAGAGCGGACCTGGGACACCAGCCAGTGGCGCGACTGGTACACCGACAAGAGCCGCGAACTGGAACTGATCCATTCGGCCGAGTTCGACGGGCTGGACTACCAGGGCGCCTTCGAAGCGCTGGCCGAGCGCTTCGAGCGCAAGGGCCAGGGCCAGCGCCGGGTCAATTACCGCCTGCGCGACTGGGGCGTGAGCCGCCAGCGTTACTGGGGTTGCCCGATTCCGGTGATCTACTGCGCCAAGTGCGGCGCGGTGCCGGTGCCCGAGGACCAGTTGCCGGTGGTGCTGCCGGAGAACGTGGAATTCTCCGGCACCGGTTCGCCGATCAAGACCGATCCGAGCTGGCGCCAGACCACCTGCCCCGATTGCGGCGGTCCGGCCGAACGCGAGACCGACACTTTCGACACTTTCATGGAGTCGAGCTGGTACGTGGCGCGCTACACCAGCCCGAATGCGCGCGACATGGTGGACCGCCGCGCCAATTACTGGATGCCGGCTGACCTGTACGTGGGCGGTATCGAACACGCCATCCTGCACCTGATGTATTTCCGCTTCTATCACAAGCTCATGCGCGACGCGCGGCTGGTGGATAGCGACGAGCCGGTGACCAACCTGCTGACGCAGGGCATGGTCATCGCCGACACGTTCTATCGCGACGCCGACAACGGCGGCAAGGACTGGATCAACCCGGCCGACGTGGAGATCCAGCGCGACGAGCGTGGCCGTGTCACCGGTGCGGTGCTGATCGCCGACGGCCAGCCGGTGCAGATCGGCGGCACCGAGAAGATGTCCAAGTCCAAGAACAATGGCGTGGACCCGCAGTCGATGGTGGCCAAGTACGGCGCCGACACGGTGCGGCTGTTCTCGATGTTCGCTGCGCCGCCGGAGCAGTCACTGGAATGGAACGAGGCCGGGGTGGATGGCATGGCGCGTTTCCTGCGCCGGCTATGGGTGCAGGTACACAAGCATGTGGGCGATGGTGCTGCCGTTGCGCTGGATGCCGCCAGCCTGAGCGCCGAACAGAAAGCGATCCGCCGCAAGACCCACGAAACCATCGGCAAGGTCGGCGACGATTATGGCCGCCGCCACAGCTTCAACACCGCGATTGCGGCGGTGATGGAGCTCTCCAATGCGTTGGCCAGGTTCGAGGACGCCAGCGCGCAGGGCAGGGCGGTGCGACAGGAAGCGCTGGAAGCGATGGTGCTGTTGCTCAATCCGATCACCCCGCACGCCAGCCATGCCCTGTGGCAGGTGCTGGGCCGTGGCGAGACGCTGCTGGAAGACGTGCCATTCCCGCAGGCCGACGCCAGCGCGCTGGTGCGCGATGCACTGACCCTGGCGGTACAGATCAACGGCAAGCTGCGCGGCACGATCGAGGTGGCGGCGGACGCGGCGCGCGAGCAGGTCGAAGCGCTGGCCCAGGCCGAGCCGAACGCAGCGAAGTTCCTCGACGGACTGACGGTGCGCAAGATCATCATCGTACCGGGCAAGATCGTGAATATCGTGGCCGGCTGATCGTTGCTGATCGGTCGGGTCGCCGTTGCCGCTGCGGGCAGTTGCCCGGAGCGGGGCGGCGAGGCGATGCAAGGGTGCCGCAGCGGTCTTGGCGAGGTGTTGCCCTGGCGTGCGGTGTTGCGCAGGCCGGGTTGCTGCGGTGGTCCTCTGCGATTTGACTGCACCGGCGCGTCGCGACGCATGGGTGCAGTTTCCGCGATGGTTCCCGCTACGCCAGTTCAGTGGCGCGTGGCGACGTGCAGGTGAGATTGCCGGGGTGGCTTCTGGTCATCCAATTCACTGGCGCGTGGCGACGCGTTCGCCATTCCTGGGCGCTGCGTTTTTTCGCGGCGCCCTATCAAGCCCCGTTCACGCGGGCTGCGTCAGGCTAGCCGCCTGTTGCCGCCACCGGGGCGCTCCTCCAGACTGTGCCCATGATCCGATTTCCTACTGCCTTCGCCGCATCCCTCGTGCTGGTTTCCAGCCTCACCGCCTGCGGCTTCCATCTGCGTAATTCGCTCGCGTTGCCACCGGATACGCCGGCGGTGAAGGTACAGTCCACCACGCAATACAGCGAGCTGGCCAAGCTGCTGCGCCGCGGGCTCCGGGCAGCCGGCGCCACGCTGGCCGAAGACGATGCCAAGACCGGCTTCGCGCAACTGCAGGTGCTGTCCGAACGCTGGGGCGACCTACCCATCGCCATCGACAGCCAGGGCCGCGCGCAGGAATACAGCCTGCGCTATGCCGCCATCTTTACGCTCACCACCGCCAATGGCTCGGTGCTGGTGCCGCAGCAGGTGATCGAATTGTCGCGCGACTACGTGTCGCCGCCGGTGGACGCCACCGGTACCGCGACCGAGCGCGAGATCCTCGCCGACGAACTGCGCAAGGACATGTCCGCCTCGATCCTGCGCCGCATCGACAGCGTGGTGCGCGCACGCGTGCAGCGCGGCGAGGGGCTGGAAAGCACCCCGAGTGCGCCGCTGCCGCCAGCCGCCACACCGCCGGCGCAGCCGTCCACGCCCGAGTCCAGCGTGCCGGCATCGCTGCCGCCAGCGCCGACGTCGAACAACTGAGCGCGTGGGTATCGATACGACGACGCAGTGGCCAGGCGGGCACCGCCGACCGGCGCCGGCACGCGCACGGGCGGCAGCGCGACTGCTGCCTCAGCGGGCCATGACGCGCCGGCCTCGCCTAGTCGTCGCCGGTCTGCACGCGCGGTCGTAGCCCATGGAACTTCGCCCAGAACAGCTGGCCGGCCAGTCCAGCCAGCCCCTGCAGCCGGCCTATCTGATCGCCGGCCCGGAAACCTTGCGTGTGCTCGAAGCCGCCGACGCCATTCGTGCGCGCGCCCGCGCCGAAGGAATCGGCGAACGCGAGGTGTTCGATGCCGACGGCCGTGATTTCGATTGGCACCAGCTGGACGCCAGCTTCAACGCGCCCAGCCTGTTCAGCCCGCGCCGGCTGGTCGAGGTTCGCCTGCCCAGCGGCAAGCCTGGCAAGGAGGGCGCCGAGGTCATTACCCGCTTCTGCGCCGATCCGCCACCGGATGTGGTGCTGCTGATCACCGCCAACGACTGGAGCAAGGCGCACCAGGGCAAGTGGGCCGACGCGGTCGGCCGGATCGGCACGATCGCCGTGGCCTGGGCGATCAAACCGCATGAGCTGTCCGACTGGATCGAACGTCGCCTGCGCAGCCATGGGCTGCGCGCCGATGCGGCCGCCGTGCAGCGGTTGAGCGAGCGGGTGGAGGGCAATCTGCTCGCCGCCGCGCAGGAAATCGACAAGCTGGCCCTGCTGGCCGACGGCAAGCCGCTGGACCTGGAAGCGATGGAATCGCTGGTTGCCGACGCGGCTCGGTACGACGTGTTCCGGCTGGCCGAGACCGTGCTTTCCGGCCAACCGGCTGCGGTGATCCGCATGCTGGCCGGCCTGCGTGCCGAGGGCGAGGCGGTGGCGGCACTGATGCCGATCCTGATCAAGGAGCTGCTGCGTACTGCCGCGCTGGCCAAGGTGCAGGCCAACGGCGGCAATCTGGCTGCCGAAATGAAGTCGCAGGGCATCTGGGAATCGCGCCAGGCTCCATTCAAGCGCGCGCTGCAGCGGCATCCCGAACCGCGCCGCTGGGAGCGGTTCGTCGCCGAGGCCGGGCTGGTCGACCGCATGGCCAAGGGGCGCGCCGACGGCGACGCCTGGGTCGGCCTGGAACGTCTGCTGGTGGCGGTGGCCGAAGCGCGTGCGGTGAGATTGCTGGTGTGAAGGCCGGGAGAGCCGGGACGGCCGGGACCGGGGACCGGGGACCGGGGACCGGGGAAGGGCAGCAGCAACCGCGGCAGCCGCAACGCGATCAGCGTGCGGCCTTCGGCGTTACGCCTGGCTCTTCCGGGTCCCCGGTCCCGGGTCCCCAGCCCCCACTCGAGCAAGGGCTAGCGCAGCACCAGCAGCCCGACAAGCGTGCGGCTGCCGATTCCGCAACCCACTCTCCCGGGTCCCCGGTCCCCGGTCCCCGGTCCCGGCTCCCCCAACTCCATCTTTACTACGGCGGCACCTTCGACCCGATCCACCTGGGCCACCTCGCCATCGCCTGTGCGGCGCGCGACGAATGGGACGCCTGCGTGCATCTGGTGCCGGCCGCCGATCCGCCGCATCGCGCGGTCCCGGGGGCGACGGCCGAGCAGCGGGCCCGGATGCTGGAACTGGCGCTGGCCGGGCAGGCAGGGCTGGTGCTGGATGCGCGCGAGCTGCAACGCGCCAGCGCCGACGGCGTGCCGTCCTACACCGTGGATACCCTGCGTGAGCTGCGCGCCGAGCTCGGCCCGCAGACCCCGATTGCCTGGTTGTTGGGCGCCGATGCCTTCGTCGCATTGAGCAGGTGGCATCAGTGGCAGGCGTTGTTCGGGCTGGCGCATTTCGTCATCGCCGCGCGCCCTGGAACCACGCTGGATCTGTCCGCCGCGCCCGAGCTCGCCGCAGCGGTGCAGGCGCGATGGGCCGCCCACGCGGACGAACTCACGACCGCGCCGGCCGGCCGGCTATGGCGCTTGCGGCAACCGTTGCGCGGCGAATCGGCCAGCGCCGTGCGTTCCCGCATCGCCAGTGGCGCCCGGTGGCAGGCGCTGGTTCCGGCTGCGGTGGCGGACTTCATCGCGCAGCACGGTCTGTACGGTTGCGCCCGCCCTGCAAGCTGAACACGCATCCGTGCGGACCGGCCTATAATTCGCGTCAATTCCATCGAGTTGCCGCTTTGACCAGTCAAGCCCACGTCATCAAGACCTCCATTCCCAATCCGCCGCCGTCCGTGCCGGCGCTGTTGGCCACCGTGCGCGCGGCCGTGGAAGAGCTCAAAGCCAAGGACGTGGTCGAGATCGACGTGCGCGGCAAGTCCAGCGTCTGCGACTACATGGTGATCGCCTCCGGTACCTCCACCCGCCACGTCAAGTCGATCGCAGACGAAGTGGTCAAGTTCGCCAAGCGTCTGGACGTGATGCCGCTGGGCGTGGAAGGCGAGCGCGAAGCCGAATGGGTCCTGGTGGACCTGGGCGATGTCGTGGTGCATGTGATGCTGCCGCGTGTGCGCGAGTTCTATGCACTGGAGCGGTTGTGGACCGTGGGCGACCAGCGGCCCGAGGACGATGACGTCGCCGGTTCCGAGTAACCGCCGAGCATGTCTCGCAAGTCCCCTGCATCCTCGTCCCAAGCGTCCATCTCCAGTGCATTGCAGTCCCTGAGCCAGGTGCCAGGCGCTGCGGGTGGCCAGGACATCTCGCCCGCGCGCAAGCGCTTCGACCGGCTGCTGCGCGATCTGCAGAAGCATCGTGCGCAGCTGCATGCCTGGCGCGAAGCGGTCGACCGTTGGCGGGCACGGTATCTGGACGAAGTCGTGCCGTTGCTGGATCAGCACCGAGCGCTGGAGATCGAACAGATCCATCTGCTGGACAACATCGCCGCCACGGTGAAGCTGAGCAAAACCGACCGCGAGTTCGTGTCGGACGAGATCTGCGATCTGGCCGGGCCGCTGATCGACGACGGTCATGTTGCGCTCAAACCGATCTATGAACGCCACAGCGAGATCGGTTACGACGAGGAAATGAGCGAATCCGACGCGATGATGAAACACGTCATCGGTCAGATGTATGGGCTGGACCCCGAGGAAGTGGAGGCGGTCGATTCGCCAGAGGAACTCTTCGAGCGGATCAATGCACGCCTGGACCAGGCACAGGCCGATGCCGAGTCCGCGCGCGCGCAATCCCGGCAGCACCGTCGTCGCCGCCCGGACAAGAAGACTGCGGCCGTGCCGGCAGAGCCGCCCCCGTTGCGCGAGCTGTATCGGAAACTGGCCAGCAACCTGCACCCGGATCGCGCCAGCGACGCAGGCGATCACGCCACCCGCACCGAACTCATGCAGCGCCTCAATGCCGCCTACAAGGCGAGCGATCTGCTTGGCCTGCTCGAACTGCAGGCAGAGATCGGTCTGCTGGATGCGCAGGGCGTGGATGCGATCAATCCAGTGCGTTTGCAGGACTACAACCGCGAGCTGGATCGTCAGTGCAAGGAGCTCAGACAGCAACTGACCCTGCATGCGATCGAGTTCTGCGACGAGTACGGACTCGACCTGCCGACGCAACCCAGGCCCGAGCAACTGGACAGGCTGCTGACGCACTGCAAGCGCGACGTGGTCGATGATGTGAGCGAGCTGCAGCAGGTATTGCGCCAGATGCGTGCGCTGGGCGATGCGCAGTCGATCAAACGTTGGCTCAAACTGCAGCGCACCAGTTTTCGGTTCGGCTGAACGCGGCGGCGCACCGCTGCGTCCACGGACGGATAGCAGACGGCGGGCGATGACGTTTTACGCGTCCATGCCGTGATGGCTCCGGACTGCAGCGTCGCGCACGTCCGTAACGCAGTCATCGGCGGGAGTCGCGCTGCCTGACTCGCCGTCGCGCCATCCCTTGGATGCGTACGAGGGCGCGTGGCCGAGGCATTCGGCCGTCGAGGACTGCACGCGCGGCGCGATCGCCCGATCGCGCCGCTACCACTGCGGCCACCGCCTGAAGAGCATGCCTCCAGACAGTGGCCCCTGCATCACAGCGGCCCGCGTTCCCACGGCCCGGTGATCGCCAGGGTGATGCCCGGGGTCTGAATGTTGACGAACAAGGTACGCGCCAGCGGGTCCCAGCAGGCACCGCAGAACTCGGTGTCGCGGTAGTCGCCCTCGGTGATGTTCTTGCCGGCGTCGGCGATCTGCTGCGAGGTGAGCTGCACGTTGTTCTTGGCCAGGTAGAACGACTCGCCGTTGCGGGTCAGGCCGAGCAGACGCGCGCCGGGGCCGTATTCGTCCGGGCTTTCGCCACCGTCTTCGCACAGCACCACGCCGCCGCGCGCGCTGACGGTGACGTTGTCCGGGTTGTGCGCGGCCAGCTGATTGCCACTGACGAACAGCGCGCTCAGGCGTTGGGTGAACAGGTCCAGCACCCACACCGCACCATTGCCGTAGCCACGCCGGCCCTGCGCATCCATCCCGGTGCTGGTGTCGACGATGAACAGCTTGCCGTAGCTGTACCAGATGCCTTCGCCACGGCTCATGCGCAGCGCGCCATCGGCCCAGGCCTGGGCGAACGGGCCGCTCAAGGTGTCGTTGGCACCGATATCGGGGAAACCTGCCGGTGCGGCGATGCCGTCCAGATCGGGTTCTGCGATATCCACCCACTCCAGCTGGAACTGCTGGCCGATGCCGGCCACGGTCAGGTCCGCGTTGCGTCGCCCACGCACACGCGCGGCCTGCAGCCGTCCACCGTTTTCCAGCGAGCCGTTGCGGCCGCGGCGATCGTTGGGGATGAAGCGGTACAGGCCCGACTTGTTGCGGTCGTCTTCGGTGAGATAGACGATGCCGGTGCGCGGGTCGATCGCCACCGCCTCATGGCTGAAGCGGCCCAGGCCCACCAGCGGCCGGCCGGTGGTGCGATGGCTATCCGGGTCCACTTCGAACACGTAGCCGTGCTTGCGGCCGGTGCTGGAGACCGCGTTGGTCTTGATCTCTTCGCAGCTCAGCCAGGTGCCCCAGGGAGTCGGACCGCCGGCACAGTTGACCAGCGTGCCACCGAGACTGGGCTCCAGGCTGCCCCAGCCGCGCCGGCCGTAACTCAGCGTGGTGGTGCCGCCACCGGCTTGCTGGGTGCCGCTGACGATGCCGGTGTCGTACATTGCCGGCGCTCGGAACGGGTTGCCGGCGCCGCGCTCGTGATTGCGGATCAACACGTACTCCAGGCCGCGCAACGGGTTGCTGCCGGGGCGCCAGTCGGGTCGGCGCAGGCCGACCACGGCCATGCCGTCGTGACGGTCGGGGCAGGGCTGGCCGTCGTCCATGCGGTCGCCGCTCCAGCCGAACGAGCGGTAGCTGAATCCGCGTGGCAACTGCAACAACGGCAGGCCGGTGCTCTGGTCGGCCACCGGTGCCAACGGGCCGTAGCGGCTGGGCACCGGCGCCAGGCGCAGCGACGGCGAGGTGGCGGCCAGGGCCTGGCGCGACTGCAAGGCGCTCAGGCTGCCAAGGGCGCCGGCAGCCATGACGGCAGCGCTTCCCTTGAGGACCTGGCGGCGGGCGGGATCGAAAATCGGCATCGAACGACTCCTGCGGGCTGGGTGGTCGAGCGACACTAATTGCCGCCTGTAACCACGCCATGACACGCGACGACACACCTTCGCGCGATGCCCAGGCTGTGACGCGGATATCATGTAGCGATGAAATGCCGATTGATCGCCACCGGCGAACGCGCACCGGCCTGGGTGGCGCAGGGGTTCGCCGAATACCAGAAACGTCTCTCGCACTGGATGCCGCTGGAGCTGATCGAGATCGAGCCCGGCCTGCGCGGTAAGGGGCGCGATGCGCAACGCGCCATCGACGACGAAGGCCGCCGCGTGCTGGCGGCGCTGCCGAAGAATGCATACGTCGTGGCGCTGGATGTGCCGGGCCGCCCGCTCAGTTCCGAACAGCTGGCCCAGCGCATGGAGCACTGGCGCGGCCAGGGGCGCGACCTGGCGTTTCTGATCGGCGGCCCGGAAGGCCATGCAGCCGATGTGCTGAAGAGCGCCGGCGAAAGCTGGTCGCTCGGTCCGTTGACCCTTCCGCACATGCTGGTACGACTGGTCGTGGCCGAGCAGCTGTACCGCGCCGCCGCGATGCTGGCCAATCATCCGTATCACCGCGCCTAGCTACGCGCGCGATGCCGTCTGGGGGCGCGGCGCCGCGTGATTGCTCGGCGGATGGTGCGCACGGGCGACGCCTGTGCGCAGTTGTGCCGATGCGGCGGCCGCAACTGCAAGCCGCCGCAGCCGGTTGCGGCTCAATGCAATGAGAAGCTCACCGGCACCAGACCATAGGCCTGCACGGCCTGACCGTTCTGCATCGCGGGCTGGAAGCGCCAATTGCGCAGCACCTGGCTGCGTGCCGCCAGGTCGAGCACACGATGCCCGCTGCTGGTCTGCACACTCACCTCGGTTGGCCGTCCATCGGTGCCGACCAGTACGCGCAGCAGCACGGTGCCTTGCTGGCCTGCGCGCAAGGCGGCTGCCGGATAACTCGGTGCAGGCGAGCTCAGGTACTGCAATTGACCCGCCTCGACCGGGCCGCTGCTGGGCGTTGCTGCAACCGGCGCAGTCTCGGCCACCGGATCGGCCGCAGCGGGAATTGCGACTGTCGCGCTGTCCACCACCGGCGCCTCGCTGTCGACAGGGGTTTGCACCTGCACGGCGACCGGCTTGGGGGGCACCTGCGTCTTCGGAGTGAACTCCACGTCGATCGGAATCACCTTGGGTGGCGCCGGCGGGGTCTGGAGGGTGATCGGCATGATCCAGCGCGGTTCCGGCGCGGGCTGTGGAACCGCCCGATACGACAAGGGAATCAGCAACAAGCCACCGGCCAGCAGATGCAGGGCCACTGCGGTACTCATCGCCAGAACGCGCGAAGCGTCGATGCCTGTGGGACGGAAGGAAACCTGCGATTGCGTGCGAACCATCATCCACCTCCAGAACGGAACTGCGGAAAGGACCAACGCGGCCCGGACGCGTTACACCATCCGGTAGCGTAGGTTTACCGCAGCCGGGGCAGCTGTACAAGCGATTCGCGTGGCCTTGGATGCGCGGAGGCCAGGTCTCCGACGGGAGCGAATTCGGCTGCCCCATCACGCATGCCCAGGCGTCGTGACAGGCGCAAGCCTTCGCGCGCGCCGATTGATGTACCGGCTTGGTCAATGCACGCACCGGGCGCACGACGCATTGCCTGCCGATGACGATTCCCGACTAGCTCCGGCAGTTCGGCAGTTCGGCAGTTCGGCAGTCGATGAGTCGACGGTCGGCGATCCCGTGCGCGTAAGCGCTGCTCTGCCTCAATCCCCCTCGTGCCTGCTGACAGATGCGGTGCAACGCCGGTAGCCGTCCAGAAAAAGCCCAGCCCGTTGCAGGGCTGGGCAAGCGACGCTGACGGGAGAGGGCGTCAGTAGTCGTACGACACCGAGAACATGGCGTAGCGCGGCTGGGTGAAGAAGCGGCCGATATCGTAGGTATTGGACAACGTGAAGGCGTCGTCTTCCCAGGTGGAATCAACCTGCAGCGGCTTGCGCTCGTTGAAGATGTTGAAGGCCTGCAGGGTCATGGCGAGCTTGTTGCCCGCGAAGGCAGGGCGATAGGTCAGGCCCAGGTCGACGATCCTGGTCCAGGGAAGGCGCCCGGCATCTCCTGGACGCGAAGGCCGGCCGTTGCAGGTGTGGTACGCCGAACCGTAGCCCACCGGATCGCCGGCATCGGAATCTTCGCTGATGCCGTTGATGCTGACATAGCCCAGGCAGGACTTCGGTGTGCCGGACAACACGCGGATATTGCCGGCGAGCAACCATTCGGGGGCGATCTGGTACGAGCCGTAGATCTTGATCTGGTGCCGACGATCGTTGGCCAGGTAGCCGCCCGAATACCACATCAATGCGGCCGCATCCCAATCCTGTGTCTTGGAAACATCGGTCTGGCCGATATCGGACTTGACCTGGCCTTCGGTATTGCCGAAGTTGCGCGACCAGGTGTAGTCGATGCGGCCTTCCCACTTGCCATCGAACGGGTGTTGCAGGAAAAGATCCACCGCCAGATAGGTGCGCTTGGCCTTCTTGTCGAATCCCCAGTCCGACGGCGACATCGAGACCGCGGTGCGGCCGGACCCACTGAGGTTGGCCAGGCTGAAGGAGTTTGTTTCGCCGGGATTGAAGATGATGCAGCCGGGCACGTTGACGGTGCTGGGATCCACCCCGATCGCGGTCAACTTGGTACGCATCCGGTCGGCGTCGCAGACGTCGTCGATGGTGGTGCCCAGGGTGCGATAGGTGGCCTTGGCGCCAGTGACCCAGCTTTCGCCCAGTGTCTTGTCGAAGCCGAGCATGAACTCGTCCTGGTACATCGACTTCAGGTCGGTGGCGGCGATACCCGCTGCGTCGGGTGCCTGACCGCACTCGAGGTTGGAAGAGACGATGTTGCCCGAACACGAGAACCCCGCGCTGGGATCCACTGCCACTGGCGTCAGTCCGGTCGGGTTGCCCTGCGCATCGATGCCGGAATAGGTGAAGTACTCGCGCGTGAACGTGGACGGCGATGCGCCGCGGATCGCCACGCTATTGGGAAGCGCCAGATAGTAACGGCCCGCGTTGCCATAGACTTTGAGCGAGGAGTCGCCGAACACGTCCCAGCTCACTCCCAGGCGCGGAGCCCACTGGTCGCCGCTGGTGACATAAGGGGCGCCGACATCGTTGAAATTGGTGAACTTGTCGTTGCGGATGCCGAGTGTCAGCAGCAAGGTATCGCTGACTTGCCACTTGTCTTCGAGAAAATAGGCTTTCTGCTGCACAGACATGCTGGTCGCGGTGTTGAACACCGATTGATAGACGTAATACCCGTTGCCGCCGGCCGGACCCACTCCCAGCGATGCGCTGATGGGCGAGGTCGGACGGGAGGAGCGACCGTAGATCCAGCGATAGCCGGGGCCGGTGGTGATCACTCCTTCGTTGTTGGCATTGAAATACATGTTGTCTACGCCCGCAGTCAGCGTGTGGCTGCCCAGAACGTATTCGAGGTCGATGCGCAGGCCACGGGTGGAGTTTTCGCCGTCGCGGGCCTGGCTGGAGGTCTGGTTGTTGCGGATCTCGCTACCACCGGTGATTGCCGGATCCTGCAGATTGGTATTGGTCAGCAGCGGTGCGGTACTGGGGTTGTTGCGGAAGTCGGTCTGACGGCTCTTGCCGTAGGTGGCGCTCAGGGTCAGATCGTCGGTGATGTAGCTGGTGTACTTGCCGATGTAATAGCGGTCGTTGACCTTGATCGTATCGGCGAATGCGCCATTGGCCTCGCCTGGGACGCCCGCATAGCCAGTGAAATCGCTGTAAGCACCGGCCTCGCGGTAATTGTTCTTGACCCCGGTCAGTTCGAGGATATTGCTGTCATTGATGTTCCAGTCGATCTTGGCGTAGACCTTCGGTTCATCGATGCGGTAGCTGTTGCGGCCGATCACCGGATCGTCCCGGCGTGCAGTGGAAACGCCTTCGCTGCGTTCCTGCTCTGCGGCAACGAACACGAACAGGCGATCCTCGATCAGCGGGCCGCCGCCATAGACGCTGTAGACCGTGTTCCAAAAAGTGTCGTCCTTTCGACTACGGTAAAGAGTGCCGGGCAGGCTTTCATCGCTGTATTCGTAGCCGGCAGGTGGGGCGGTATCCGGATAGAAGACATTCTTGTACTCACTGGATAGCGACTTCGGGCGCCACAGGACCTGTGCGCCGAAATGCCATTCGTTGGTGCCACGCTTGCCGACCTGGCTGAGCACGCCGCCTGCAGAGCGGCCATACCGAGCGCTATATCCGCCGGTGTAGGTCTCCTGTTGATCGATGGCGCCGAACGGAAGGGTCACGCCGCCGATATTGGAAAGCGGATTGGAGCTGAGGTAGCCATTGAGGTAGTAAGCGTTTTCGGTGACGCCGGCGCCGCCGAACGAAATGGCATTGCCGAAATAGCCGCTGCCTTGTACGGCACCGGGCGACAGCAGGGCGATGGCCTCGCCGGAACGTGCCAGCGGCAGGCGCTGCAATTGCTCGGCGGTGATCACGGTACGCGAAGCGGTGGCGGAGACATCCACTGGCGAGATGTTCTTGCCGGTCACCGTGATGGTGCCCAGGGTGGCGGTATCGCCGGATGCGTCGCTACCGCCGAAGGACACGTCGGTGCCGGCGCCTACGCGCAGGGCGATGTTCCGACGCGTCTCCGCTGCCTGGCCTTCCCGTTGCAGGGTGACGGTGTAGGTGCCGACCGGGAGATTGCCGATCGCGTAACGTCCATTGGCGTCGACCGTGGCTGAGCGGGTGAAGCCGGTATCGCTCTGTGCGGTCACGGTGGCTCCGCTGTTGCCGGGCGCGTTTCCATAGATGCCGGCAGTGGTGCTCTGCGCCGCTGCAGGGCCAATAGTCAGGACCCCCACCGCTCCACCGAGCGCAAGTGCAAGCACACTGATCCGCGCCAGGCGTGAACGCGAAGGCGGTCGAGAACAACGTAACGAAACCGGGTGGGCAATCATCATCTCTCTCCAGATGGGCGCCGTTACGAAATGTGACGGTGCGCTGACAATCGATCCTAGAGAGAGGCAGAGCCTGCTTAAAGAATGATTTCTCTAAATTTCATGTTTTTTTAAGCACAAAAGCCAATAACTGCCTATTCATAATATCTATTCGTGACTTAGGGCACTTGTAGGTTACCTGCCTTTCAGTATCTGGTCGGCTCGTTGGCGCAGGAGGCCGCTTGCCAAGCCACACTAACGAAACTGCCCTCAGAAGAGGGCAGTTCGAGCAAGGTCACGACATCTTCGAGCGTGTTGCCAACCGCCTCAACGTCCCAATTCGAACGTCACATCCAGGTTGATCGACAAGGTGCTCTCGCCTGGGGCTACCGGCGTATCCATTTCGGCCTTGGCCGAGCGCATCGAGGCGGCCATCATCATCGGGCGGGCGCCGCCACCGCTGCGCCCCTCGGAGATGCTCACGATGCGGCGCACCTTCAGGCCCAGCGACTTGGCATAGGTCTCGGCGCGGGCCTGGGCCTTCTTCAGCGCGGCGGTGCGGGCTTCGTCATACACCGGTTCGGGCTGGTCGATCGAGAAGCTGGGGCCGTTGATGTCGTTGATGTCGTTGGCGCCGTTGGCGACCAGGGCGTCGAGCACCTTGCCCAGCTTGGCGATGTCGCGCACCTTCAGGCTGACGGTGTTGCTGGCCTGGTAGCCGTTGATCTTCGGCGCTTCGTTTTCCTTGTAGGTGTACTGCGGGCTGAGGTTGATGCCACTGGTCTGCACATCCTTGTCGGCAATGCCGGCGGCCTTCACCGCGCTCATGACCTTGCTCATCTGCTCGGCGTTCTGGCGCATGGCGGCGTTGCCGTCGGCGGCCTGGGTGACCACGCCCGCGGACAGCGTGGCGATGTCCGGCACGCGCTTGGCCTCGGCCTCGGCCGAGACGTTGAGCAGGGTGCCGTCGTTGGGAAGGGCGTAGCTCGGCGCAGGTTGGGCGTGGGCGGTCATGGCGGTTCCGGCGGCGAGGGACAGAGCCAGTAGCAATGGCTTGAGGGTGGTACGCATGGGATCTCCTTGTCTGTGTCACGAGCGTGTTGGGGCATCGATGAACATGTTGTGAGTCGGACCCGGGCCGGCCGCGCTGCGCGTCCGCGAAGCGAGCGGGCGAGCGCGGGCAACAGGTATGCTGGGCGGATGCTCTATCTCGCCTCCCGTTCGCCACGCCGACAAGAACTCCTGCAGCGTCTCGACGTGCCTTTCCATACCCTGGAACTGGACGTGCCCGAGCTGCGCGCGCCGGGCGAATCGCCTGACCAGTATGTGCAGCGCGTGGCGCTGGACAAGGCGCGTTTCGGCCTTGCGCAGGTGCAGGCCCGCGACCCCGATGCGATCGTGCTGGGCTCCGATACCGAAGTGGTGCTGGGCGATCGGGTGTTCGGCAAGCCGGCCGATGTGGACGATGCGATCGCCATGCTGCGCATGTTGTCCGGGCGCACCCACCAGGTACTCACGGCGGTGGTCCTAGTCTGCGCACAGCGCGCCCCGGCGCAGGCGTTGGTGGTGTCGGAGGTGACCTTCGCCATGCTGGACGACGCGCAGATCGCTGCATACGCGGCCTGTGGCGAGCCGATGGGCAAGGCCGGCGCGTACGCGATCCAGGGCCGTGCGGAAGGCTTCATCACCCATCTGTCCGGTAGCTACTCCGGCGTGATGGGATTGCCGTTGTTTCACACCTCGCAGTTGCTCACAGCCTTCGGAGCGCATTAGATGTCGGAAGAGATTTTGGTCAACGTCACCCCGCGCGAGACTCGCGTGGCGGTGATCGAGAACGGCATGCTGCAGGAACTGCATATCGAGCGCGGCTGGCGCCGGGGCGTGGTCGGCAACATCTACAAGGGCAAGGTGCAGCGGGTGATGCCGGGCATGCAGGCGGCCTTCGTCGAAGTGGGGCTGGAGCGGGCTGCGTTCCTGCACGCCAACGACGTGGTGCGGCCGGTGCCGGCACCGGCAAGCGTGGTCGACACCGAGGAAACCCCGCTCCCGCCACCGCCGGCGACGTCGGTGCCCATTGTCGAACTGTTGCGCGATGGCCAGGACATCGTGGTGCAGGTGGTCAAGGATCCGATCGGCACCAAGGGTGCGCGCCTGACCACCCAGATCAGCATCCCATCGCGCTATCTGGTGCTGCTGCCGCAGTCCAAGGTCGTGGGGGTTTCGGCGCGGATCGAGGACGAGGCGGAGCGGTTGCGCCTGAAGACCATCGTCAGCGAGGTCTCGGCCCAGCACGGCGGCTTCGGCTACATCATCCGCACCAATGCCGAGGGCCAGCCGGCCGAGGCGCTGGCCGAGGACATCGCCTATCTGTCGCGGGTCTGGAACGTGGTCGAGCGACGCGGCCGCGAAGGCCAGCCGTGCAGCATCATCTACGAAGACCTGAGCCTGCCGCTGCGTGCGGTGCGCGACCTGATCCGCCGCGACGTGGAAAAGGTCAAGGTCGATTCCAACGAGACCTTCGTGCAGTTGCAGGCGTTCGTGGCCAAGTACATGCCGGTGCTGGCCGAGCGCCTGGAGCTGTACACCGGCGACCGGCCGATCTTCGACCTGTACGGTGTCGAGGACGAGATCGGGCGTGCACTGAACAAGCAGGTGCCGCTGAAGTCCGGCGGCTATCTGGTGATCGACCAGACCGAGGCGATGACCACCATCGACGTCAATACCGGCTCGTTCGTGGGGCAGCGCAATCTGGAAGAAACCGTGTTCCGTACCAACCTGGAAGCGGCGCAGGCGGTGGCGCGGCAACTGCGGCTGCGCAATCTGGGCGGCATCATCATCATCGACTTCATCGACATGGACGATGCGGAGCATCGCCGCCAGGTGCTGCGCACCCTGGAAAAGGCGCTGGCGCGCGACCACGCCAAGACCACCGTGTACGAGTTCTCGCCGCTGGGTCTGGTAGAGATGACCCGCAAGCGCACGGTCGAAAGCCTGGAGCGGCAGCTGTCGGAAACCTGCGGCCACTGCGGCGGGCGCGGCACCATCAAGACCGCCGAGACGGTGACCTACGAGATCTTCCGCGAGATCACCCGCGCAGTGCGCCAGTTCGACGCCGCCCGGCTGCTGGTGATCGCCTCGTCCAAGGTGGTGGCGCGCATCACCGACGAGGAATCGGCGGCAGTGGCCGAGCTCGAAGAGTTCCTCGGCAAGAGCATCCGCTTCCAGTCCGACGACCAGTATCTGCAGGAGCAGTTCGATGTGGTGTTGCTGTGAGGCCGGGATTGGGGAGTCGGGATTCGGGATCTGTAAAAGCCGGCGCCGCCATGATGTGCGGCCAGCAGGAGCGTTGACGTTACCGTGCTCGGACACGCTGTAACCAATCCCGAATCTCCAATGCCCAGTCCCCGCCCCTGATGCCCACCCCGTTGCGCCGTCGCCTCCGCCTGTTCCGCCGCTATGCGATCACTGCCACCGCGCTGGCGGTGGTGGCGATCGCGTTGCTGGTGGGCGCGGTCAGCCAGGTGTTGCCGCTGGCCGAACAGCGGCCACAGCAGGTCGCCGACTGGCTGAGCCAGCGCGCGGGGCAGCCGATCGCCTTCGATCGCCTGGACACCGAATGGACACGCCGCGGTCCGCTGCTGCGGCTGGACGGGCTGCGGATCGGGCATCATGGCGAGGTGCGGGTGGGGCAGGCGGAGATCCTGCTGGCGATGTATGCGGGTCTGTTGCCGGGGCATTCGTTGACCGAAGTGCGCCTGCGGGGGCTGGCGCTGACCCTGCAGCGCAGCGACGACGGCGTCTGGTCGGTGCAGGGGCTGCCGAGCGGCAAGGGCTCCGATCCGCTGGAGGCGCTACGTCGCCTGGGCGAGATCCAGGTGGCCGAAGCGCGCCTGCAGGTGCGGGCGCCGTCGATCGGGGTGGAGACCACGCTGCCGCGCATCGACCTGCGTCTGCGCGTCAGCGGTTCGACCGTGCAGGTAGGCAGCCGCAGCTGGATCGATCTCGGGCACGCACCGCTGACCGCGGTGCTGCAATTCGACCGCGAGAGCGGGGATGGCAATGCGTACGCGAAGGCCGATCCGGCCGATCTGTCGGCATGGGCGCCGTTGCTGCAGGTCGGCGGCATGCGTGTCGAAGGTGCCGGCGGCCGGCTGCAGGCCTGGGCACGGCTGCGCGCACGCCGCGTTGCCGAGGTGATCGTGGACACCGACCTCACCCAACTGCAACTGTCCGGTGCCGCCTTGCCGGACGAGACCGCCCGACGCACGCTGCGCTGGGAACGGCTGCAGGCGCGCGCGCGCTGGCAGAGCATCGACGGCGGTTGGCGGCTGGATGTGCCGGTGCTGCGGCTGGGCGATGCAGCGACGCCGCAGCGGCTGGACGGCCTGAGCATCGCCGGTGGGCGTCGCTATGCGGTGACCGCCCGGCAGGCGGATGTGTCCGGCCTGATCGCCGCCGCCGCCCTCAGCGACCAGATGTCGCCGGGCCTGCGGCGCTGGCTGACCCTGTCCAGGCCGCAGCTGCGGGTCGCCGACCTGCAGATCGCCGGCGAGCGGGGCGGCCCGGTGCGCGCGCAGGGCCGCATCGACGACCTCGGTTTCCTGCCGGTCGGCAATGCGCCGGGCATCAGCGGCCTGCGCGGTCGCGTCGATGGCGATGCGCAGGGCGGCGAACTGGAAACCGCCGCCGATGCCACGGTGCGCTTCGATTGGCCGACCGGCTTCGGCGTGGTGCACCAGATCCGGCTGGCCGGCAAGATCGTCGGCTGGCGCGAAGGCGCCGGCTGGCAGGTCGCCACCCCGGCCCTGCGCGTGCAGGCCAGCGACTACGGCGCCAACGTGCGCGGGGGCCTGTGGTTCCAGAACGACGGCAGCCGCCCGCGCATGCAGCTGGCCGCGCAGCTCGACGATGTGGCGCTGCCGGTGGCGCGCAAGTTCTGGATCCGCTCGAAGATGAGCAAGGCGGCCATCGACTGGCTGGACATGGCGGTGGCCGGCGGCGTGGTCACTGGCGGCACCGGCCTGGTCAGCGGCGATCTGGACGACTGGCCGTTCGACAACAACGACGGGCGTTTCGAGGCCTTTGGCCACATCCGCGATGGCGTGATCCGCTTCCAGCCGGACTGGCCGGCGATGCAACAGGTGCAGGCCGACCTGAGCTTCATCGGCAACGGCTTCTCGCTGCAGGGCCAGGGCGACCTCGCTGGCACCCCGATCGCCCAGATGGAGGCGGGCATCCCCAGTTTCGCCACCTCCGAGCTCTACGTGCGCGCCTCCACCCGCGCCGACGCCGCGCAACTGTTGGGCATGTTGCGGCAGAGCCCGTTGGAACGTCGCTATGGCGACACCTTGCGCAATCTCAGCGTCTCCGGCCCGGCCGCGGTGAGCTTCGATCTGTTGCGCCCCCTGCGCACGCAAGGCGTGGGCGGTCACCTGCAGGGTACGGTCGCACTGCAGGGCGCCAGACTGGCCGATGCACGCTGGAACCTGGCCTTCGACCAGGTCAGCGGGCAGGCCACCTACCGCGATACCGGCTTTGCGGCCGAGCAGTTGAGCGTGCAGCACCAGGGCCGCAGCGGTGAGCTGGCGTTGCGTGCGGGCGCGTTCGTGGAGGATCCCGGGCAGGCATTCGAAGCGCGGCTCAAGGCCACCCTGGATGCCAGGGAACTGTTCGACCGCGCGCCGCAGATGGCATGGCTGCGCCCCTATGTGCATGGCAGCGCGCCGTGGCAGGTGGGCGTGGATGTGCCGCTACCGACGCCAGGCCAGTCCGAGGCGCAGGCGCTGCTGACCCTGCGCTCGGATCTGGTCGGCACCACGCTGGATCTGCCGGCGCCGCTGGACAAACCCGCGCCCCGGCCGTTGGACACCCAGGTCAAGGTGGCCCTGCCGGTCGGCGACGGCGATATCGACGTGGCCTTCGGCAAGCTGGTGGCACTCAAGGCCAGCAGCCAGGGCGAGCAGACCGGCGTGCGCGTGGTGATGGGGACCGATACGGTGACCGAGCGCCCGCCCGCCAACGGCTTGGTGGTGACCGGCCGCACGGCGTCGCTGGATGCGATCGACTGGATCGGCCTGGCGCGCAGCGGCAGCGACCCGGAGATGCCGCCGCTGCCGGGTCAGCCGGCAACGCCGAAAAAGGACGCCCTGCCGCTGCAGCAGGTGGACGTGCAGGCCGACAGGCTGCTGATGATCGGCGGGGTGTTCCCGCAGACCCGGCTGCGTCTGCGCCCGACCCGCGATTCCGTGGCGGTGACCCTGAACGGCCCGTCCCTGGCCGGCCAGCTCAGCGTGCCCAATCTGGAGGGCGGGGTGGTGCAGGGCAAGCTCACCACCGTCCACTGGCAGCCGGTGGCGGAGGCGCCGATGCCCGCGGTGCCCGAGCCCGGCGACCCGCTGGCCGGTGCGTTGCCGGAACCGGCGCGGCGTGCGGTGGCCGACTTCGACCCGGTGTCGATCCCGCCACTGGCGCTGGATATCGACGACCTGCAGGTGGGCAAGATGACCCTGGGGGCCGCCACCCTGCGCAGCAGCCGGCTCACCGACGGCATGCAGGTGGATCAATTGCAGCTGCGTTCGAACGATCAGAGCATCGGCCTGACCGGGGCCTGGCGCGGTAAGGGCGAGGCGGCCAGCACGCGGCTGTCGGCGCGGGTGGATAGCCGCAACCTGGGCAACCTGCTGCAGAACCTCACCCTGGGCGGCCAGTTGCGCGGTGGCGAGGGGCAGCTGGAACTCAATGCCGGCTGGCAGGGCTCGCCGACCGGTTTTGCGCTGGGCTCGCTGGAAGGCAATCTGAAGGTCGATGTCCGTAACGGTCAGCTGCTCGAGGTGGAACCCGGCGCCGGCCGTGTGCTGGGGCTGCTCAGCGTGGCGCAGCTGCCGCGTCGGCTGATGTTCGATTTCCGCGATTTTTTCTCCAAGGGCCTGGCGTTCAACACACTGGGCGGCGAGGTGCGCTTCGGCGACGGCTTCGCACGGACCGATGCGATCCGCATCGCCGGCCCGGCCGCCGATATCGCCATCCGTGGCCAGACCGATCTGCGCGCGCAGACCTTCGACCAGACCGTGGACGTCAATCCCAAGGCCGGCAACCTGCTGGCCGTGGTCGGCGCGGTGGCGGGCGGGCCGGTGGGCGCGGCCGTGGGTGCGGCCGCCAATGCCGTGCTGGGCAAGCCGCTGGGCGCGATCGGTGCCAAGACCTACCACGTCACCGGGCCATGGAAGGACCCGCAGGTGGACGTGGTCGAGCGCGAGCGCGAACGCGAGCGTGCGCCGAGCAAGCCGGCGCCCACCGGCAGACCTGCCGCACCACCACGCTGACCCGCGCATGCCGCAGCCTCATGGCCGCCGGCGCGCACGGACCGCGCGCGCAGTGATCGCCGCGCCGCCGATTCAGCCGCACGACTTGTCTCCCCGGCGCGCGGGCCCCATCCTGACCGCATGACCGACAACGCTCTCACTCTGGCCGAAACCCGGCTGCTGCTTCCCTCCGGCCTGGACGCCGGCCATCTGGACCGCACCTTCGGCGCCCTGCTGGGCCCGGGCATCGACTTCGGCGACCTGTATTTCCAGCACTCGCGGCGCGAGAGCTGGAGCGTGGAAGACGGCATTGTCAAGGACGGTGCGCACTCCATCGAACAAGGTGTGGGCGTGCGCGCGATCGCCGGCGAAAAGACCGGCTTTGCGTACTCCGACGATATCCAGCGCGAGACGCTGCTGGAAGCGGCGCAATCGGCGCGCGCGATCTCGCGCGATGGCGGCGCGCAGGCCAGCCGCACGCTGGTGCGTGGCAATGGCCGCGCGCTGTACCCGGCCACCGACCCGATCGACGACATGGACAGCGCCACCAAGGTGGAGTTGCTGCGTCGCATCGACCAGTTCCTGCGTGGCGCCGATTCGCGCGTCAAACAGGTGATGGTGAGCCTGTCCGGCGGGGTGGACACGGTACTGATCGCACGCAGCGATGGCGTGCTGGCAGCCGATGTGCGCCCGCTGGTGCGCCTGAACGTGCAGGTCATCGTCGAGCACAATGGCCGCCGCGAGTCCGGCTACGCCGGCGGCGGCGGCCGTTACGGCTATGCCGACCTGTTCGCGGACGGCCGCCCTGAGGGCTTTGCGCGCGAGGCGCTACGCCAGGCGCTGGTCAACCTGGAGGCGATTCCGGCCCCAGCCGGCGTGATGCCGGTGGTACTCGGCCCGGGCTGGCCCGGCGTGTTGTTGCATGAGGCGGTCGGCCATGGGCTGGAAGGCGATTTCAACCGCAAGGGCACCAGCGTCTATGCCGGACGCATCGGCGAGCGCGTGGCCTCGCCGGGGGTGACCATCGTCGACGATGGCACGCTCGACGGGCGCCGTGGCTCGCTCAACGTCGACGACGAAGGCACGCCCAGCCAGTGCACCACCTTGATCGAGGATGGCGTGCTGGTGGGTTACATGCAGGACAGCCACAACGCGCGCCTGATGGGCGTGGCACCTACCGGCAACGGCCGTCGCGAATCGTTCGCGCATCTGACCATGCCGCGCATGACCAATACCTACATGCGCGCCGGCCAGCACGATCCCGAAGAGATGATCCGCTCGGTCAAGAAGGGCATCTATGCGGTGAACTTCGGTGGCGGTCAGGTCGACATCACCAGCGGAAAGTACGTGTTCTCGGCCACCGAGGCCTACCTGATCGAGGACGGCAAGGTGACCGCGCCGGTCAAGGGCGCCACCCTGATCGGCAACGGGCCGGAGACCATGCAGAAGGTGCGCATGATCGGCAACGATCTGGCACTGGACGAGGGCGTGGGCGTCTGCGGCAAGGACGGGCAGAGCGTGCCGGTCGGCGTCGGCCAGCCATCACTCCTGATCGACGGCATCACGGTGGGCGGGACGCAGGCGTGAGGCTTGTCGGGAGCCGGGACCGGCGATCGGAGAACCGGGACCCGGGACCCGGGACCGGGGACCCGGGAAAATCAAAGGCTGTGGCTTGCCTGCCTGAGAGGGAAACGGACCCGCTCTTGTCCTTACACGGGTCCCGGGTCCCCGGTCCCGGGTCCCGGCTTTTCACCCAGCTCGCGCAGTACCTGGAACAGCTCGCGGTAGGCGCGCGGGGGCTTGTTCTTGGTGCGCTCGTGGATCGCGTTGCGCACCAGCTGGCGCAGCTGCTGGCGGTCTGCGGCCGGGTAGGCTTCCAGCAGTTCGGCCAGCGCCGTATCGCCTTCGGCCAGCAAGCGTTCGCGCCAACGCTCGACGCGATGCATAGCGGCAACTTCGCGCCGCGCCGTGTCGCTATTGGCATCCAGCGCATCGCGGATGGCTGCCAGCGTCTCGTCGTCCTCGCGGCGCATGTGCTTGGCCAGAAACGCCAGCTGCCGCTTGTGCGCGATGTGCGAGGTGATGCGCTTGCTCTCCTCGATATGCGGGATCAGCGCTTCCGGCACCGGCAGTTTGGCCAGCTGCGCCGGGGTCAGCGAAACCAGCTTTTCGCCGAGCTCGAGAACTTCGAGCGCTTCGCGCCGCTGCTGGCTGCGGCTGGCGCCGCGGAATTCACCGGTTTCTTCATCGCGTCCGCGCATTGCCACTACATCCCGAAACGTGGTTGATAAAAATCTCCGGCCACCGATGGCCGGATTCCCTGCGGAAGGATCCGCGTCCCAATTCAACAGTCCGGCCACGGATGGCCGGGTTCTTGCGGAAGGATCCGCGTCCCAATTCAACAGTCCCGCCACGGAGGGCCGGATTCTTGCGGAAGGATCCGCGTCCCAATCCAACAGTCCGGCCATGGAGGGCCGGGTTCTTGCGGAAGGATCCGCGTCCCAATTCAACAGTCCGGCCACGGATGGCCGGGTTCTTGCGGAAGGATCCGCGTCCAAAGGATAAAGCATTGAACGCACTCTCCCCCGAAACCCGTGCCACCGACGACAGCCTGCAGCGCCTCGATGCGCTGACCGACACCGCCCAGCGCCTGCTCGAGCGCGCCCGTGCCGCCGGCGCCACCCAGGCCGAGGTGAGCTGCAGCGAAGAGCGTGGCCTGGACGTCAATGTGCGCCTGGGCGAGGTGGAAACGGTCGAATCCACCCGCGACCGCGGCATTGCGGTGACGGTGTACTTCGGCAAGCGCAAGGGCAGCGCCAGCACCGCCGACCTGCAGGATGCCAGCCTGGAGGCCACCGTGGCGCAGGCCTGCGCGATCGCGCGTTACACCGAGGACGATCCGGCTTCCGGCCTGGCCGACCCGGAGCTGATGGCGCACGACTTCCCCGAACTGGACAGCTGGCACCCGTGGGCGCTGGACGCCGATACCGCAGTGGACCTTGCGCTGGCCTGCGAGACCGCCGGCCGCGAGGCGGACGCCCGCATCAGCAATTCCGACGGCGCCTCGGCCAGTACCGGGCTCAGCCTGTCGGTGTACGCCAATTCGCATGGCTTTGTCGGGCGCGAGCGCGGTACCCACCATTCGATCAGCTGCGCGCTGATCGCCGGGCACGGCGATGGCATGCAGCGCGATGGCTGGTACAGCAGCGCACTGGCGCGCGAAGACCTGGAGGCGCCCGACGCAATCGGCCGTCATGCCGCCGAGCGCACCGTGGCGCGGTTGCAGCCGCGTTCGCTGCCTACCGGCCCATTGCCGGTGCTGTTCGCGCCGGAGCTGGCACGTTCGCTGGTGGGGCATCTGTTGGGCGCGGTCTCCGGCGGCGCGCTGTATCGACGCGCCAGCTTCCTGCTCGACAGCGTCGGCACCCGGTTGTTTCCCGACTGGTTCAACATCGAGGAGTTGCCGCATCTGCGGCGTGGACTGCGCTCGGCCGCCTTCGATGCCGAGGGCGTGGCCACCCGACGTTCGGCATTGATCACCGACGGCGTACTGCAGCGCTACGTGCTGGGCAGCTACTCGGCGCGCAAGCTGGGCCTGCAGACCACCGCCAATGCCGGCGGCGTGCACAACCTGCAGGTTGCCGCCAACGCGGGCGATCTTGCGTCGATCATCGCGGGCATGTCGCGCGGTCTGCTGGTCACCGAATTGATGGGCAATGGCGTCAACCCGGTCACGGGCGATTACTCGCGCGGCGCCGGCGGGTTCTGGGTCGAGAACGGTGCCATCGCCTATCCGGTGGACGGGCTGACCATCGCCGGCAACCTGCGCGACATGTTCGCCGGCATCGAAGCGGTGGGTAGCGACGTGGATGCGCGCTCGCACGTCAAGATCGGCTCGGTGCTGGTCAACCGCATGACCGTGGCCGGCGATCGCTGAGCCACGCTCCTGTCGGGTCGCTCCGAACCGACGCGACGGGCTCGCTATCGCCGCACGGTGAGTGCTGCGGCCGCGTACCCGTGTCGCCGCAGTTGCGGCGACACACATGCCTGCACGCGAGTGCCCGTGGCGGCGCGGTAGGCGCGCGGCTGCGATGGGACGGTCCGTGCCCGGATGCGCCGATCCACGCCTTCCTCATGCCGTCGCGATGGCGCACGGTGCCGATGGGCCCCTGGCGAGGACTTGCCGGTAGCGGGCCTGATCAGTTGCGCCGGCACCATGGCTTTGCGCACTGGTCGCTGGATGAATCGTTGTTATAGTCCGCCGCACCACAATCGTGTTTGGGGAGACAGATGAGCGAATTCGATACACATGCCGCACCGCCGCCGCCGCCGATCGGCAGCAGCGCACCGCCCGCCGAGCGTACGCTGGCGCTGGTCGCTCACCTGCTGGGCACGCTTACCTACTTCATCGGAGCCTTGGTGGTCTGGTTGATCAGCAAGGACGCCAGTCCTTCCAAGCCCTTCGCCACCGATCAGGCCAAGGAAGCGTTGAACTTCCAGATCACGGTGACACTGGCCATGATCGTGGCGGTGGTCCTGGCCACGGTGACCTTCGGTGCGTTGTTCTTTCTGCCTACGCTCGTATGGATCGCCAGCGTGGTGTTCTGCATCGTGGCTGCGGTCAAGGCCAACAATGGCGAGCATTACCGTTACCCGTTCACGCTGCGCCTGATCAAGTAATCGGCGCGGTGCCAACGACAAAGGCCCGGCAGCGATGCCGGGCCTTTGTCGTTTCAGGCGATGCCGTGATCAGTTCTGTGCCGGGGTGTTCTCGGCGAAGTACTCGTGGCTGTCGGCGTTGGTGATGGCCTGGGCCGGGTTGGTGCGGGCCAGGTTGCGTGCGCCCGCCTGCCCGTAGACCCGATCCTGGGTCCCGGCCACCACGGTGAAGTGGCTCATCTCGTGCACCAGGGTCCCGGCCTTGGAGTCGGTACCGGTTGTCGCCGCACTCCAGAACGCGTTGCAGACGTAGATTTCGTATGGTGCATTGGCGTAGACGTAGGCGAACGCGCTGTCGTTGCAATCGCAGTTGATGGTGATCTGGCCGTTGTTCTGGTCCAGCGCGTTGTCGATGTTGACGAAGTTCGAGCTGACCCGGCTATAGCGCGCCGCATTGTAGGCGCCGAACCAGGTGGTGTAGCGCGCGCCGGTACTGCCGCCGTTGAGGTAGTTGCGCGCGTTCTGCGAGTAGTTGCGAGCCGCGGTGACGGCGCTGGCGGCCTGGTTGGTGCGGGTGGTGCTGCAGTTGAGGTAGTTGATGCCGTTGACCACGGCAGTCGGGCCGATGGTCATCTGACGCTGTACGCCGCGGTTGACGCCATCCAGCCAGACGGTGAGCGGGGTGCTGGTCGCCACGGCCGGTTGGCCATTGGCGGCCTTCATCAGGCTGCCGTCGGACAGCGAGGCGTACTGCAGCGACGAGCGCACCTGGATGGTGTAGTTGCCGCTGGTGGACAGATCGTAGGCGCTGGCGAGATCCACCTCTGCCTTGATGCTCTGGCCAGGCTGCAGAATGGTGAAATCTGCGGCCTTGGGCAGACCCCGCTTGACCAGGCGCCCGGTGAAGTTCACGGGAGCGCCCTCACGACTGACCTCCAGAATGCCGTTATCGAGTGACTTCAACGGCAATTGATAGGTCGGCACGCGGGCGACCTGGCTGCCGTTGTTGGTCACGGTGACGGCGATCCTGCCCTGATGCCGCCCGGCCTGGTCGGCCACCGGTGCCAGTTCGATGGTCAACGGAACCGGTCCGCGCAGGGACTGAGCCTGCGCCGAACCGAGTACGCCGACGACAGCCAGCGTACCTGCTGCAAACGATGCGAGAAAAACGTTCTTCACCAGTGACTCTCCTTGGTCGGGGGATGCCCGCGAATGCGGGCGAACCAAACCTAGGCAGAGCGAGCAGACGCGACAAGTCTTTCGATTACCGATACTTCAGTAGTTAATAGAGCCGGTTGCGGGTCGGCGTGCTACTGACGTTGATTATTCAGCAATAAAGCGTGCGCCAGATCATGCATGGCATCGGCGCGCGTGGCATCGCGTGACACAAAGCGCGGCCGTGAAAGTTACGTTTTGTGACAAGCGGCGCGGGTTGCGCGCGTTCTCAGGAGCCGCGCACCGTGCGCTGGCGCACGGAGTGCGCGAACGCGCAGTGAGGCAAGTCACGATGGTCATTGCAGGTGCGCGCGCCGAATGGCGAATGTCGGCCAAGTGGGCATTGCAGTGCGTGCCAGACGCGCCTTGGCGCGTGGTACGCGCGGTCCACTAGTGCGCGCGGTCCACCGCGAACCGGCCCAGCGTCGCCAACGTGTCGGCCCGCTGGCCGTAGGGCTGCAGGACGTCGTGCATGCGCGCGGCCAACTCGGCCAGCTTGGCCTTGGCGCCTTCCATGCCGAGCAGGGCAGGGTAGGTGGATTTGGCCTGCGCGCGGTCCTTGCCTGCGGTCTTGCCCAGCTGCGCCGAGTTCGATTCCACATCCAGGATGTCGTCGCGGACCTGGAACGCCAGGCCCAAGGCATCGGCGAAGTCGTCCAGGCGTTGCAGATCCGCTGGCGCGGCAGCGCCGGCCAGTGCGCCCATGCGGACGGCGGCGCGGATCAACGCGCCGGTCTTGAGTGCATGCATGCGCTGCAGGTGGTGCAGCGATTGCAACTGGCCGGTGGCGTCGATGTCCAGCGCCTGGCCGCCGCACATGCCGCCAGCACCTGCGGCAACGGCCAGACTGTGCAACCAGGCCACGCGCAGGTCGGCGCTCGCCTGCGAGTCGGCCAACAGCTCGAAGGCACGGGTCTGCAGCGCATCGCCGGCCAGGATGGCGGTGGCTTCGTCGAAGGCGATGTGTACGGTGGGCCGGCCACGTCGCAAGGCATCGTCGTCCATCGCCGGCAGGTCGTCGTGCACCAGCGAATAGGCGTGGATCAGCTCCACCGCCACCGCCGGAAGATCGAGCAGGTCGTCGGCAGCGCCGAACAGCGCGCCGCTGGCGTACACCAGCAGCGGCCGCATGCGCTTGCCACCGCCCAGTACGGCATGCCGCATCGCTGCGTGCAGGCGTTGCGGCGCCAGCGCGGCATCCGGCAGGCATGCGTCGAGGCCGCGCTCGGTGCGAGCGATCCAGTGGTCGAACAGGGCCGAACCCACCTCAGCCGGCATCCGGCACGGGCGGTTCGAAGGCTTCGGCGAGTTCGGGGCGCGCCGGGTCGGTCAACAGACGCACCCGCAGTTCGGCCTGTTCCAGCGCCTGCTGGCAATCGCGGTACAGGCCGATGCCACGTTCGTAGGCGCTGAGCGACTGCTCCAGACTCAGGTCGCCGACTTCCATCTTCTGCACCAGTTGCTCGAGTTCTTCCAGCGACTGTTCGAAGCGGGCAACCGGAGAGGTTTCGTTCAAGGACTTCTTGGCCATCGTGGAAGTGTGCGGGGCGCGGGCAGGCCGGTCAATTCGCCTGGTCGCTCGCCCGCCATCGCAGGCTGGCGCGATGGGTCTGCAGCCAGTCGTGCAAGGAGGCCGAAACGATGCGGTCGCCGGCGGCCATCACCTGCCTGTCGGCCCACAGGACCGGCAGGCGATCGCGCTTCCAGGGGGGCAGGTCCAGATCCTGCAGCAGGTGCTTGAGCCGATGCGAATGGCCGCGCCGTGGTAGCACGATGCGTTCGCCGCCCTGGCGGGCACGCACCTGCATCGGGCGGACGAAACCCAAGCCCGGCGAGCCATGCAACTGCAGCTGCGCGCCATCGGGCAGCTGCAAGGGATGCACGCCATCCCACTGCGCAGTCCATTGCGGCGGCCAGGCGGGTGCGGGGCGGTGCAGATACAGGGATTGCCTCCAGCGCCGCACTTCGACCTGTTGCCAGGCGAAGCAGGCCTCGCGATCCGGCGCATGCAGATCGATTTCCCGCTCCAGCGCAGCCACGCCGTGCGCGGGGAGTGCCGGCGCGCCGGTCGCGCCGACCCAGGCGCGCAACAGCCGCGGCTGCCGTGCGACCGGCTGCGCACGCAGCCGCCGCAGATCCAGCGCGCCGTCCGCTGCGCACAGGCTGGGCAGCAGCGCCAGTTCGTCGTGCAGCAACACCTCTGCGGCCTCTGCGCTCAAGTGTGCGCTGCGCGCCAGCGCCGCGGATGCCTGTGGCCAGCGTTGCGACAGCAGCGGCAGGACGTGGTGGCGCAGAAAGTTGCGGTCGTGGCGCGCGTCGGCGTTGCTGGGATCCTCGATCCACTGCAGACCATGGGCGTGCGCGTACGCCAGGAGCTCGGCACGCGCCCGGCTCAGCAGCGGGCGCCACAAGGTGCCGTGCGCGAAGGGACGCTGGCCGCGCATGGCGGCCAGCCCGTCCGGCCCGGAGGCACGCAGTGCGCGCAGCAGGAAGGTCTCGGCCTGGTCGTCGCGATGCTGCGCCAGCGCCAGCCATTCGCCAGCGGCAAGTGCGTCCGCGAACGCAGCGTGGCGCGCATCGCGTGCTGCCGCCTCCAGTCCAAGGCCGCTATCGCGTGCGACCTGTACCTGCACGATCCGCAACGGCACCTGCAAGGCATCGCATGTGCGTTGGCAGTGCGCGGCCCACGCATCGGCGTCGGCATGCAGGCCGTGATGCACGTGCAGCGCGCGCAGTCCGGCGTGGCGGTAGCCCGGTATCGCCGCCATCAGGTGCAGCAGCACGCTCGAGTCCATTCCGCCGCTGTAAGCGATCAGCACCGGACCAGGCGGGGGGGAGGGCAGCAGGAGCGGCGTATCGATCGGCACGGCTGCGGCCCATCAGCGTCCGGTAGCAGCCTCGAAACTGGCCGGCCTGGGCAGTTCCACCGGCACGCCAGCACGGTCGCAGGTACCGGCCTTGCACAGGCGCGCGCGCAGCCGCGGGGTGGCCTGCACGATGACGTGGTAGATCACGTTCTCTTCCAGTGTGCCGCGGAAGGCCGCGCTGCCCGGGCCGGTGGCCCAGATGCCGACGTCTTCCCCGCCGTGGCTTTCGGACTTGGTCGACACCAGCGACTCCTGCATGTAGTTGGGCGACTCGGTGTCCACGTGGGTCAGGTCGGGGCGGCCGGTGGCGGGCTCGCTGCTGCCGGGGTCGTGCGGGAAGGTCTTCGGGCCGGCCGGCTGTGCGTCGCTGGCGCCGGTATAGCCAGGGCCGTTGGCGTAGCTCAGGGTGGTGTAGGGGCGGCCGGCCATGTCGGTGGCCAGTTGGCTGCGGTCGCCTTCCTCACCACCGCCACCGCGAACCTTGCCCAGGATGGGATTGCCGCGTACCGGGTAGCCGACGAAGTTGAGCGTGTGCGAGTGGTCGGCGGTGACGACGATCAGGGTGTCCGGCGGCGCGGTCTGCACCGCGGCGCGCACCGCGTCGGACAACGAAACGGTTTCGTCGAGCGCGCGATAGGCGTTGCCGGCATGGTTGGCGTGATCGATACGGCCGCCTTCGACCATCAGCACGAAGCCGTTGGGATCGCGCGACAGCGATCGGATCGCGGTGCGGGTCATCTCGGTCAGGCTGGGCTCGCCCTGTGGGCTGCGGTTGCGGTCGTGATCGAACTGCATGTGATCGGGCTCGAACAGCCCCAGCAAGGCAGGCGCGTTGGTTGCCGCCTGCAGCTGCTGGCGGTTCCAGACATAGGCGCCCTGCGGGTGCGCGCGTTTCCATTCGCCCACCAGGTCGCGCCCGTCCAGGCGCCGGCCGGCCTTGCCGGCGTATTCGGGGTCGCGGTCCTGCACGGTCTGGAACTGGCTGCGGCCGCCGCCCAGCACCACCTGCGGCCCACGCCCGTAGCGGGCGCTGGTCAGCAGTTGCTGGGCGATGTCCTGGCAGCCGGCTGCGCGCGCAGCTGCCGGCAGGTCGGTGTCGTTCTCCCAGTTGCGATCCGGCGAGTGCGCATAGGTGGCCGCCGGGGTGGCATGCGTGAGCCGCGCGGTGGTGACGATGCCGGTGGCCATGCCGGCGCTGTCGGCCAGCTGCAGCCAGCTCAGCAAGCCCTTGCCCAGGCTGTCGGCACAGTCGTTGCGCGGACCGCTGCTGACCCCGATCGCGCCCATGTGCGACTTCACTCCGGTAGTGATCGCGGTCATGGTGCCGGCCGAATCGGGTGTCTGCGAATCGGTGTTGTAGGTCTTGCTGAAGGCGGTGGCCGGGAACTGTTCCCATGACAACAGGTTTTCTTCGCCGGGGCCGCCCTTGCGCTGGCCATCGAGAATGCGTGCGGCCGCCACCGTGGTCAGGCTCATGCCGTCGCCAAGGAACAGGATGACGTTGCGTGCCTTGCCGGACATCGCGCCGTTGCCGGCGGCGCGCGCTGCGCCGGAGCGATACCACCACTGCGGGGTTTCGCCAGCCGGATGGGTCACCGACGGCACCTCCACCTTGACCGAGGCCGGTGCAGGGACGGTGGTGCCGGCAGTGGAGGCGCAGGCGGCGATGCACAGCGTGGTCAGGGCGGCGAGGGCAGGCAGGCGGTAACGCATCGGTCTCGAACTCGTGGCTGAATCGACGCCCATTATGCCGGCCCGCGTCCGTCGCACCGATGGCACGCCGCTGTTCCAGTCGTGGCCTCGCGGGCAACGCAGCCCTGCGATATGGTGCATGCACCCTCCCCCCGGATGATTCGACGACATGAGACTGGTTGCGGCCTGGTTGCGCATTCCGTTCTGGCAGCGCGTGGTGGCCGGCTTCGTCCTGGGCGCGCTGGCCGGCTGGGCCATGGGGCCGGCCGCCGAAGTCTGGTTCGGCCCCCTGGGCGATCTGTACGTCACCCTGATCAAGATGATCGCCATTCCGTTGGTGTTCTTTGCGGTGATCAATGCGATCTCTTCGCTGCACGGGCAGAAGTCGGTGGCCGCGCTGGGCGGGCGCACCTTCCTGTGGTTCGTGATCACGGCGGCCCTGGCCGTCGGGGTGGGGTTGGCCGTGGGGACCTTGCTGCAGCCGGGCGCCGGCCATTTCAACCTGAGCGTGGACTCGGGCTGGACACCGCGCGATGTGCCCAGCCCGATCAAGGTGCTGCTGGACGTGGTGCCCTCCAACCCGTTCTATGCGCTGACCGGCATCGGCACCAGGACCAATGCCGCTGGCGAAACCGTGCTGGCGGCTGGGCGCGGGTCGATCCTGCCGGTGATCTTCTTCGCCGCGCTGCTTGGCTTTGCGATGGTCAAGCTCGGCGAGCGGGTGGCCGAGGCGCGCAAGCTCACCGCGCAGATGAGCGACATCATGATCCAGGTCACCCGCTTCGTGCTGGAGATGACCCCGCTGGGAACCTTCGGTCTGATCGCAGGCCTGGTCGGCAGCTATGGCTTCACCAAGTTGCTGCCCTTCGGCAATTTCGTGCTCGCGCTGTATCTGGCCTGTGCCATCCACATCGTGGTGGTCTACAGCGCCCTGTTGCTGCTGCACGGCTTGAATCCGTGGAAGTTCTTCCGCGGCGCCGCGCCGGGCATGCAGGTAGCCTTCGTCAGTTCGTCGAGTTTTGCCGCCATGCCGGTGGCGCTGCGTTCGATCACCCATAATCTGGGCGTGAGCAAGGATTACGCGGCGTTCGCGGTGCCGCTGGGCGCCAGCATCAAGATGGATGGGTGCGGCGCGATCTTCCCGGCGCTGTGCGCAGTGTTCATCGCGCAATACACCGGGGTGCCGTTGACCGCCAATCAATACTTCGTGGTGCTGATCGCCTCGGTGCTGGGCAGCTTCGGCACGGCCGGGGTGCCGGGCACCGCGGTGATCATGGCGACGGTGGTGCTGAGCGCGGCCAATCTTCCTCTGGAGGTGATCGGTTACCTGTATGCCATCGACCGCATCCTGGACATGATGCGCACCATGACCAATGTGACCGGGCAGATGCTGGTACCGGTGCTGGTGGCCAAGGAAACCGGCCTGCTCGACACCTCCGTCTATGCGACGGCATCCACGAATGTCGGGCTGGAAGATCCGCTGACCGACGGCTCCAAGCCGCTGCGCTGAGCGCCGCCGATGGCAGCCGGATTCCCGTTCCTGCGCGAGTGCCTGGCACAGCTGCCCGCGCTGGACGTCATCGACGGCGTGTTCGTGCAGCGTGGGCTGGCACGCGATCCGTTCGAGCAGCGGTATCTGGAAGTGCGGCGCAAGGAAGGCCGGCTCTACACGGATGCCCAGGTGCGTCGTCTGCCGCATCCCGGCGGCAGCCTGGGAGCCAGCCTGGAATGGCGGGTGCGCGCGCTGTCCAGCGCGATGCTGGTGCAGCACCTGCGTGCCCGAGGAGGCGAGGGCGCCATCCTGGAGCTGGGCTGCGGCAATGGCTGGCTCTCGCAACTGCTGGCGCAGTCGCTGCAGCGCGACGTCTGCGGCATCGACGTCAACCGCACCGAACTCACCCAGGCCGCGCGCGTGTTCGGTCACGAGCAGCGCCTGAGTTTCGTCGCCGCTGACATCCAGACCCTGGTCCTGCCGCGCGCGGTCTTCGACGTCGTCGTGCTGCCGGCGTGCATCCAGTATTTCGCCGATCCGGCCGCCCTGGTCGCCCGCCTGCTGGCGCAGCTGCGCGACGGCGGCGAACTGCACATCATCGACAGCCCACTGTATGCAGATCGGCAGCGCGCCGAGGCGAGCGCTGCCCGCAGCCTGCGTTACTTCACCGACCTGGGGGTGCCGGACCTGGCCGGGCAGTACCACCAGCACACCTACGCCATGTTCGAGCGCTTTGCGGTGCGGTGGCTGTTCGATCCACGCCGCCCGGGCGCCCGGCTGCGCCGGTTGTTCAAGTTACGGCAGCCGCACTTCCCCTGGTTGTGCATCCGCAAGCAGGACAATCTGCAGGTGATCGCGCGCTGAAATACGCCTGCCGTGCTTCCCGACGGAAGAAGGGCAGGGTCGCGATGCGATGGTTCGCCAGGCGCGTGCCGAGGCCGTGATCGGTCGAACGGCGCAGATCGCGGCAGAGCGTTCCAGCGGTGCGCATGGGCCGGCCTGCAGGCGTATGACACACTGCGGACGCATCCATCGACGAGGGCGGGCAGTGATTGGTCAACAGCGCGATCTGACATTCCGGTTTCTGGCCGAGCCCAGCGACGTCAACTTCGGCGGCAAGGTGCACGGCGGGGTGGTGATGAAATGGATCGATCAGGTCGGGTTTGCCGCGGCCAGCGGCTGGAGCGGGCACTACTGCGTGACGGTGGCGGTGGGCGGCATCCGCTTCGTTGCGCCGGTACGGATCGGCGATCTGGTCGCGGTGTCGGCCAAACTGGTCTACACCGGGCGCAGCAGCATGCATTTCGCCATCGATGTGCGTGCGCGCAGCCCGATGGGCGGCGACTCGCGCCTGTGCACGCATTGCATCATCGTGTTCGTGGCGATGGATCCCGACGGCGTCACCCCGGTGGAAGTGCCGTCCTGGCGGCCGGACACGCCGGAAGACCAACGCCTGGCCGAATACGCGCTCAAGGTGATGGAGCTGAGCAAGGGCATCGAGGACACCATGGCGCACTACCAGGCCGACGCTCTGCGCTAACTGCGATCGTCTCTGCCACAGCTGCCGATGGCGCGGATGCGGCGGAAACGCCTGCCGCAGGGCAGCCGGATGACAGCGCCGGCCGGATATCGGGACAGGAAAAAGGCCGCGGGGTCGCCGCGGCCTTCGTCATCGACAGGATGCAGCGGGTTCTTACAGCACCCGGCGTGCCTGGATGAACTTCTCGCTCCAGTAGCCGGTGGCGAGCGAGTCCACGCGCACGTCCTTGCCGCGGCTGGGCGCGTGCAGGAACTTGCCTTCGCCGACCACCAGGCCCACGTGATCGATACGGCCACGCTTGCCGAAGAACACCAGATCGCCGGCCTTCAAGGCATTGGGGTCCTTGATCAGTTCGGCCGACTCGTCGCGGGCGATGTCGCGCGAGACGCGCGGCAGGTCGATCCCCAGAGCGGTCTTGAAGACATAACCCACCAGGCCGCTGCAGTCGAAGCCCTCGGTGGACTCGCCGCCCCATACGTACGGGGTGCCGAGCAGGGCCATGGCGCGCTGCAGGATGACCTGCACGCGGCTGTCGGCCACCGCGTTCTGCGCGGCATTGGCCGCGCTCTGCGACACGTCGTAATTGGCGAGCAGGCGGCTGAGGTCACCGGCGAACATCGCCGAGCGGTCCATCAGCGGAATGGCGTCGTTGGCGGCCAGATGCGGCAGCAGGGCGGCCAGGGTAGCGGTGGCGGCGGCATCGGCCCGGCTGCGGGTGGCGGCCTTCTCGGCGGCGGCCGCGCTGTCGGGCGTCTGCTGCTGCGGAGCGGGCGGGACGCTGTTGGCGGTCTGCGCCACAGCGGGCAATGCAGCAATCCAGAGCACGGTAGCGCAAAGCAGGCGAAGCGGTTTCCGGAGCGGAAGCGGGGCGGCGCCAGGGTTGATCTGTTCGTCGTTCGTCACGCGGGAATCACAGTTCTGCTGTCGATACGGGATGATGCCCTGGTGAAAGGATCGTTACGTTCAAAAAAAGTTAACTTTCCGTTTTACTACTTGTGACTTGAATCACATTTCAGTGCAAAACCCGCTTGGAACCTGAATAATGGTCACGCCAGTAGGCCCCGTCCAGAAAATCCAGGCGGACTGTACCGCCGCTGGTCGGCGCGTGCACGAAGCGGCCTTCACCGACATAGATTCCGACATGGGTCACGCTTCCTCCGGCCCCGAAAAACACCAGATCGCCGGTCGCCAGCTTTTCCGGCGAAATCTTCGGTCCCTGCACCGCTGCCAGTTCACGTGACGTCCGCGGCAGCGCCAACGCCAGCACATCCTTGTAGACATAGGTGACCAGGCCGCTGCAGTCGAAGCCGGTCTCCGGGGTATTGCCGCCGTACCGATAGGGCGTCCCTACCAGACCGAGGGCGCGCATGAGGATGTTGTTGGCGGCCGCCGGATCTGCCGGCGGTACCTGCGGCCAGACGCGCGCCGTCGGCGGCGGTGCCGCGCGGCGGACCGGAGCCTGCGACGAACAGCCGCCCAGCAGGAGCAGGCCCAGCAGCAGGCAGGCCGCGCTGCGGTGCGTGCGTGCGGCGAAAACTGGCGTGATATGCATGGAGCCGGGATAATGGACGGTTCGGAAGGTCGCCATGATGGCGGCGCACCCGGCGGCCGACAAGCCGTCTTCACCCCTCTGCCACCGGGCAGCCTCATTCAGAGCCACGCATGAAGATCGAAAAAGACAGCGTCGTCCGCTTCCACTACACCGTTTCGGAGATTGGCCAGGAGCCGATCGAGAGCTCCAAGGAGCGCGATCCCTTGGCCATCCTGATCGGCCACGGCAACATCATTCCCGGCCTGGAAGCGGCCATGATGGACAAGGAAGCCGGCGAAAGCTTCGGCGTCGACGTCAAGGCCACCGAGGCCTATGGCGAATACCGCGAAGGCCTGAGTCAGCGCGTGCCCAAGAAGCACTTCGGTGCCACCAAGCTGGTGCCGGGCACGCAGGTGGTGCTGCAGACCAACTTCGGCCCGCGTGCGGTCACCGTGCAGAAGGTCGGCATGAGCGTGGTCGATGTCGACCTCAATCATCCGATGGCCGGTAAGGACCTGCATTTCGATGTGGAGATCGTCGAGGTGCGCGAAGCCACTCAGGAAGAGCGCGATCACGGCCACGTCCACGGCGATGGCGGTCATCACCACTAAAACAGTTCGCAAAACGCCTGTGCAGCCATCAGGTGGGCGCGGCCGCTGCCCCGAATCGGCATGTACCCCTCGTACACGCCGCTTACTCCGTGCCGTCCACACCCGCCTGACGACTGCGCGCAACGTTTTGTTGGCTGCTTCAAGCGCAGCGAACGGCAGGCTCGCGCAGCCACGCCTGGTGGACGGCAGTTGCCCAGGTTCGGCCTGCACCATAGCAGCACTCCGGTGTCTGGGCCTGGCCTGTGTCGAGACGTTCGCTGCGCAATGCCATTCGACCACAGCCGGTAACGTCCGTGCCTGCGACGGCCCGCCATTCGGCGGGCCGTTTGCATTGTGTGCGGCGCCGCGTTGCGCCGGGATCTTTGAACTGCAATGACACGACGCGATCTGTTGCCCATTGCCGCCAACGAGCGCATCGTCGTGCTGGATGTGCTGCGCGGGTTTGCGTTGCTCGGCATCCTGCTGATGAATATCGAAGCCTTCGTCGGCCCGCTCGACCTGGCCGTCAGCGGCGTGGAGCCGCACTGGCGCGGCGCCGACCGCATCGCCGATGCGCTGGTGTACATCTTCGTGCAGGGCAAGTTCTATACGTTGTTCGCATTATTGTTCGGCATGGGCTTTGCGGTGATGGCGCAGCGCGCCGAGCAAGGCGGGCGTGGTTTCTATGGGATGTACCTGCGCCGAACCGCGGGCTTGCTGGCGATCGGGCTGGCGCATGCGCTGTTGTTGTGGTCCGGCGACATCCTGGTGACCTACGCCTTGCTGGCGGTCGTGCTGCTGGTTACGCGCAGCGTACCGACGCTGGCCTTGCCCTGGCTGGCAGCGCTGGTCTACGCCTGCGCCCCTGCGCTGGTGGTGTTGTCCGGCCTGGTCGGTGTGCTGGTGCAGGCCGATCCGGCGGCGGCGGGGGAGTGGAAGGCGGCCATGGCCGAGGTGGCGCAGCAGACTGCGGCCAACGTGCAGGCGCAACGCGCCGCATTCGGCAGCGGCAGCTATCTGCAGGCCACCGCACAGCGCTGGCACGATCTGCGCCAGGCACTGAGCGGGCTCAGCGTCAACGGCCCGACCATGCTCGGCATGTTCCTGCTGGGTGGCTGGTTCGTGCGCAGCGGTGCGATCGCCGCGCCCGAACGCTTTCCGCGCCTGTTCCGCACGCTGCGTTACGGCGCCTTGCCGCTTGGGTTGGGCGTGATGCTGGTGAGCTATGCGCTGGCGCCGTGGATGGATCCGGCGGACCTGAGCATGCGCGTCTGCGCAGCCTTCGCGCTGATGCTGATTGCGGGGCCGTTGATGAGTCTGGGCTACGCAGCGTGGGTGGTACGTTTCGCATCGCGTCTGGCCTGGCTTGCACCTGCCGGACGCATGGCCCTGAGCAACTACCTGCTGCAGTCGCTGCTGTGCACCTGGATCTTCTACGGCTACGGGCTGGGCTGGTTCGAACGATTGCCGCGGGTGTGGCAGTTGCCGTTCGCGGCAGGGCTATTCGCACTGCAGGTGGTGGTGAGCCAGTGGTGGCTGCGCGGGTTCCGCTTCGGGCCCGTGGAGTGGCTGTGGCGCAGTGCGACCTATCTGCGGGTGCCGCCGATGTGGCGCGGCCGCTAGGGCCAATGGTCGGCGGGCGCGAGGATGTCGTGGTGATCGGTGCCGGTGCGATCGGGCTGGCCACGGCGCTGGCGTTGGTGGAGGCAGGTAGACAGGTGCGTGTGCTCGACGCCGGCGCGTTGGGCGCCGCCACCTCGCATGGCAACTGCGGCACCATCACGCCCAGCCATGCGCCGCCGTTGGCGGCGCCGGGCATGATCACGCAGGCGCTGAAATGGATGCTGACGCCGGATGCGCCGCTGTACATTCCCCCGCGTCTGGACCCGGCGTTGTGGCGTTGGCTGCTGCGCTTCGCGCGGCGTTGCAATGCGCGCGATTGGCAATCCAGTGCGCAGGCGCGTGCAGCCCTGCTGCACGACGCGCGGCAGCGTCTGGACGACTGGGTCGCCCGTTACGCACTGGAGTGCGAATTCCGTAGCGATGGGCTGGACTATGTGTTCGGCGATGCGCGCCGCTTCGCGACGTACCGCGATCAATGCGCGCTGCTGGCACAGTGGGGGATCCAGGCGCAGGTGATCGAAGGTGGCGATTACACGCGCCAGGATCCGGCGTTCCGGGCGGGTGTCGCCGGTGCGATCCATTTTCCCGGCGACGCGCATCTGCGGCCGGAACGCTATACCGCCGAACTGGCCAGGGCGTTGCGCGCGCAAGGTGGGCAGATCGATGAACACTGCCGCGTGGAAGCGGTGGTTGCCGAGACTGCGGCCGTGTGCGTGCGGACCGCGCACGGGGCGCTGCACGCGCGCGAGGTGGTGATCGCCACCGGGCCATGGTCGCCGTTGCTGACGGCCCAGCTCGGCCTGCGTCTGCCGGTGCAGGCCGGCAAGGGCTATTCGATCACCTACAGTGCACCCGCCCTGATGCCGCGTCGCCCGGTGGTGTTGAAGGATCGCTGGGTGTTCGTGGTGCCGTGGCGCGATCGCTTGCGGATCGGCAGCACCATGGAGTTCTCCGGCCACGATACGCGGCTCAATCCCACCCGCCTGGCGGCGCTGGAGCGTGCGGCGGCGGAGTATCTGCATGCACCGCGTGGGCCCGCGGTACTCGAGCGTTGGTATGGGTGGCGGCCGATGATCTGGGACGATGTGCCGGTGCTGGGCAGCGTGCCGGGTCATCCTCACGTCTGGCTCGCAGCCGGACATGGCATGCTCGGGATCAGCATGAGTACCGCAAGTGGACAATTGATGGCCGATCTGATCACCGGGCGCGCACCGGCGCTGGACCCGCGCCCCTACCGCGCGGAGCGCTTTGCATGAGTGCGCGTCATGACTACGACGTGCTGATTCTGGGCGGCGGCTCGGGCGGCCTGGCAGCCGGTTTTCGTGCAGCCAGGCATGGCGCGCGCGTGGCGATCATGGAGCCCGGCGAGCTGGGCGGGACCTGCGTCAATCTCGGTTGCGTGCCGAAAAAAGCCATGTGGCTGGCCGCCGACCTGGCCGGCAAGATCGAGCTGGCGGGCGCGCTCGGCTTCGACGTGCCGCGGCCGATCCTGGCCTGGCAGGAACTGGTCACGCATCGCCAGGGCTATATCGCCAACATCCACGCCAGCTATCGGCGGCGTCTCAACGACGACGGCGTGGTACTGATTCCGCGGCGCGGCGTGTTGCGGGACCGGCATACGGTCATGGGCGACGACGGCATTCCGGTCAGCGCCGAACATATCGTGATCGCCACCGGCGCACACCCGCTGCGCCCGGAGATGAAGGGCGCCGAGCTCGGTGAGGTCTCGGACGACTTCTTCAACCTCTGCCATGCGCCGGCACAGGTGGCCATCATCGGGGGCGGCTATATCGCGGTGGAAATCGCCGGCCTGCTGCAGGCGCTCGGCAGCCGTGTGCACTTGTTCGTGCAGGGCGAGCGCTTGCTGGAGCGGTTCGATGCCGAGCTCACGCTGCAGTTGGCCGACAATCTGCGCCATCTGGGCGTGCGCCTGCATTTCGGTTTCAGCACCACCGGTCTGGAGCGCGATGCGCAGGGCGGTCTGCGCGTGCATGGCCATCCGGCACACCCTCGCGAGCAGGGCAACGACGTGTTCGACAAGGTGTTCTTCGCCATCGGCCGCCGTGCCAATACCGCCGGCCTGGGGCTGGATGCCGTTGGCGTGGCGCTTGGCGACAAGGGCGAGGTGCGGGTGGACAAGAGCCAGACCACCAGCGTGTCCAACATCCACGCGATCGGCGATGTCGCCGGAAAGGTCGGGCTGACGCCGGTGGCGATCGCCGCCGGACGCCTGCTGATGGACCGGCTGTTCGGCAACCAGCCCGACGCCTGCATGGACTACGAGGGCGTGCCGAGCGTGGTGTTCTCGCATCCGCCGCTGGGGCATGTCGGTCTGACCGAGGAACAGGCGCGCGCGCGCCACCCCGGGGCGGTGCGGGTATACCGCAGCAATTTCCGCCCGATGTTGCACGCCCTGGCCGATGCGCCGCAGCGCAGTCTGTTCAAGCTGGTCTGCGTGGGCGAAGAGGAGCGGGTGGTCGGCGTGCATCTGCTGGGCGAGAGCGCCGACGAAATGCTGCAAGGCTTCGCCGTGGCGGTGAAGATGGGGGCGACCAAACGCGACTTCGATCAGACGGTGGCGATTCACCCCACCTCGTCCGAAGAGATCGTGTTGATGCATTGAGCGGGTGTAGACGGTAGCCGGAATCAAGCCCCTCTCCCTGCGGGGAGCGGTTGGGGTGAGGGTGGTATCCAAGCGATGGGTCGGTCAACCTTGATCTGATGTTGACCCCCGGACGCCCTCATCGGCCGCTGCATGCCAGGTGATCGTGGCTTGCGTGGCTGCGTCCGTACCCTCACCCCAACCCCTCTCCCAGGGGAGAGGGGCTTGCAGTTTTTCCGTTGCGAGGCTTGTCACTTTCCCTTCGCTTGGAAGGATCCGATACGCGCACCCATGCCCGTCAGCTGGCATGCTTGCGCGATGTCGACATCTCGCCGTTCAATGCCGCCCCCATCTGCCGGTCCTGCCAGGCGAGTCGCCTCCAAGGGGGAGGCGCTGTCCGGCGAGCGGGCGCGGCTGCGAATTCTCGAGATGATCCACGCGATTCCGACGGGCGAGGTCGCCGGTTACGGCGAGGTTGCTCAGCGCGCCGGCCTGCCGGGCCGTGCGCGGCTGGTGGCGCGCGTGCTCAGCGGCAACGATGATCCGCAGCTGCCATGGCATCGGGTGCTGCGCAGCGATGGGCGCATCGCGTTTGCGCCAGACTCGCCCGGCTACGACGAGCAATGCCGGCGGCTGCGTGCCGAAGGCGTGCAAGTGGTGCAGGGGCGGGTGCGCCGTGCCACCGCCGCGCAGCGGCTGGATGCGGCCGTGTGGGGGTCTTCATGACGCTGCCGCTATCATGGGGCGCATACCGAAGGATGCCGCCATGCCCCAGTTGCCGCCCGTCACCAAAGCGTTGTTGATCGCCAATATCGGCCTGTTCCTGCTGCAATGGGCCGTGGGCGACCTGGGGGGCGGGGCCCTGCCTTCGGACAGCGTGCTGTCGTGGCTGATGCTGTGGCCGCTGTCCAACGGCTTCGATGCGTTCTCGCCCGGCGCCAGCTTCATGCCGTGGCAGTTGCTGACCTACGCGTTTCTGCATGGTGGCTTCAACCACCTGTTCTTCAACATGCTGGCGCTTTTCATGTTCGGCGCACCGCTGGAGCAGACCTGGGGCCAGAAGCGTTTTCTGACCTACTACCTGGTCAGTGTGGCCGGCGCCGGCGTATGCCAACTGCTGATGGCCTGGCTGACCCAGAACGGTGCGCCGGTGGTCGGCGCGTCCGGCGGCGTGTTCGGCCTGTTGCTGGCGTATGGCATGTTGTTCCCGAATCAGCGGGTGATGCTGTTGTTTCCGCCGATCCCGATGAAGGCCCGCACCTTCGTGATCGTGTTCGGTGCGATCGAACTGTTGCTCGGCGCGACTGGGTGGCAGCCGGGCGTGGCGCATTTCGCGCACCTGGGCGGCATGCTGTTCGGTTGGCTGATGATCCGTTACTGGCGCGGCCAGCCACCGTTCGGGGGTGGCAAGGGCGGTCGCAAGGGGCGCAAGCCGCCGCTGCGTGTGGTGCGTTGAGCCAAACGGCACGGTGCCGCTCCTACGGAATTTCGCAGGCGGTGGACAAAAAAAGAGCGCGGATTCCGCGCTCTTTTTCATTGCCGCCGGCTAGATGATCAGCGCCAGAGCTTGATCTGATCGGCGTCCACGCGCTGCATCGGCTGGCCGGCCTTGCAGCTGAACGCCGCACCGAATTCCGGCATGTTGGACAGCGGACCATTGGTGCGCCACTGACCCGGCGCGCGGATGTCGGCGCTGGCGCGCTGCACCGCTTCGTTTGGCGACAGCTGCTGTGCCCACAGGCCGGCCCAGGCGGTGAAGAAGGCCTGCTTGTCGGCCTCGGTCGCCGCCGGCTGTGCCTTGCCGAAGGTCTGCCAGGCCAGTTCGACGCCCGCGAGGTCAGCCAGGTTTTCTTCGGCTGTCTGCGCGCCATTGACCTTGACGTTGGGCACGCCCGGGTACGGGTAAGCGGCGTACTGGTTGGCCACCTTGCCGGTCAGCTGGGTCCACAAGGTCTTCTCGGCCGGGGTCCACCAGTTGCGCAGCTCGCCCTTGGCGTCGACCAGCGCGCCCTTGGCGTCGATCGCGCGGGTGAGTTCGTGCGCGACCAGCGCGCCGTAAGCCCCGTACTGTGCCGCCGGCGTGCCGCCAGCGGACAGCACCGGCGCCTGCAGCACGGCTGCGGTGACGATCAGGCGGTTCTGCGCGATGTCGTAGGCCACGGCGGGCTGCTGCGGCAGCACGTCCCAGCGACGGTCGGCGTTGCCCTTGCCGATGCGCTTCATTTCTTCGCGATGGCGCCAGGTCGATGCGATCAGCATGTTGCCGCCGAAGCTGCCGCGGCCCATCGGTTGTACGGTGTAGTCCAGGTCGCGGCGCGGTGCGCCGACTTCGATCTTCATCGCAGCCAGCTTGGCCTTGGCCTCGGCAACCGCCTGGCCGTTGCCCCAGCCGGTGCGCTCCAACGCCGCCAGCTGCGCATCGCGCACCTGATCGGCAATGGTTTCGGCCTGGCGACGCGTGTCGCTGCTCAGGTAGCGGGCCACGTATTCGCGGCCGAGCATCGGGCCGGCGGCCACGTTGATCGCGTCCAGCACCTGCTGCCAGCGCTGCGGCGGCACCGCTTCGCCACGCAGCAGGCGGCCGCGGAACTGATATTCGGCGTCGTGGAAGCTCTTGGACAGGTACGGCGCCATCGCATCTCCCACGCGCCAGCGCAGGTAGGCCTTCCACTGTTCCGGCTTGATGCTGACGATCATGCTGTCGAGCTGCTTGAACATGGCCGGGTCGGCCATGGACACCAGATCGTCCTTGACGCCCTGCGCTTCCAGGAAGTCGGCCAGGCGCAGGTTCTTGTACTGCTTGGTCAGCTCCTTGGTGGCGATCGGCGCGTAGTTGTTGAACGGGTTGTTGATGCCCTGCACCGATTGCGCGCTACGTGCCAGTGCGGTTTCGATCTGCAGCACCGAGGCGGCGTCGGTGTCGAGCTTGTCGGCGGCGGTGCCGGTCAGCGCCAGGATCTGCTTGACGTAGGCGCGATAGCGGCCCATCAGCGCCTGGGTGTCGGCGTCGGTGCGGGTGTAGAACGCCGGGTCGGGCAGGCCCATGCCACCCTGCATGAAGTAACCGATATGGCGGTCCAGCGCCTTCAGGTCCACGTCCGGGCCGAAGTTGAAGCCCACCGGGATGCCGACCTGATGCAGTGCGGCGATCGAGGCGGGCACGTCCTTGGCCTTCTTGATCGCATCGATGCGCGAGAGCAGCGGGGCGATCGGGGTGGAACCGTCCTTTTCGACGGCAGCTTCGTCCAGACCGCTGGCCCAGAAGTCGCCGAGCAGCTTCTGCACGTTGCCTTGCGGTGTCTTCATCGACGCGTCCAGCAGCTCGCGCTGCTGCTGCAGGGCGCGTTCGGACAGCTGACCCAGCGCGGTGACGGCGCCGGCCTGCGGCACCGGATTGGCCTTGAGCCAGCCGGCATTGGCGTAATCGTAGAAATTGGTGCAGGCCGCCGAGACCGCGGGAGCCTTGGGCGCCGCGGCCTTCTTCTTGCGAGCGGCGTCGGCGTCGGGGGCGGACAGCAGCGAGATCAGGCTGAAGCCGAGAGCGAGGGCAAGCGGGCGAATGGTGGGCATCGAGAAGAAGGTGGCCAGAGTAAAGTCGGCGGAGTTTAGCAAGGCCGGGGGCCGTGCAGGCAGGCGCCGCTGCCGTTCGTCATCGCTGCTGGCCGCTTGCATGAACGCAACAGGCCCGCGGGTGCGGGCCTGTGCGTGTTGCGATCGTGCTGGAAGCGCTTGCAGTCGCTGGCTGTTTGGGCTTACCAGATCACCACGCGGTCTTTCTCCGGGCGCACCATCGCATCGCCCGGCTTGCAGGCAAAGGCGGTGGCGAACTGCGGCATATTCGAAGGCGGCGCAATGGCGCGCAGGTTGCTGGGCGCGTGCGGGTCCGAGGCCAGGTAGACCATCTGCTGCTGTTCGCGTACGCGTTGACGCCAGCTGCGCGCGAACGCCAGAAAGAAACGTTGATCGGGGCTGTAGCCGTCGATCGTCTTTGCCCGCTCGGGATGCTGATGCAGGGCGGTCCGCAGCGCGTCGTAGGCCACGTTGGTGCCGCCCAGGTCGGCGATATTTTCGCCCAGGGTGAGCTTGCCGTTGACGTGCAGTGTCGGGTGTTTGGGCAGTGGGGTGTAGGCATCGAACTGGTCGACCAGCTGCGCGCTGCGCTGCTCGAACTTGCGTCGATCCTCGGCCGTCCACCAGTTGACGTTGTTGCCTGCACCATCGAACTGGCTGCCCTGGTCGTCGAACCCATGTGTCGCTTCGTGACCGATCACCGCGCCAATGCCGCCGTAGTTCAACGCCTCGTCGGCGCTGGCGTCAAAATACGGCGGTTGCAGGATCGCCGCGGGGAAATTGATGGAATTGGTGCTGGGGTCGTAATACGCGTTGACCGTCTGCGGGGTCATCTGCCAGCGTTTGCGGTCGGTCGGTTTACCGATCTGCGCGATGTCGTAGCGATAGTTGAACTTGGCCGCTGCCTGCAGATTGCGGTAGTACGCGCCGCGGACGATCTCCAGTCCGGACCAGTCGCGCCAGGCATCCGGATAGCCGATCTTGGGCAGGAAGGTGTTCCACTTGGCGATGGCCTTGGCCTTGGTTTCCGCGCTCATCCAGTCGACGTTCTCGATGCGCGTCTTGAGCGCGGCGCGGACGTTGTCCACCAGTTCGCTGGCGCGCTGTTTGGACTCGGGCGTGAACACCTTGGCGACGTAGAGTTGACCCACGCCTTCGCCCATTGCGCCATTGACCGCGCGCAGGACGCGCTTCCAGCGTGGAAGTTGCTCTGGCTGCCCAGAGAGTGTCTTGCCGTAGAAAGCAAAGCGATTGTCGACGAATGCCTTGCTGAGCTGCGCGGCTGCGTCATCAATCGCATGGAAGCGCAGGTAAGCCTGCCACTGCGCGATCGGCGCAGTGGCCAGTTCATGATCAAACGCAGCGAAAAAACGTGGCTGCGCCAGCGAGAAGCCCTTGCCGACCTCCACGCCCTGGGTGGCGAAGAAGTCTTTCCACGGAAAGTGCGGTGTGAGCTTGTCCGCCTCGGCGAGACTGACCAAGCGATACTGGTTTTTCGGCTCACGCGCCTCCACTGGCTTCATCGACGCGGCAGCCAGACGTGTTTCGAGTGCCAACACATCGTTTGCCTGCGTCTTGGCCACGTCGGCGGAACTGCCGGTGAGTTCGAACGACCTGGCGATGTAGGCCAGATAGGCGGCGCGGATGGATGCGTGCCCGGCGTCGGTGTAGTAGTCCTTGGTTGGAAGGCCCAGGCCGCCTTCCTGGGTAAAAGCGATCTGCATGTCGGCATTGTGGAAGTCTGCGCCGGCACCGAATGCGAACACCTGTCCATCGCCTTCGCCATGACGACTGATGATGTAACCGGCGACATCCTTGCCTGACTTCAACGCGGCAATGGTGTCCAGTTGTGGCTGGATCGGCTGGGCGCCTGCCGCTTCGATTGCAGCTTCGTCCATGCCGGCGGCATAGAGCGTTCCGATTTTTTGCTCCAGCGAATTTGCAGCTTTGCCTGGCTGTGCGGCCGTTTCGACAATGTTGCGCTGAATGGCCATGCTTTTTTCGGTCAGGATCTCGTCCACGCCCCAACTGGTGCGATCGGGCGGAATCGGATTGGCGTTCGCCCATTTGCCGTTGACGAATTCGTCGAGATTCTGGCAAGCGCTGGCTGCTGGGCCGAGTTCGCTGATGTCGAACGCAGGCGTTGCCGGCGTAGCAGGGGCAGCCGCAGGTGTGTGGGGTGAGGTGTTTGCCTGTGTGCCGGTGTCCTCGGCGTTGCGCTTGCAGCCTGTCAGGGCAACAACCAGAGCAAGGGCGAGCGTGGAAGTCTTGAGCAATGGCATGAACGTCAGCTGCAGTGAGGGGCAAGGGCGCTAAGCATAAGCGGGCGCGACCTTGCCTGCGCACGCATTGAGCTTTGTTGAGGCTTGTGTGCCAATACCGTTGTGCCTGCAGTCCCGGTGGCGTGCAGCGTGCCGCGAGGGCGGCGTTGGGATGCCTGCAGCGTTGGTTGAATTGTTGTGGGAGAAACGAACGTGGCTGGCTAGCCTGATTTACCTGTCAAGCATGAAGAAAGATCCAAAGAACCCCAAAAAAACGGGCGACGATCTTTCGATCGCCGCCCGCCTGGTTTACCGCGATGCGCAATTACCAGATCACCACCTGCTTGTCGCCCTGGCGCACCATCGCATCGCCCGGCTTGCACGAGAACGCAGCGGCAAAGGCCGGCATGTTCGACGGCGCACCGATGGCGCGGAAGTTGGCCGGCGCGTGCGGGTCGGTCTTCAGGCGCACCACCAGTTCTTCCGGGGTGAAGTTGCGGCGCCACACCGTGGCCCAGTTGAGGAAGAAGCGCTGATCGCGGGTGATGCCGTCGGTCTTGGGATCGTCCTTGCCCGCGGTGGCGGTCTTCATCGCGTCGTAAGCGGTGTTGAGGCCGCCCAGGTCGGCGATGTTCTCGCCCAGGGTCAGGTCGCCCTTGACCTTGTCGCCGGCCGGGGTGCGGTAGCCGTCGAACTGCGCCACCAGCTTGCCGGTGCGCGCCTTGAACGCATCCAGGTCCTTCTGCGTCCACCAGCCCGGATCGGGGATGAAGTTGCCGTCGGCACCGAAGCGGCTGCCCTGGTCGTCGTAGCCGTGCGTCATCTCATGCCCGATCACCGCACCGATGCCGCCGTAATTCATTTCCTCCGGCGCGTTCGGGTCGAAGAACGGCGGCTGCAGGATGGCGGCCGGGAACACGATCTCGTTCTGCAGCGGGTTGTAGTAAGCGTTGACCGTCTGCGGGCTCATGCCCCATTCGGTCCTGTCCACCGGCTTGCCGATCTTGGACAGGTTCCACTTGTAGTTGAACGCCTGCGCGGCCAGTACGTTACCCAGGTAGCTGTCGCGACCGGTGGTCAGGCCGTTCCAGTCGCGCCATTTTTCCGGATAGCCGATCTTGGGCGTGAAGCTTTCCCATTTGGCGATTGCCTTGGCCTTGGTTTCCGGGCTCATCCAGTCCAGCTTTTCGATGCGGGCCTTCAACGCGGTGCGAAGATTGCCGACCAGCGTTTCCATCTTGGCCTTGGAATCGGCCGGGAAGGCGACCTTGACGTACATCTGGCCCAGCGTTTCGCCGGCCTGCCCGTTGATGGTGGCCAGCACGCGCTTCCAGCGCGGCTTGATCTCCTTCTGCCCGCGCATTGTCTTGTTGTAGAACGCGAAGTTCTCGTCCACGAACGGCTGGCTCAGGAACGGCGAGGCGCCGTCGACGGTGTGGAAGCGCAGGTAGGCGCGCCAGATCGCCGGATCGGTATCGGCGATCATCTTGCTCACTTCCTGGTGAAAGGCCGGGATCGCCAGCGAGAACATTTCCGGCGTGGCCACGCCCTGCGACTTGAAGAACTCGGTCCAGGACCAGTTCGGAGTCAGCTTGTCGGCATCGGCCGGGGAGATCGGGTTGTAGGCCAGCGAGGCGTCACGCGACAGCTCGGTGCTGGTCTTGGACACCTTGGCCAGACGGGTTTCGAACGCGACCACCTGTTTGGCCTGTGCGGCGGCATCGGCGGCGGACACGCCCGATAGCTCCAGCACCTTGGCGATATGCGCCTGGTAGGCCTCAAGCTTGGCCTTGTTGCTGGCGCTGGTGTAGTACTCCGGATCGGGCAGGCCCAGGCCGCCCTGCATGGCGTAGGCGATGTTCTGGCTGGACTTCTTGAAGTCTGCCTCTGCACCGAAGCCGAACAGATCGTTGTTGCCCTTGGCGGCGCTGCTGCGCAGGTAGTCGACCAGCTTGGCCTGGTCGCTGATCGCATCGATCGCAGCCAGTTCCGGCTTCAGCGGCTCGATGCCCTGGGCATTGATCTTGGCTTCGTCCATGCCGGTGGACCACAGGTCGCCGACGATCTTTTCCACGCCGGTGGCGCCGGTGTCGGCGGCGGCCTGTTCGGCCAACTGCTGCTGGATCGCATTGGAGCGCTCATCGAGCATTTCGAACGCACCCCAGCTGGTGCGGTCGCTCGGTACCGGGTTGGCGGCCAGGAACTTGGCGTTGGCGTAGGCGTTCAGGTCGGTACAGGCATTGGCGTTGGGATCCAGATCGGCCGCGGTGAACTGGTTTACCGCCGGCAACTTGCTCTGGTCCAGGGTCAGCGTCTTGGGCGCGGCAGGCGTGGTGGCCGCAGCGTCGCCCGCAGGGGCGGCAGGTGCCGTGTCGTCGGACTTCTTGCAACCGCTCAGCGCGGCCGCCACGGCCAGGGTCAGCGTCAGTAGATGAGGTGTGCGAATCACAAAGGCTCCAGGAGCAACAGTCGATTGGGTGGCGCCGTCACAGCGGAGCCGTGACGGCACTCTACCGTTCCATAGGGAATGACGCATGGTGTCGAAGGTCATGGTGTGGGGATGCCGCGTCCATCACGGCCGCAGCGCCCAGGCCGCCAGCAGGGTGCCTTGCGCGGCAGCCGAAGGACCAGAAGGCTCGGGCAGGTGCGAAACCGATCGAGGCCGCCGGATGCCGGATGAACACCCGGCAATAAACGTTCAGCCAGTCGCCCGCGGGAGCTGGCGCGGGATGGGGGTGGGCGGTGGTCCGAGCGCGATTCCCATCCGCCCCCGGCATCCTGGAGGACGCCTGCATGACCGGTTCGGGCCACCAGTGCTATATACAGGTGCATGCGCCGCCGCACGCCAGCGTTGGATGCCTTGATCATCGGCGCCGGCCATAACGGGCTGGTGTGCGCCGCCTATCTGGCACGCGCCGGCAGGCGGGTACTGGTGCTGGAGGCGCGGCCGGTGGTCGGCGGCGCGGCGGTGACCGAGGAATTTCACCCGGGCTTTCGCAACTCCGTTGCTGCGTACACGGTGTCGTTGCTGCAACCCAGGATCATCGACGAGCTGGCGCTGGAACGGCATGGCTTGCGTGTGGTGCCGCGGCGCATCAATAACTTCCTGCCGCTTCCCGATGGCCGTTACCTGCTCGCCGGGGCCGGGCGGACGCAGCAGGAGCTGGCGAATTTCTCGGCGCGCGATGCAGCGGTGTTGCCTGCCTATGAAGCCCGGCTGGAGCAACTGGCCGACGTGCTGCGTGCGCTTGCCCTGCAGGCGCCGCCGGACGTGACCGATGGCGGCTGGTTGCGGGCGTTGCCGCAGCTGTGGCAGGCCGGCAAGGTGGGCATGCAGCTGCAGGGTCTGCCGCTTGCGCTGCGGAGCGAGTTGCTGGACCTGTTCACCATCTCTGCGGCCGAGTATCTGCAGCGCTGGTTCGAGAGCGCGCCGATCAAGGCGCTGTTCGGCTTCGACGGCATCGTGGGCAATTACGCCAGTCCCTACACGCCCGGTACGGCGTACGTATTGCTGCATCACGTGTTCGGGCAGAGCAACGGGGTCAAGGGGGCATGGGGCCACGCCATCGGCGGGATGGGCGCCATCACCCAGGCGATGGCGGCCAGTGCGCGCGAGTCTGGCGCGCAGATCCGCACCGCGTGCGCGGTGGAGCGTGTGCTGGTGGAGCGCGGCCGGGCCGTGGGCGTCGTCACCGCCGAGGGGCAGGAGATTCGCGCCGCTACCGTGGTTGCCAACGTCAATCCGAAACTGCTGTATCAGCGGCTGATGCGGCGCGAAGACGTGCCTGACGAAACGCACGCGCGCATCGCGCACTACCGCTGTGGATCCGGTACCTTCCGGATGAATGTCGCGCTCTCGCGTCTGCCGGACTTCGCCGCGCTGCCGGGCGAGGGCGACCATCTCACCGCCGGCATCATCCTGGCACCGAGTCTGGACTACATGGACCGCGCCTGGCACGACGCACGCACCTCGGGATGGTCGCGCGAACCGGTGGTGGAGTTACTGATCCCCAGCACCCTGGACACTACGCTGGCACCGCCAGGGCAGCACGTGGCAAGCCTGTTCTGCCAGCACGTGGCACCGCAGCTGCCAGACGGCAGGCGCTGGGATGATCATCGCGAAGAAGTGGCCGATCTGATGATCGCCACCGTGGAGCGCTACGCGCCAGGTTTTGCTGCATCGATCCTGGGCCGGCAGATCCTGAGTCCACTCGACCTGGAACGTATCTTCGGCCTGATTGGCGGCGATATCTTCCACGGCGCCCTGAGCCTCAATCAACTGTTCAGCGCACGCCCCCTGCTGGGGCAGGGCGCGTATCGCGGCGCGATCCCCGGGCTGTATCTCTGCGGCTCGGGCACCCACCCAGGCGGTGGGGTCACCGGTGCGCCTGGGCACAATGCGGCGCGGGTGATCCTCCGCGGCTGACGCACTCGTTGCGAACGCGCACGAAAAAAGGCCTTGGGTTCACCGAGGCCAGGAGCAAGCGCCATTCGATCGGCGGAAGCGTCATGATGACGCTTCCGCCGAGCATCGATCAGAAATCGTACGATGCGGTTAGACGAACGTAACGTGGCGTGTTGTAGTTATAAGGCTGCAGACCGACCCGGTAGGTGTTGGAAACGACGAACGGAGAATCTCCTTCGTATACACCGTCCACTCGATTGACTGTACGGTCGTTGAGGACATTGAAGACCTGCACGCCGATAGCCAGCTTGTGATCGGCGAAACCGGGGCGGTAGGTCAAACCGAGATCCAGGTTCTTGATCCACGGGGTGCGGCCCGCATCGCCAGGGCGGGACGGTTCGCCACCACAGTAGTGATAACCAGAGCCATAGCCGATCGGGTCGTAGTTAACAGACTCCGCATCCGGGCCGCCGTAGAAGCCCAGGCAGGAAATCGGCGTGCCGGACATGACACGCAGCGTTGCCGAAGCCATCCATTCCGGATTGATCTGATATGCGCCGAATGCCTTCAGCTGGTGTCGACGGTCGTTGGCCAGGCTGCCGCCTGCGTAGTACATCAGCGCAGCCGCATCCCAGTCCTGGGTCTTCGATATGTCGGCCTGTCCCAGATCGGACTTCACTTGGCCTTCGGTATTGCCATAGCTGTGTGACCAGGTGTAGTCGACGCGGCCGTACCACTTCTCGTTGAAGGGATGCTCCACGAACAGGTCGACCGATACGTAGCTACGTTTGGCCTTGTCGGTGAAACCCCAATCCGCCTGCGACATCGCCACCTGCGTATAGCCGGAGCCGTTGGTGTTGGCGAGGTTATAGGTATTGGTCTTGCCAGGATTGAACATCACGCAGCCGGGGATGCTGACGCTGCCGGAATCCCCGCCATTGGCGTCGATCTTGTCAGCGATGCGTGCGGTGTCGCAGACGTCGTCGATGGCGGCCTGCAGCTTGCGATACGTCACCTTCGCGCCCGAGTTCCAGCTTTCGCCGAGCGTCTTCTCGAACCCGAGGATGAATTCATCCTGGTACTGAGACTTCAGGTCTGTCGGTGCGAACGCATTGGGATCCGGCGCTTGGCCGAACTCACCATTGCTGGAAACCGGTCCGGGACCGATGGGGCGAAGCCCGGTCGGTTCGCCGTTTGCGTCGATGCCGGTGTAAGCAAAATACTCGTCCGTGAACGTAGATGCCGATGCGCCGCGAATTGCGACCTGGTTAGGCAGGGCGAGGTAGTAACGACCAAGGTTTGCGAAGACCTTCAGCGACGAATCTCCGAAGACGTCCCAGCTTGCGCCAAGACGTGGAGCCCATTGGTCGCCGCTGTCCACGTAAGGGACATGGTCGCTGTTGAAGTTGGTGAACTTGTCGTTGCGGATACCCAGCGTCACCAACCAATGATCGTTGACCTGCCAGCGGTCTTCTACGTAGTACGCCTTCTGTTCCACGGCCATGCTGGTGGTGGTGGTGAAGATGCGTTGCTGCACGTAGTACCCATTGGTTCCCGCACCGGTGGCCCCGACACCTAATGAGCCGCGAACAGGAGTGACCTCATCCACAGCGCGCCCGTAGGTCCACTGGTATCCAGGGCCGGTCGTGCGAACGCCTTCGTCGTAGGCATTGAAGTACATGTTGTCCACGCCTGCAGTGAGGTCGTGATCGCCGAGCCGGTAATTCAATTCCAGGCGCAGGTTACGGGTCTTGTTGATCGGATCGTCTGCCTTCGACCTGTTGGTCGCCTGGGCGTTGGAAATCGGTGTGCCGCCGGTGATCGCCGGATTCTGCAGGTTCAACCCTGCAATGAACGGGAGCGACGAAACCAGCGGGTTGAACTGCTGATTGTGCTGTGTACTTCTGCCCCACATCGCATTTAGGGTCAGGTCGTCGGTGATATAGCCCGTGTACTTGAAGACATCGTAGGTGTCTTTGATCTTGAAGGTATCCGGGAACAAGCCCGACGGACCGCCGTCCGACATGGTGTCGTAACTGTAGTTGCTATAGGAGCCAGCACGGCGATCGGTGTTCTCGATACGCGTGTACTCCAGGATATTGCTGTCGTTGATGTTCCAATCCACTTTCCCGTAGAACTTGGGAGAGCTGTAGTCGTAGTGATTGCGTCCCTGTGCTCTGGCCGCCGTGGCAGTGCTGGTGACGGCGCCATCGGTCTTGTCGGTCTCGCCGGCCACGAAGATGAACAGTTTGTCCTCGATCAATGGACCGCCCGCGTAAGCGCTATAAACGGTGCGACTTTGCACGTCGCCCTTGCTGCTACGGTACATCGTGCCAGGAAGTTCAGGATCTTCGTATCTGTAACGTGGATTCGCGTTCAATGTATTGCTGGGATACCAGACGTCTCCAACGGAACTTGCGAGGTTCTTGGGTTCCCAAATCGCCTGTGCGCCGAACCGCCATTCGTTGGTACCACGCTTGCCCAACTGGTTGATCACGCCGCCAGTGGAGCGGCCATACTTGGCGCTGTAACCACCGGTATAGGTTTCCTGCTGGTCGATGGCGCCATAAGGCAGGCTGACGCCGCCCAGATTGCTCAAGGGATTGCTGACGTTGAAGCCATTGATGTAGTACGCGTTCTCGGTGACGCCGGAGCCGCCGAAAGACACCACCGAACGGGATCCATTGTTGAATGCGCCGCTGCCTGCGACTGCGCCCGGTGCGAGCAGCGCGATCGCTTCGGCGCTACGGCCTAGCGGCAGCGTTGCCAGCTGCTCGGAGGTGATCACCGAGCGCGAGCTGGTGGAGCTGACATCGATCTTGGGTGCGTTGGCAGCGGTGACCGTGATTGCACCAAGCGTGGTGGCATCCGCATTGCTGCCCGCCGCGCTGGCGCCGGCGAACGAGACTTCGGTGCCGGAACCCACGCGTAGCTGCACATTCTTGCGGGTGTCGATGACCTGATCGCCGCGCTTCAGCGTGACGGTGTAAGCGCCTACTGGCAACGAGCCGAGGTTATAGCGGCCGTTGGCATCGACCGTGATGGTGCGGCTCAGGCCGGTGTCGCTCTGAACCACGATCGTGCTACCGGCTTCGGCCGGAGCGCTGCCGTAGATGCTGCCGGTGGTGCTCTGTGCATAGACCGCGCCATTGCTGAGACACGTGCCCAGGACGACCGCGAGGGCGGTGCGTTTGACGAGTTGGCGTCGTACTTGCTTGCTCATTCCTGACCTTCTTGTGCTGAGATTAGGTTAAGGGCGGTCACCGGGGAGTCAGACGGCCTTAACGCGAACGTAATGAATATGTGTTCATTAGCGCAAGCAGTTGGACGAGGTCGTGGCTGAATTAGATGGGATCCGCATCAGAACCGCTTAATCACGCACAATTTCGATGTGACATGCGCTGCGGGTCTGGCGACCTCAAGCGTAATCAGCGTCTGGTGACGTCCGATACACATCAAGCAGGGCGCCGACGTTCTGCTTCCCCCGCGCGAGGCGATCGATACCGGCGATGGTCGATTGCAAAGACAGAAGCCCCGGCGTGCGGGGCTTCTGTCCTTGTTGCATCGCCCTGGTCCGGGTCTGGCAATCAGAACCTGACCGTGGTTCCCAGGTAGAAGAACCGGCCGACGTTGTCGTATAGCGCAGAGGTGAAATCCGAGCCGAAGTAGTTGCGCGGCGGATCCTTGTCGAAGGCGTTGTCGATGCCCAGGTAGACGTCGATCTTCGAGCCGGGGAACTGATAGCCGAACTGGAAGTTGTGGTAGGTGTACGCGCCGTTCTTGATCGGGCTGGCCGATCCCGGGTTGCTGTTGTAGCTCTCCGGGGTCACGCGCAGGTTGCCGTCCACATAGTTCATGTCCCACGAGGCGCGCCATTCGTTCCAGTTGTACTTGGTCTGGAACTGCGCACGCCAGCGCGGGTCGGTCACGTAGGTTACGTATTCGTCGTATTCCTGCGGGAAGTCCTGGAACACCCATTCGCGCGATTGGATCAAGCGGGTGCCGACCAAGCGCAGCACGGTGTTGCCTTCGCCGATCTGGAAGCGGTAATCCATTTCCAGATCCACGCCGACGCGACGCGAGCGTGCCAGGTTCTCGTTGAGCGCCTGCCAGCCGATGATGCTGTGTTCGGGATAGATGCGGCCCTGTGGATCGGTGAAGCCGCCCAGCGGAGCGCGCTGCACGAAGCCGCAGAAGCTGTTGTTGATACCGCCGGGGTTGTCCACGCAACGCGTGGCATTGGTTTCGGCCGTCACGGTGCCGATGGCGTCGCGCAGATCGATACGCCAGTAGTCGATCGACATGCCGAACCCTTCGAAGAACTCCGGCTGCCACACCAGGCCGTAGGACAGGCTGCGCGCGCGCTCGGGCTTGAGTTCCGGATTGCCGCCGCTGACGCCGGGGCGGGTGGCGGTGTAGGTATCGATCCAGCCTACCGGAATGCCCAGCGCGCTGCAGTTGGCCTGGCGCAGTGCCACATCGCCGGCCGTACCGGGGCGATTGCTGTTGGTGGGGAGGTAGTTGCAGGGGTCGTTGATGCTGGCGAAGTTCTCGCTCTGCGAGTCGTACAGTTCGCCGATGCTGGGAGCACGCACCGCCTGCGCCAGGGTGCCGCGCAGGCGCAACGACGGGATGATGGTCCAGTCCAGGCCGATGTTCCAGGTCTTGGTCGAGCCGATGCTGCTGTAATCCGAATAGCGCCCCGCCAGATCCAATGCCAGACGGTCCACGCCCGGCAGCCCGGCCAGTAGCGGAATGGTGCTTTCGACGAAGACTTCCTTGACGTTGTACTCGCCGCCGCTGTTGGGAATGGCGTTGAGGAAGGTCACGCCGGAGGCGGCCAACGGATCGGTGATCTCCTCGCTTTGTTCCTTGCGGTATTCCACGCCGCCGGCGATGCCGATGTCGCCAGCCGGCAGCGAGAGCAGGCTGCTGTTGGCTACCGAGGCGTTGAATACGGTCTGCTGGATCTTTGCCTGCGAACGCGCGGTGGTGTTGAACCAGGCGGCCGCTTCCGGAGTGACCGCGCCATTGCCGAAGATGCTGAAGGGCACACACCCTTCGCGTGCCAGCGCCGAATACACGCGCCCGGTGTTGGGGTTGACCGCAGTCGGATCCAGCGTGGTGCGGCAGACGATATTGCCGCTGGCATCGCGCGCGGCATCGATACCGGCCTGCCAGCGCTCGTTGATGCGGTTGTTGAGATTGAGCCGGTCCACGGTGGTCTTGCCGTAGTTGGCGGACACGTCGTAGGTCCAGTTGTCGGTGAAATTGCCCTCGGCACCGAGGACGGCGCGGTAGGTCTTGCGCTCGATGTTCTCGCCGCGGCGGCCAGCATCGACGTTGAAGCGGTTCATCAGGATCTGGGTGGCACCGCGCGAATCCATCAGTGCGCCAAGCTGGGGGCTGACATACGGGTTCTGGCGGCGCACGCGCAAGGAGCTGTCGAACGCCGGCTGGCCGAAGAACTCCGAATCGGTCTCGCTGTACTTGCCTTCGAAGAACACGCGATGGTTCTCGCTGAGCTCGAAGTTGACCATCGTGTTGACGCTCTTGCGATCGAAGCCTGGCTGTAGATCGGCCACGGCGTTGAGATCGACGAAGTCGCAATCCACGCAGGAGGTATTGCTCACCACCGTGCCGCCGTAGCGGTTGCGGCGGAAGCTGCCGTCTGGGTTGAACAGGTAACGGTTGCCGTAGCTCGCCGGGTTACGGAAGTCGAAGGTGCCCAGATTGAAGGTGCCACCGTAGGAGGTCGAGTGGTTACCGCCCGGGCCGCTCAACACGGTCTGCGGATTGCTCTCGCTCGGCGGGCGGGTAGGGTCGAAGCTTGGGTTCTGCACGCTGACCAGGTATTCGCGGCCGATCGCCCGGTTGCCGCGGCCGAACCGGTCCTGCTTGCTGTACTCGGCCGAGATGGCGACGTTGCCGCGACCTTCGGCAAAGTCGGTGCCGGCGGAAAAGCTGGCGAACGAGCGGTTGTAGTTGCCTTCGTCGGCCAGGCCGGTTTGCGCACGCGTTTCGAAACCGGTGAAGGATTTCTTGAGGATGAAGTTCACCACGCCGGCCACCGCGTCGGCGCCGTACACCGCCGAGGCGCCGCCGGTGATGACTTCGACACGCTCGACCCATTCCACCGGAATCGTGTTGACGTCCACCGCGGTCGAGCCAGGACTCGAGCCCACGTGACGGCGGCCGTTCACCAGCACCAGCGTGCGGTCCACGCCCATGCCGCGCAGATCGAGCAAACCCAGGCCGGCAGTACCGATGAAGCGGGTGGAGTTGCCCAGCGTGTAGCTCGGCGCCAGCGCCGGCATGCGCGCCATCAGGTCGCTGATGGTGGTCGCGCCAGTGGCGCGGATCTCTTCGGCACTGATCGCGGTCACCGGAGAGGGCGTGACAAAGCCGGTACGCGCGATGCGCGAGCCGGTGACGGTGACCTTGTCCAGATCGGTGGTGCCGGATGCGAGGCCGGTATCGGATTGCGCGGCCACGTGGCCGGCAGGAGCAACCAAAGCAGCCAACAGGGCGGCGCTCAAGCGATGGCGACGGGTGAGTGGCTGGGAACGAGTCGACATGAGGTGCAGATTCCTTGCAAAAATGCGTACGAACCAGCCGCGCTCGCTGAGTGGCGGCTGAACTGAATTCCGAACGTAACAACTTCTTAATCATGTGTCCACATTTGTGAAATACGGCAAGATTTGACACATCCTCTGTGTGGGCGGCCTGCAACGTGGAAGGCCGGTAACGCGTCTGCAGGTGTCGTGGCAGCCGGTACACTTACGCTCTTTCCGCGCAGCCGCGTGGCGTTGCGCACGCCGCGGCAGCTGCGCACGACGAACTGGATGGACGATGGCAACGATGACGAAAGATCGATGGCGCGCTGAGCCCGCCACCGCGGCAGTGGGCTGCGCATGAGCAGCGAACGCAGGATCGCCGCGCACGCGGTGCAGGGCGCGCTGACGCCACATCCGCGTATCCGCAATGTGATTGCGGTGGGCTCGGGCAAGGGCGGGGTGGGCAAGTCGACCACGGCGGTGAACCTGGCGCTGGCCTTGCAGCAAAGCGGCGCGCGGGTGGGCGTGCTGGATGCGGACATCTACGGCCCCAGCGTGCCGGCGATGCTGGGCCTGAGCGGCCGGCCGGACAGTCCGGACAATAAATCGATCGAACCCCTGCGCGCGTTTGGCATCGAGGCGATGTCGATCGGCCTGCTGGTCGACCAGGACACCCCGATGATCTGGCGCGGCCCGATGGCCACCTCTGCCCTGACCCAATTGTTCAACGACACGCTGTGGGACGATCTGGACTATCTGCTGATCGACCTGCCGCCGGGTACCGGCGATATCCAGCTCACGCTCTCGCAGAAGATTCCGGTCGCCGGCGCGGTGATCGTCACCACCCCACAGGACATCGCCACACTGGACGCGCGCAAGGCCTTGAAGATGTTCGAAAAGGTCGAGGTGCCGGTGTTGGGTATCGTCGAGAACATGGCGGTACATACCTGTCGCCAATGCGGCCATCGCGAACATCTGTTCGGCGACGGGGGCGGCGAGCGCATGGCCGCACAGTACGCGGTGCCGCTGCTGGGATCGCTGCCGCTCGATATCGGGATCCGCGAGCAGGGCGATGTCGGCCGGCCGATCGTGGTGGCGGAACCGGAGTCGGTGGCAGCGCAGGCCTATCTGGCGGCTGCGGCGCGCCTGGCGGAAGAGCTGGGCAAGCGTCCGCGCGCCAGCATCCCGATCTCGGCCTCTTTGCTCTAGCGTTCAGGCCGGCCGCCACCAGCAGCCGCTGCTAGACTTTGCCGTCTTTACGCGCGGGCCGTCCGGCCCGCCGCCTTCCGTCTTCAAGGAACACCGCATGAGCATCAAGAGCGACCGCTGGATCAAGCGCATGGCCGAACAGCACGCGATGATCGAGCCGTTCGAACCCAGCCAGATCAAGCACGATGCCGCAGGGCAGCGCATCGTCAGCTTCGGCACCTCCAGCTATGGCTACGACGTGCGCTGCTCGCGCGAGTTCAAGGTGTTCACCAACATCAACTCGACGATCGTCGATCCCAAGCACTTCGATCCGGGCAGCTTCGTGGATATCGAGTCGGACGTGTGCATCATCCCGCCGAACAGTTTTGCGCTGGCGCGCACGGTGGAGTATTTCCGCATCCCGCGCGACACGCTGGTGGTGTGCCTGGGCAAGAGCACGTACGCGCGCTGCGGCATCATCGTCAACGTGACGCCGCTGGAGCCGGAGTGGGAAGGCCATGTGACGCTGGAATTCAGCAACACCACGCCGCTGCCGGCGCGCATCTACGCCAACGAAGGCGTGGCGCAGATGTTGTTTTTCCAGTCCGACGAGATCTGTGAGACCTCCTACAAGGACCGTGGCGGCAAGTATCAGGGTCAGACCGGGGTGACCTTGCCGCGCACCTGATGGCGGGAGCGCGCGAAGTCGCGTGGGCCGGAGGCTCAGTCGGTCGTCAGCATTCCCTGGCGACGACGGACCAGTTGGTGCACTCCGCCCCAGATCAGCATCAGCGGCCACCAGGCGGCGATCAGTTGGCCCAGGTCCATGCGGGTCAGGCCGAGGTTGTTGAGCAGGAACAACCCGCCCAGGATGATCAGGAACAGGCCGGGAATCAGTCGGTACATGGCAGCGTCCTCGTCGGGTGTGAGGCCATGCTGCGCCCGTTGCGCCCGTCAATCAGGTGCCGGAAGTCAACAGTTGCAGATGACAGTCGTCATGTTGACTGTTGCCTCTAGGGCGACAGCGGCACGCGGGTAGCCGGCGCTCCTGCGATCAAGCGCAGCAGCTGAAAGTTTGAGGTGCTGCGATCAGTGGGGCACGGGGCGCCGCCCGTACCCTCATCCGCCCCTGCGGGGCACCTTCTCCCGGTGGGAGAAGGGACTTGCGCGATTCGGTTGTAGTGCCAGGACCGGGAATCACGTTCCTGCCGTCACAACGAGCCGCCGAACGGAGAATCTTCAGCGCAAGTGCACGCTGTGACCAATCCCGATTCCCGATTCCCGAATCCCGAATCCCAGCCCCACCTACTTCCCACGCCCGAACAGCATGCCGATGCCGCAAGCGACCAGCGCCGCCGGCCACCAGGTGGCGATCAGCCGGCCCAGACTGAGGTTGGTCCAGCCCAGATTGTTGGCCAGGAACAGCAGGCCGACCAGAATCAGGATCAGCGCGGCAACGACGTTGGATTTCATGCGAGCAAGGCAGGTGGCGAACGGGTGCCTATCGTAGCCGTTGCGCCCACGCAGCGACACGCTGTTGCAGGGCGTCGGGATCGAAGCGCTGCGCACTGCCACTGCCCCACACCGGCCCTGGCCAGGCCGCATCGCCGGGATGACGGCCGACCAGGTGCACGTGCAGCTGGCGCACGATGTTGCCCAGCGCGCCGATATTGAGCTTGCTCACCGCGGGTTCGGCGCGCAGCAACTGCGAGAGCTGGTTGATTTCGGCCAGCAATAAACGCTGCTGGCCGCCATCCAGATCGATCCATTCGCTTGCATCGGCCACCCGCGGCACCAGCACCAGCCAGGGGAAGCGGGCGTCGTCCATCAGCCGCACCTGCGACAGCGGCCCGTCGGCGACGAACACGCTGTCCGCTGCCAGGCGCGGGTCGAGCTGGAAATCGCCTGGAGGCGTTCCCGGTGCGGCATCGTTCATCCCAGGTGGGCCTCGAAGAATCCCAGGGTACGTTGCAGCGCGCGCTCGGCGCTGTCGGCGTCGTAGTGATTGGGATCGACGCTGCGGTTGAAGGCGTGGCCGGTGGGATAGACGAAGGTTTCCATCTGCGGCAGCTTCTCGCGGTGCGCCTGGATGGCCTCCGGCGGAATGCTGGTATCGCGTTCGCCGAAATGGAACATCACCGGCGCCTTCGGGGTTTCGTCCAGCAGTTGCGTGTTCCGGCCGCCGTAATAGCTCACTGCCGGCAGCCCCAGGCGGATGGCCGACAGCAGCGCCACCGAGCCGCCCCAGCAATAGCCGACGGTGCCCACCTTGCCGGCGCGGCTCAGCAGGGTGGCGGCGGATTTCACCACCTCCACCGCACGCTCCAGGCCCACCGCGTTGGCCAGCGCCAGGCCGCGCTTGAGGCTGTCCTGGTCGTAGGGCAGTTGCACGTCTTTCTCTTCCAGGTCGAAGAAGGCCGGCGCCAGGACCTCGTAACCGCGTGCGGCGTAGTCGTCGGCCACCGCGCGGATATGCTCGTTGACGCCGAAGATCTCCTGGATGACCACCAGGCCGCCGCGCGGGCTGGAAGCGGGGGTGGCGTGCCAGGCGGCGACCTGGCCGTCGGGGGTATCCAGCGTGGTCCAATGACCCATGGGAATTCCTGATCTGCGGCGGGGAGACGCGCATTATCGACCGGATCCGTACGGCGAAAAGTGAGGGTTTCGCAAAGCCGGCCGGGCTGGCGCGGCGCGGCGGTTCAGAGCGCTGCCCGCGCGCCGCTATAATTGGCCTGCTCAGGCCCCAGGCCGCTCCGTTCCCAGGCTCCTGCTTCCATGTCCCAGCTGAACCCCAAAGTCGGCTTCGTCAGCCTTGGCTGCCCGAAGGCGCTCGTCGATTCCGAACGCATCCTCACCCAGCTGCGCGTGGAGGGCTACGACATCGTGCCCAGCTACGCCGCCGCCGACGTGGTGGTGGTCAATACCTGCGGCTTCATCGATTCGGCGGTGACCGAATCGCTGGACGCGATCGGCGAGGCGATGAATGCCAACGGCAAGGTCATCGTCACCGGCTGCCTGGGCAAGCGCCCGGAGCAGATTCGCGAGGCCTATCCGCAGGTGCTGGCGGTGTCCGGGCCGCAGGATTACCAGAGCGTGATGGAAGCGGTGCATGCGGCGCTGCCGCCGCGTCACGACCCGTTCGTGGATCTGGTGCCCGATTACGGCATCAAGCTGACCCCGCGGCATTACGCATACCTGAAGATTTCAGAGGGCTGCAACCACCGTTGCAGCTTCTGCATCATTCCCTCGATGCGCGGCGACCTGGCTTCGCGCCCGGTGGACGAGGTGCTGCGCGAGGCCGAGCGGCTGGTGCGCGGTGGGGTCAAGGAGTTGCTGGTGGTGTCGCAGGACACCTCCGCCTACGGCGTGGACCTGAAGTATGCCGAGCGCCCATGGCGCGACCGCATGTACCAGACCCGCATGAAGGCGCTGTGTGAAGGTCTGTCGGAATTGGGTGTGTGGACGCGCCTGCATTACGTCTACCCGTACCCGCACGTGGACGACGTGATCCCGTTGATGGCCGAAGGCAAGCTGCTGCCGTATCTGGACATCCCGTTCCAGCACGCCAGCCCGCGCATCCTCAAGCTGATGAAGCGGCCCGGTGCGGTGGAAAAGACCCTGGAGCGCGTGCAGCGCTGGAAGGCGATGTGCCCGGAGATCACCGTGCGCTCCACCTTCATCGTCGGCTTCCCCGGCGAGACCGATGCCGAGTTCGAATCGCTGCTGGAGTTCCTGGACCAGGCGCAGCTGGATCGCGTCGGCGCGTTCGCGTATTCGCCGGTGGACGGCGCCAGCGCCAACGCATTGCCGGATCAGGTGCCGGAAGAGGTGAAGCAGGAGCGGCTGGCCCGCTTCATGGCCAGGCAGGCCGAGATCTCCGCCGCGCGGCTGGAGGCCAAGATCGGCAGCGTGCAGCAATGCCTGGTCGACCTGATCGAGGACGACATCGCCGTGGCGCGTTCGCGCGCCGATGCGCCGGAGATCGATGGCCTGGTGCATATCCAGAACGGTGGCGAGCTTGGCCTGAAGGTCGGCGACCTGGTCGACGTGGAAATCACCGACAGCGATGAGCACGACCTGTTCGGCGATGCGCTGCCGTCTGACCGAGCGGTGCAGCCGGGGCGGGCATTGAACCTGCAGATGATTTAGAGGGTGTTTACATAATGGTAATCTATGATCCCAACGTGGAAACAAGGGATCGAGATGGGGCGCCCACCCAAGA